>CAYHCZ010000102.1:0-5817 GCA_964355295.1 uncultured Methanomicrobia archaeon
CGTACATCGACGCAAGCGGGTATCACTACACGCCAGCAGAAGCCTTCGAATATGTCAAGGAAATGTACGGGATTGGATACGTTATCATCTGTGGACACGATCACGATGCAGCGGCGTACTCCGACCGCCGAGGCAGCGTTCTCCCTCTGATGCGCTTGGAGCACAACCGGTACGCCGGATATGACGTGGCTTCACGGGGAATCGCACGCGATCCTGATACGAGCTACCTCGTTCGAGTAGGGATTGCGGGGCCTGAGGGGTATCAACGTTATGGGTACAAGCAGGCGCATTTTGGGCTGATCTCCCAGCGCGATGCGAGGCAGAGAATTGAGTTGTTCAGCTTTGCGCTTTAATATGATGTGCTCTTTTTTCAGTCCGTTTGACGCGTGTGAAGAAAATCGTTAATGCATCCCAGCGTCATTTGTGTTCAGCGCGTCCAAGATGTACGCTTTTGAGGTAATCTTATGGTATTTGGGCCCTCCGCCCATCGAAAGAATCCCGACATAGCCTGCCCCAAGCAACTCGTGGAGCGCTTCTTGGACTTGGGACTTTGCTCCTCCGACCCTCTTCTGCACCTGCCACAGGCGCAGGCCTTCTGTGCTCGCAGCATAAATGCTTTTGAACACCTCTTTTTGCAGATCAGTCATCAAAGCTATTTCAGCAGGGCCGTCGTGCAAGAGCGGATCTAACATAAGTCCTCATTTAAACGTTTAGCACATTGCAATACGTGTCTTTTCATATATAGGTCCCAGTGACACGCTCTCGACTGCGGCGGCGAGCGTCCCGTTGACGGCCAACATCGTTTGATCAGTCCGTGCGCGTAGAAAGCGCGAAAACTCCTCAGACGCTCGGCAACGCGCTCGAGTGAATAGCCAGCGATACGCCTAAACAGGTAGCTTACCCTGCTAAAAGGAAAATCACGTCATTCTTGCAACAAGCTTTTTAATATCCCCAATAGCCATGCGTAAAGCACTGTCCGCAAACAGAAGCGAGCAGTGGTTTATGGTGGTTTTAATGGAAATTGGTTCTGAAGCACCGTTGTTCTGTCTCCCTGATCGCGCAGGCAAGCAGGAATGTCTGAGCGACTTCAAGGGAAAATGGGTCGTTCTTTACTTCTATCCAAAGGATAACACAAGTGGCTGCACACGCGAGGCGATAGAGTTCAGCGAACAACTGTCACACTTTGAGACACAAAACGCCGCAATCATTGGGATAAGCCCGGATTCGCCTGCAAGTCATCAAAAATTCGCTCAGAAACACCAGCTTAGCGTGTTACTATTGAGCGACGAAGATCACGAAGTGGCGGAAAAATATGGCGTCTGGAAACTGAAACGCATGTACGGACGAGAGTACTACGGCATTGAACGCAGTACCTTTCTGATAACCCCAGAAGGTACGCTGGCGCACAAGTGGCGAAAAGTGAAGGTTGGCGGCCACGTTGATGCTGTCAAAGAGATGTTAGAAACGCTCAGCAGATAGTGTGATCGCAGCGAGTGAAACCGTGCGTCGGTCGATCTGCTCTACGTTGTTAAAAAAAGTTACCAGTCTGCTTCACCCTCAGTGTCAAATAGACCTGAGTAGAATAAACCGTTGAAGCGGTAGTCTCTAAAGTTTTGCACGATTTCTTTGGACCCGTTGTTTTTACTGCCAACAAGCCTGCCATCTTCAAACCACCGGAGAGCGTCGTAATGCGAAAGCGCAGGGAGCACGTGAAGCTCAATGAGCTCGTCGTAGGATACCTTGGAGAGCGCCTGTTTCACGCCGTCAATCGGCCATGTCGAAACGTCGGGCTCTAACCACTGGATAAATTCTTCCACTTGCCACGGGTATACGATAACTGCCCTCATACAACTCTAGATCCGGACGTTACGTGCACTCTTCATCCTTCTTGAAGATTAAAACTTTTTCCTTTTGCATCACATTGTAAAGGCCAAAGATGGTCTTGTTGATGCTGTTTATGAGTCGCAATCCTATCTTGTTTGCATATTGGGTTATAAACTCGACTGATTCGAGTGTTTCATTCTTATAAGCAGCATTTCCAATAACGATAAGCGCATATTTGTTCGGCTTCAGAACTCGCATCATCTCATCCAAACACTTCTTCATATCCTCATTGTAGAGACGTACCCGCTCATTCATTCGACCACGCAATCCGACGAAATGTTCCCGCATCTCATGAATGTTAAATCCAAGGGACTCAAGAGCGTGCGCGTCGTTCTTGATATAATCGAGTGCAATGGCATATGGCGGCGACGTAATGATGCCGTCGATGCTCTCATCGTGCAGCCGAAGTGTACGCGCATCGCCACGTTCGATCACAGCACGTCCGAGCGAGAGCTTGAGATCCTTTCTTATTGAATCGTAATCCATAATCGACTGTGTCATTAACCTTGTACGCGAAACGAGTGCTGATGCGAAGTCTTTTCTTCGTCGGACGCTATCGCTCAGTGCGACGAGTTTTGCGAGGCGAAAGAAATCCTGCACCTGTTGATCAGCAGTTGATGTGATCTGGTTCAGCGCTTTTTCGTCAAATTCCTTTTCTGCCGTGTTTGATCCTGTTAGCGCTTCACATTGTGCTCGTATTTCCTTGATGACTTCGTGTGACGCAGTCTTGACCCTGCTTTGGAGGACACAAAGGGGTGAGGCGTCGAAACCGATACAGTTAACACCGAGCAATTGCGCTTCAAGTGCCGTCGTTCCGCTTCCGATAAAGGGGTCTAAGACCGTCTCTCCGGGTTCTAAACCGATAATGTTGAGCGCTGCTCTGATCATCTGTGGGTGAAATTTCCCTTTGTAAGGGTAGATCCAGTGGGTCAGATATTGGTTGACCGAACGCGTCCGGTTCTTTCGTGAGATATAGAAGTAGTCGGTGTTTTGTCCGTTGACAGCCTGAAAATATGCCAACCGTCTCTTGAGTTGCTGATTGTCTGTGTCGTTGAGCAGCTTTACAGTCGAAAACTCATCGGTCATCTCAAACACAGCGCCGAGGGAATGGAGCTCGAGTTGTGCTAAGACAAGCTCATAGATAAACTGGACGTTAGCAAATAGTGTCGCCTCGCCACGTACCTCTTTTTTTTGACGATCTGCACGCGAAGCTGTCCATGGATCTCGCAACTTGTCGTTCGCTCCTTTTTCAGCGTTAATACGTTTCAGCACTACGGCACGCTTTGTGCCAGCATAGGCCTTTTAGGCCTAGACTCCTTTATGCTCGCACGATTTGCCGATCGTGGCGCGTTAGAATTTAAGACGTTTTTGACGACTGCGCATTTAAAACTAACGCAATCTCTCTATAGAACTACAGCTCTAAACTTAGCGTATGGCCCTCTAAAGCCATAGCAAGGCTATAGTTGCATTTATTTTTAGAAAAAAGAAGCCAGGTAATCCCTGGCTTAAATCGAATCCCGATTTCTGTTCAGGCAAACGCCCTGATTAAATAAACCTGTTACAAGGCCACTCGTAAATCGAAGATCGTTTACGTATTACTGAAATAAGGGCACTTGCCTTCTCTCTCAAACGCTCTTTGGTTTATTTACAGCACCAGCTGTTAGTTCTCTCTTCTTCAGCTGCGTTACGCCTTACCAAGTACTCAAGGTGTTCCAGCACTAACCCGAACGGGTCAGCTGCTGAAAACCATTAACACTTGTATGGGGCCCAACAACAGCAGCACTGAACTTGGCAGCAGGTGACGACTGCTGGACAGCAGGTTGTCTTTACCGGACATGCGGTCGGACACGCGGTCGGACAGCACGTTACCACTGGGCAGCATGTAGTCGGACAGGCACAGCACGTTGCCGTGGTGCAGCTTGTACACTGAGCGCTCGTGGTCGACGCACAGGACGTTGTCGTTGCAGCACAGGTTGCTGCTGACACGCCAGTTGCCGAAAATGCAGCTACCAGAGCCAGTACCAATAGAGAGATGACGATTTTTCTCATGATTCACCTCCTTTGCTTTACACAGGTAGGGCTTTTGTCCCTCGTTAATGTCAACTTTGTTCGTTTTCGAAGGTATAAAAACGTTTTGAAAATGTTAGGTGACAAACTGCTTATAATTCGCTATAAACGCTTGTTTGATTTTTCTCGAAGGTGACTTAATGGGGACATGTCAGCACGTTTCAGTTGATCGCTCGCGACGCTCTTTCTAGGATTCGTGAAGACACACTTACCAGAAAGCCAGTTAATGCTAAGTGCCTCTAATGCGCCGTAATTGTTCTGGCTGTTGTAACGTGACGCTACCAACTGACGTACACTTCAAGTTTTTTTTTGAAAACGTGAACGATAAACTTTGTCACATCTCCAAAAAAGCTACTCGTGCACGTGTTGAGATGGCTTCTTAGTCCTGCAAATGCAATTAGGTGCGGACTCTCACGGTTTTGCATAATGTATATATGTACGCGATATGAAATTGAATAATATGCAATCGAGTACCGCAAGCGCTGCAAAAAGCGCGCCAGCTGCGCAAGGAATGCCGTTAATCGGTGATAAATTCCCGCAAATCGAAGTACAGACGACCCACGGCAAGATGACGCTGCCTAATGCTTTTAGCGGCAAGTGGTTCGTTCTTTTTAGCCACCCTGCAGATTTTACGCCGGTGTGCACGACGGAGTTTGTGGCCTTCGCCAAACGATATGACCAGTTTAAAAAGCTAGACTGCGGCCTCATTGGACTGTCCATTGATCAAGTCATCTCGCACATGAAGTGGACCGAGTGGATCCAACAAAACTTAGACGTCGAGATTCCTTTCCCCATAATTGCAGACACAGGCAAGGTCGCATCGATGCTGGGAATGATTCACCCGGGCAAGGCGTCAAATACCGTGCGCGCGGTGTTCATTATCGATCCCAAAAGTACCGTTCGTTTGATAATCTATTATCCGCAAGAAGTCGGCAGAAATATCGACGAAATTCTCAGGGCTGTGAAAGCCCTCCAAACCGCTGACAAATATAGCGTCGCAATGCCCGCAGGATGGCCTCAAAATGAGCTTATCGGGAATAAAGTCCTTATTCCTGCGCCAGCCGACGAGAAGACGGCCAAAGAACGGGTCAAGATGTATGACAATTACGACTTTTGGTTGTGTTACAAAGAGCTCGAAGAGTAAATCAACGTCAGCTTAACAGCGCTTAAGAAAAAGAGCTCCAAGGGGCCGAATGGCGTCACAAGCCGTGAGCACACAATTGAGGATTCCGTGATAGGTAAGAATCATGATACGCATGATAAGACCCGCTTAGTCTACCTCAAACCGGTCGATCTAGCTCGAAGACTGCAGGAGGAACCGCCACTTTTCGTGCTCGATGTTCGTGATCCACCCGAACTTGAGGGCGAGTTAGGACGATTGCCTGGTGCGGTGAATATTCCACTTCATCTGCTTAAGGAGCGCTTGGGGGAACTCTCGACGCGGGAAGGGGGGGATATACTCGTAGTGTGCCGCTCTGGTAAACGCTCAGAGACTGCAGCTCGAATGCTTCGGCAATCAGGTTTTAAGCGAGTTTTTGTTTTGGAAGGTGGCATGATAGCGTGGCGAAACACGCAGCGCTGAACGAAAAGGGACAACTCTGCGCAGCGTAGACGAGTCCCTTTTTCGCGCAGGTTTGCCATAAAGCCACCCAAACGTCTGAGCGGTATTTTGTTAGAATCGACCCGCCTTTTGTAATACAAGACTCTTAACTGTTCAAACGAACGAGGGGCCCGTTAGAGTGAAAGACGCGCTAAAGCGAATACGGGCAAATTGATTCCTTGCACCCTACGCTATCCGCGCTCGAGCGGATATCCGCGGCTTTTCCAAGCTCTTATTGCGCCAAGAACGACGTAGACGTTTACGAA
>CAYHCZ010000103.1:0-5813 GCA_964355295.1 uncultured Methanomicrobia archaeon
ACTCGCTCGGCAACTTCTTCGCCTATTTTGCTGTGAACCAAGCGCTTCTGGACATCCCATTGCTAACAATTCCCACACACGCCGTAATGGCCGAAAGCAGCAGCGCATTTGCGGCTGAACTCTACGTCATCCTGTTTTTCATCTATGGCATCGGGATTGTCCAGCTCTATCAGAAGGGGTACCGAGAGCTCTTCCTCTATGCGCTCTTCATGTTCGTGCCGGTGCTGTTCGTGCTCCATGAGGATATCAGCCGGTACTTGCTCCCGATTGCGCCATTTGCGCTGATTATCGGCTTTGACGCGCTTTTACCCAAAAACCGGCTCCATTTCCTCATCCCGTTAGCGCTCCTATGCGTCGCGGGCTATCTGTACTGTCTTGCAGTTTTGCCGACCAACCTGTTGCCTCTTGAAGCGTTTGACCGGCTGTCACAGGCGATTGGAATGCTTTAGCTTAATGCTGAGGATGGAGCCCTCCAAACTTCGTGAGCAGTTCTTGAAGAATCGACGCGCTCGTAACACGTGTCGGCACCGAAGACTATCCCCTTAAACAACGCAAGAACCATAATTAATAAGTTATCTAAGTCTTTGTAGGTGCAGAGCGTGCGATTATGTGGAAGAAGGGGATGAGGCGAAGGTGAGCGATCCGCAAGCGACGGCAGGGAAGAGTACACCACTCATGCGACCCCGCGGCACTCGAGACCTCTTGCCTTCGGAAATGAAACGCAGGCGCTTCGTTGAATCGCGCTTTAGAGATGTGGCTGAACGGTGGGGATATCGTGAGGTCGCCACTCCTGCTTTTGAACCGCTGGAGCTTTTTACGCTCAAATCGGGCGAGACGATTGTCGATGAGCTATATAGTTTTAAGGACAAAGGCGGCAGGCTGTTGGCGTTGCGACCCGAACTCACC
This sequence comes from uncultured Methanomicrobia archaeon, assembly GCA_964355295.1. Taxonomy (GTDB): domain Archaea; phylum Halobacteriota; class Bog-38; order Methanoflorentales; family Methanoflorentaceae; genus Methanoflorens. The sequence goes on from CAYHCZ010000103.1 coordinate 907, forward strand.
GCTCCTGTCGCTCGCCTTTACGTCAACGAGCTCCAGTCTGCCCCCAAGCCGCTTAAGCTCTATTATTTTGGCGATTGCTTTCGGTATGAACGGCCGCAATCAGGGCGATACCGTCAGTTCTGGCAGTTCGGAATCGAACTCATCGGGAGCGCCCTCCCGGAAGCGGACGCCGAGGTCATCGCCCTTGCACAATGCATGCTGAGGAGTGTTGCGATCGACGCGAATATACATGTCGGCTCTCTCGACGTGCTCAGAGCAATATTTTGTGATGTCGAGGATGAAACGTGCGCACTTGCCATGCGCCTTATCGACAAAGGGGACTTCGATCGTCTCGGGGAGCTTCCAGGCGGAGACCGCGCTATTGACCTCTTCACTGCTACAGACCCTTTGAGCGAAGCGCAAGATATCGTGGCGCTTGATCACCTGCTGTGCGTTCTTGAGCTTCTCGATACGCTCGCGGTTTCGTATACCGTTGACTTCGGCATTGCGCGGGGCTTGGAATACTACACGGGAATCGTCTTTGAGGCATACTCAGATGCGCTCGGCGCTCAAAATCAGGTATTAGGCGGAGGCTCATATCGGCTTGCTCACCTTTTTGGGGGCGAGGACGTGCCGTCGACCGGTTTTGGCATTGGATTCGACAGGGTGATAGACGCCACTAACCCTCAGGTGCCAGAACAGCCGCGGCTCTTAGTGGTGCCGACCAAAGACGCGCGCATCTACGCACTTAAAGTCGCCAATGAGCTGCGATCTCGTCTTGTAACGGATATCGATGTTATGGACCGAACCGTTCGTGCGCAGTTGGCATACGCAAACAGCGCAGGCTTTGATTATGCGATCATCATTGGAAAGAAAGAGATGCAGACCTCGAAGCTAACGCTGCGAAATCTAAGAACTGGCGAGCAACAGTTGCTCGACGTCAATCAGATAATAAACCGTATGCTGAGTGACACGGAAGAGTAAACTATGGAGGAAAACATCATGAATGTCATACAAACCGCGTTATGGAAATTGATCAACCCGATAGCAATCATTACAGCCTGCTATGACGGCAACGTGAGCGCCTTCATTGCAAGCTGGATAACGCAGGTATCCTTCGTCCCGCCGTTAGTTATGGTTGCGATGAACCCATTGCATTACACATACGAACTCATTACTAACAGCAACGCGTTTGCCATCAACATTCTCAGAAATGATCAGGCGGAGCTTGTGGATCTGTTCGGTAAGAGCTCAGGCAGGAAAGTTGACAAGTTTGCGGAAACGCTATATGAACTGGGGAGTACGGGTTCGCCACTTCTTAAGGACTGCGTAGCATTTGTCGACTGCAGCGTCATGTGGAGCAAAGAAGCTGGCGACCATATCGTCGTTATTGGCAGTATAGTCGATGCCGGTATCGTAACAGAGGGCGAAACTCTTCGAGAGGTTCGGTCAATGTACACGAGGCGAGCGTCGAGTTAGTCCTGTCACAGAGGATTAATATGGTGAAGCTAAATTTTAACAAAGGTATTATTCCCGTTGCTGCGCAGGACAATGAGACCGGCGAAGTACTGATGATCGCATTTATGAACGAGGAGGCTTTTGAGCTGACCCGAAAGACCGGCTGTGTCCACTATTGGAGTCGAAAAAAACAACGAGTTTGGAAAAAGGGAGAGATATCAGGCCACTTTCAAAAGGTGAAGGAGATCTTAGTTGACTGTGATAACGACTCCCTCGTTATAAAGGTAGATCAAGTTCAAGCAGCCTGTCACACGGGCTTTCGGTCGTGCTTCTTTAAGACCATCGACGGGACGATAATTGGAAAAAAAGTGTTCGACCCTGACAAAGTGTATAAAGATAGGGTTTAAATCGCGCGAAGTGCGTCTGCAATCGTCGTTGGGATAGTCTATAGGTCACTTTTCGAGAATGGTTGCAAGGTTTCGAGAGGGGTCTCCTACCCTTTCCTGTAGAAACAAGACTTAACGTCCTAAGTATCGAGTGTTTTGGCACTCTTACTTGTCCCGCACACGATAACGACACCATCGGCTGCGTAAACATCGACAACTTCTTTAAATCCCGTTTCATTAAGTGCAGCAGTCAGGTCGTTTCGTGCAAAGCCTTTCCTGCCGCGTCGCGCGTACCTTTCAAGGGTGATTGCTGCTGACAAGACGCTCGGGGTGCTGTCAGATATGAAGCTTCTGATGATGACAATTCCACCGTCGCTCAGCAGATTTCGTGACTTGTTAAGCAGTAAACGCAACTCATCTGGTGACGGAGTGACGTTGCTCAAGAAGACCACATCAAACTTGCGATTTGTGTTAAACGTGTTGTAGTCTCCGGCGATAACGTGCACCCTCTCACTCGCATTGTGACGCTTTATGTTTTCATAAGCAACTTCGATGACTTGTGGCAAATCGAGGACGCAGGCTCGTAGTTCCGGATATTTTCTCGTAAAAAAGATGCTGTACAGTCCGTGCCCGCCACCAATGTCGAGCAAACGCTTTCGGCCAGCTAGATTAACGTGCTTGACTGTACTTTGCACCCCACCGAGCAAAGCCACTGCGGCGAGTTTCTTGATAAGGTCGGGAGTCCAGTAGTCCTTGTTGATGACGTCATTGGAAGGGCCCTTTTTTAGGTAGCGCTCAAGTAGCTTGCCCGGATCATCATCTTGAAACGCCTCTTGGCCGAGGTACAACGGGCTTTCTTGACTTAGGTATTGTCGAGCTACCGGAGTGCTTTGGTACGTCCACGACTCCTGCTCCCCCCATGCGCGTTCTACAAGCCCGATTCGCTGTAATGTCTCAAGTAAGTACATAAGAAAACGTTCGTCAATTCCGAGCGAGTGTGATAAGTGGTGTGCTGTTAAAGGATAGGCAAGCTGTGTGTAGATTCCGAGGTCAACAGACACTTTCAAGATGGCGAATAGTTTTTGGCAGTTTAGGATGCGCTTGATAGGCTCTGGCTCTAGTTCGATATCATACATTTTGAGTCCTCGAAAAATTGATTGAATCGTCTTGCATTAAATAGAAACAAGCGATATCGTCTCGTTATTGCTTGAAAGTCACCTGATCATATGTTTTGTCTTTACTTCGAGCTCTTGTGCTTATTGCGACTGAGAGTTACGCTCCGAATTTCACGTCCGCCTGCGCCTCCATTTTGTTAATCTGGTCGGTCGCACTCTAGAATAGCGCTGGTTTGTTTACGCTTGCAAGATGGTGCACGTTAGATAAAATATTTAGGTAGATAGAATGCACAGTTGAGTTGAAGGTATGACGCGCAAATGCATTGAAAAAAGCTGTTTGCATCATGCAGAGTGCGAGCGCTACTTTGCGGATCAAAATTTGACCGATTTCAAGAAAGCGAAATCAGCGACTGGCGAAGAGCTCTGTGTATTTCATTGGGGTGTGGGGTTCATACGAGCTATGAAAAAATGTTCGCCAGATCAAGCCTATACCGAGAAAAGCGATGTAAGAGCCGGAACGTTGTGAGCTACGACGACTGCAAACGCGCACCACGCCAAGGTCGTTAAACTGGGCCTGATGGTTCGGCGCTGACGTGCGCAGGTGGACATCACCTTCTGATTCTCTTTTGTTAAGTGCACCTAAGAGGCCATTATTGGCAAAGTGCAAAAAGGTGTGGATCCCGTCCGAAGTCATATTTGTTTGTTTACACTATCTCAAGCATTGTTACATAACAACGGGATTATGGTGCACTATTTTTAAATTCTACCGTGTCAATTTTTTATGCTTGGTCAACATTCGTTTGCGCGGCATCTACTATTTATGCCGGCGATGCTGTCCGTAGAGTCAGATTCTTCCTGTCTCGTTATAGCGTATTTAATACCTACGTTAACTACAACTTGACGCACAGTCAACATGGCTTTCGAGACAGAAAGCATGATTGTCCAAGCTCCATTAATGGATTGGCGTGGGCACTACTTCAAGATCACGTTTAAAAGGAACAGATTCATATCCTACTATTATGCAAGATAAGACGTATTCGATGAACGTGTCAGATATGAGCGAGCATGAAATCGATGAAGCGGTATCAGATGCGTTGCACGGAATCGTTAAGGCTACGGACCTATGGCAAGAGAAAAAACCCTTTCACCAAGAGGTCACTGACGCACTGTTTTACATATTGAAACGCAGAAACCTTACCATTTTCGACGTGCTTATCAAACGTGATGAGAAGATATGTGAGATTTTAGATCAGCCGTCGAAAGATGTTCCTGAAGGCAGAGTCCTCGAAGGTCCGATCGACTCGGAGATAGTCAAGATCTATAACCTGCGGTCTACGGACACCGACGGGAATTTTGAGCTTCTCTATGACAACAAATTTAGAAAGGACATCCAGATGACACTATATACCAAACGAAAAAAAATCAAGATGTAATACCGTTATAGCGAGTTAATCAAGTCGAAGGGAGCGGCGGTTTAAGCGTGTTAGCGGTCTACGTGGGGGTTTATAATGTCCTTATCTGAATACGATCGCGTGCGATATCACAGGCAAATCATGATTCCCGGCTTCGGCGAGAAGGCGCAAATACGTCTCAAAAGGGCAACGGCCCTTATAGCCGGCTTGGGGGGGCTTGGCTCGCCTCTTGCGCTGTATCTCGCGGCTGCAGGAGTCGGGCACCTTAAGCTGGTTGATATGGACAACGTCGAGCTCAGCAATCTGAACCGCCAGGTCCTGCACTGGGACGAGGACGTTGGCGAATCGAAAGTCAACTCAGCGACGCAGAAAGTGCAAAGGATCAATCCGACAACGCGTGTCGAAGGAATTAATCTGACCATTGACGACAAAAACGTGTTCGAGCTTGCAGAGGGCTGCGACGTGATTTTGGACGCTATGGACAACTTTTCGGTTCGGTATATGCTCAATGCTGCTGCTATTGCCCACCGCGTTCCGTTAATTCACGGCGCAGTATA
>CAYHCZ010000104.1:0-5793 GCA_964355295.1 uncultured Methanomicrobia archaeon
GTGGTAGTAGAAGTGCCGGTGGTGGTGCCCGGAAATTGAGTTGAACTAGTCGGCGGATAATCAACCTGTAAGTCCGCAACTATCTTTTCGAATCCCAGCTCTTTATATCTACTAAGCCCTTGCGAATTACTGCCACACCACACATGAAAATGGCTAAAGCCGATCCCGTTAGAATATGACCAGTCGAGCATTGACTTATAGCTGGGTTCTTTTCCACTCTTCGAATTGGTCAAAATTGGGTTGTAATCAACCCCGCCACCATATTCCCACACCCCAGCAAGAATTCCATTCTGCTTTCCTAAAGCAGCGGCCTCTGTCGCCCCTTGTTGGATATACGACCACTCCGCTGTGTAGTAACTCTCCCAGCTGTTTGCTACTGTGAAAGAGGCTTTGTACATATCCTTCCAGAGGCCACATTGATCACAGTTGTAGTTCACGTACCCCTTGAAAAACTGCGCTAGGTACTCAGGGTCGCCAGCTCTGCCCCCTTCCGAGGCGACGTACTCCCAGCCGACGTCTTTTAGTGATTGGAAATAGCTGGAAAAACTGCTTATCGGGGTGCTTTGAAGCTGCCCTCCACTCCAAATGGGGATTTCAATGTCAATAACTGGCTGCATGCCAAGCGATTTGATCCTGTTAAGCTCATCTTGATACGTTCCTTTATCCAGAACTACCAAATGCACGGCCGTGAATCCATGCTCTTTAAAATATTCGAGTGTACCAGCCTCGTTCACCATTGACGCCGGACAGCCAATATGATACTGTATGGGGTGAGTTGTAGCTCCAACTGATGGAGTTACAGCTATAAAAGAAGTTAAAACCGCAGCCAGAAGCAAAATAACCGCAAATTTGTTCGCAGACTGACATAAACGTCGCATTCGGGGGCATGTTTTGTTTAAAGGTCTCAACAGAATCCCACCAACAATAAAAAAGCTGCAGCCTACACAGCTAAACGTGAATTGTTACCTCTGAAAGGATTGTTTTACCTTTTTTTGCGATGTTACTTAACCTTTTTGTTTGTGTCCGAACCCTCCACAATCTTCGCTGGGACAAAGGGCGCCGCATATTGCCTCAATTTTCATTTTGATGAGTGGAGAGCAGGGCGACTCACTCCTACACCTTAACCCAGCCGCAGTTTTGTATAAGAGCTTCTATGTAACGTCAGGGCTCTTTTTCCGCTCGATAACCGAGTTCTCAGGTTTTTTGGTGTACCTCAGGTAGATAACAGAAAAGCCAAGAAACCAGATCGGGAAGAGGATATAGCTGGCATAATCGTGAACTGCCCAAAGCGCATCGGCGCCGTAGTAGTAGCCAGCTGCAAAAAGCAACAGCAACCTTACGAAGTTTTGGAAATACGTGCCAACCACACCCAAAACAAGCAACGCAATTAAGAACTTGTATTGAGGCTTTCGGTCGATGAGCATAAGCCCAAAAATGGCAAGGAATATAGCCAACGAATCGCTTCCGGCGCACCTCGCATCAACCTTTGTGACGATATCATAGCCCAACAGGCTGCTCAACGTGACCGTAACCCCGTTTAGAGTTACCGGAAATCCTAAGAATTGCAGCGTCGACACACAAAGGACCGCAGTTATCCGTGGAAACCAGAGGGCTACCGTGTTTTCGAGCAGTATTGGAAAAAGTACGGCAATCCCGAGTAGTCCTAAAAGCATAAGTGGTATTTTTGACGCTTGTCCAAAAAAAAGTGAGAATTGGGCGACAACTACGAACCCAATTGCAAAAAGGATTAACGGAAGCGAAGCCGAGACCGCCAAAACATAAAAAAGGAGGACTGCCGAGGCACCCACTAGTAACAAACCATAGATTAACCATTTCGCTTCGGTCCCACTACGCACGGCCTCGATTATTTCTGTTCGCTTAATGTATGCCCACAGAATGCATAGTGCCAAAACTGCCCACAGATAGAACCCGTTTTGTTTCAGCGTATCATAATCAAAGAACAACGCTATATTAGCAAAAACGCCTCTAAATACCGCAAACGTAAAAATTAAGGAGACACATAATAAGCCTAACTTCAACGCTACACTATTGTCCTTTCTGAGTACCGAACGATCCACGGTTTATTTGCCTCTTAGAGATCAGGTCCAAAAAAACGTACGACAAAATAGTGTCTAGCACGACAACCTTAATACTAAATATGGTTTGTGAAAACTTTTGTAGATATACTTTTTGTGGAATTGAGGATGCTTGAAACTCCCGCAGCGATAAGAATAGATGTAGATAGCACGCGAGATATTGCCCTCTTACCTGAATTACTCGACTTGTTTCTGCTTCTTGACTTGAAAGCAACTTTTTTCATCACGACTGGGCCTGACAGGTTAGCGCTCAACCTGTTTAAGTATGTCACAGACCCGCGGAGTTCCTTTAGATTCATTAAGTCGAAACCGCTGCGGTACGGATCGCACAGTCTTCACGGGCTTTTCCGAAAAAAGCTAGTAGAAGCCGCGTGCCCAGAGGTGTTGCTGAGAGCTCAAAAAGAAGGACATGAAATCGGATTGCACGGATACGATCACTACGCGTGGATACGCAACTTGCGCGACTTGGATGAGACCCAGATCAAAGAGCTTATCGGCAGAGGGTTGGAGGCATTACAGGCAGTATCTGAGGCTGATATTAAGGGCTTTGCCTCTCCTGGTTTTACTGTAACGAGCGCTTTTCTACGGGCAATTGACGCGCTGAGTTTCGATTATTCAAGTGATTTTAAAAGCAACAAGCCAACGCCCCCCTTCTACCCCCAAACTGAGCCTAAAAGCGATTCAGTTTTACAAGTGCCGGTTTCTATGGATTCGATTGGCGAACTCTTTATCGCAGGTTATTCAGAAGATCAGATTAAAGCTAAGATACGTAAGAACGGTGACGCTTGGCACGCAAAAATGGTACCATTCGTGATGTACGCTCACCCAGCTCACGAAGTCGGCTGCTATAAGCAGTTATTCTCCTCGGTCTTACGAGATCTGCGCGAAGATTCACGCTTTATGTTTTTAACGTTGGCTCAAATTGCCCAACAATGGAAGGTGCGTGTTTGAAATCGCTCAGAATTGCGCATATTTATGAACTCGGTCCGCGACCAGAAGGCGTACTGCTTGGTGGTATCGAAGTAGCATTACTTGAACTCTCAAAATCCCTCACAAGACTGGGACACGAAGTAACGATCATTAATGGGGCAAGCCAAGAGGCCGCCGAGTTTCAGATCGAAAACGTGTTTGTCAAAACTATTGATATAGCAAACACCATGAAACGTACTTGGGATCCGGCCAACCTTAGGTTTGCAAGACAGGTCGCATTTCCGTTTGCAGCGCTTGCAACAGAGCTCTCAGGGTTTGATATCTATCACGGACATTTCTACACATCGGGCGTAACAGCAAACATCTTAGCTCGAAAATATAGAGGAGCCGCGGTCAACACAATCCACGGCTCGTATTATGACATTTGGCGTTACATAGAGCCCCCTATCATCTCGTCTATGTACAGACTGACTGAGCGCACACTTGCCCCGATGCTAGCACGGATGTCCAAAATGCAAATTCACACAGGTGGATATTTTGCTCGCAGGGTCATCCAATGGGGGGCCCCACCCGATAAAGTAGTGACGATTCACAACGGCTTTGATCCGTGCGTGTTTAAGCCCAGCGCTGTGCCCGGCGACCTCGTCCGAGAGAGGACTGTTCTTTTCACTGCAAGGAGGCTTGTTGAGAAAAACGGGTTAGAGTATCTTATTTCAGCGATGCCAGACATTGTTGCTCAACACGATGCCGAGCTTGTGATAGCAGGGGACGGACCGCACAAGCAACACCTCCAAAACCTAGTAGCGAACCATAACCTTCAAAACTACGTCTCGTTCATTGGAGCGGTGCCGCATTCGAAGCTGCCACAACTAATTTCAGCTTCAGATATAATCGTACTCCCGAGCCTTATGGAGGCTTCGAGCCTCTTCCTGATCGAGTCTATGGCTTGTAAGCGCCCTGTTGTCGCAACTAACGTGGGAGGGATCCCTGAAATTTTGAACGAAAGCTGCGGTGTGCTTGTTTCCCCACGAGATGCGCGCGCGCTTTCACAAGCTCTGAACCAACTAATTGCTGATCAGGGTTTACAAGACGACCTAGCACGTAAGGCTTACTTAACAGTAAGAGAGACACTTACGTGGGACAAAATCGCCCAACAGACTGAGAACGTTTACGCGACTGCAGTTGCGTAATCGCAAGTCTATCTGTAGTAGTCAGGCACTGTTCCTTTCCGGAACTCGACGCACCGCTTGCAGGAATCAACTGGGAGAATACCAAACGCTCCGCAACGGACGTACTTAGTTGCCCCGTACCGTTCGTATCCCATGAACGCCATGCAATCTACGTCGGGTTCAGTCGTGCCGGTTCCTAAACCCATTTGTCCGCTCCTAAAAAACGTTACAGTTTTATTATTTAAAAGTAAGCGCTTCTTGTTAAGGGGGGGCATCCTTGCTTGCTAAAGAAGTTAAACTCGAGCTATTGTCACGAAACCTGTGTGTCCAACTCGAGTAGCAGGACGAGTGCCTCTTTTCCCAAACTGTATCTCTCGTTCGATTCCCTCAAAGGTTTTAACTTGGGTGAAGCTCGTAAGAGCATTTCGCGCCTCAAATACCTGTTCATAAAATGGAGAGAACGACGCTATGAACCCGCCAGGTGCCAAACAGTCTTTTGCGACACGGATTGCATTACTGATGTCGTACAAGTCGAGGGTGACGACGTCAAACTCAATGTCTGTTGATATTTCGAGTATATCCCCTTCAACGATATCCACATTGGTCCGCCCTGCCCGTTTTACGTTCTCTGTCGCACGTTTTGCAAAATCCGGGTTAATCTCATACGAGACAACTTGTTTAGCTATATAGCCCAAAAAGATGGCAGTTATCCCTGACCCCGTGCCAGCATCGAGCACAACGTCTTCTTTGTTCAACCCTGTATAGGCAACAATAATACCGATATCTTTCGGCATCATAGGCGCCCCCGTGCGCTTCAAATGATTGAAATAGTCAGGGGCACGTGGTTCCAGCACCTTAAACCCGTAACCTAGATGCGTGCTAACGGTACTTCCGAATTCCAAAGCTTTGAGAGCCCCAAGGTTTATTATGCCAACGTCAGTATGGAGTTCCCCCTCGGATCCAACTAAAAACTGCTTTTTATTGTTCGCAATCGAGACCAGAAGGGCATTATCAACCATATCTTCCTGCTATTGCGGCTCTTTGAGTTTCAGAATTGCTTCGGCAAGGTCCCCGTCACTTGCCACAAGCGCTGCTCGCGCATCATCCTCGCTGACTCCTGCTTGTTCTGTGACCAACTTAACGTCCCCTTCATCTATTCGCGCGCGTTCCGTAGGCTCTCCTGAAATCTGATAGTTCTTAGTTCCTTGCGCTTTCATAACCGTAACCGCCGCATCTTCGAAAACGAGTTCTTTGTCAGAAAGCTGTATGATCACTCTCTCGACGTTTTCTAGCTGTTCCACGTCGATACCCATTTGTTTCATCATCTGCTGCAATTTCTTGGGACTCATTCCTCGCATTCCGGGAATCATGAAACCACCCACCTTAACGAAATATTTACAGGGCTTTTTTACGTTGTAAGGCGCATTCGAACCGCTCTGCTTAGGTTACGAATACTCGCAAGCACCTAGAAACCCCTGCCTCACTTTAACTGCGACTCCTTTGTTAAACGCGTTCATCTCCAGTGGACTCAAAAGCGCCCGTCCTGTTGCGATCAACGCATCATTTTCGTCAACCAACAGCACCTCGTCGTGTGCCCT
>CAYHCZ010000105.1:0-5592 GCA_964355295.1 uncultured Methanomicrobia archaeon
ATTGCGCCCGACTTCTTCATAGCCGCCAATTGCGTTAACTTCTATCTCCATTAGACTACCTCCTTATCTGAAGCTCTGTTAGGTCAAATCCACGTTGCTGTAAGATTTCTTTGGTTTCGCCTATGATTATAAGCGGGCATCTTTTAAGATCAGCGAGCGTCTTACATCCCGTGAGCAACATAGCAACTTTCAATTCTTCAGTAATCGCTGTGATCTCGCTTATTACCTTTTCTGGACCCTTTATTGCGAATTTCAGTAGGGGCAACCCTATACCACACAACGATGCTCCGAGAGCAATTGCTTTGGCCACGTGAAGGCCGTGCCTAATTCCTCCGGTTCCGATAACGGGCAAGATCGAAGCCTCTAAAATGGATATCGCAGTAGGTATGCCCCAGCTGCTGTATAGTTCCCCTAATCTCTCTAGCAAAGGGTCTTTCTGTGCACGGTACGTCTCAACTTTAGCCCAGCTTGTACCTCCAGCACCACCAACATCAATTGCAGACGCTCCTGCCTTTTTTAGTTCAGTTGCTGCCTCTCTAGAAATGCCGGCACCGGTCTCCTTGGCGATAATCGGTACCCGCAGGGATTCACTAAGCGATTTTATGGCGTCGAGGCAGTTTTCTGCGTCTGTATCCCCCTCTGGTTGCACCGCCTCCTGCAGGAAATTTAGGTGAATTGCCAGTGCGTCTGCGTCCACCATTTCGATTATGCGTTCGATAATATCTAGGTCATATTCCTTGATTTGAGGAGCACCGATGTTGGCTACCACGAAGGCAGTAGGCGCTCGCTCCCTAACTATGCTAAATGACTCGATTTGTTCAGGATGTTCAATCGCAGCGCGCTGGCTCCCGACACCAATGCCGATTCCAAGTTGCTCTGCTGCCGTTGAAAGCGCAGCATTCACAGCGGTAGCTTCCCTATGTCCACCTGTCATTCCTGCAATAAAGATAGGGGCTGTGAAGTGTCTTCCTAAGAATTTAGCAGTCACATTGATTTTTGACTTTGCAATTTCCGGAACTGCATTATGAATGAATCTAACATCTTCGAGGCCTGTTTTTCCTGATTCTACGTCTTCAGCAGTGCAAACTATTAAGTGCTCGATTTTTCTGTTCGTTGTCATTTTGTTCCTATGGATATGATCGTCCCTAACTCTTGGTTTGACGTTAAGAACTTAGCGATGTTGCCATCAAGAGTCGCGTTGAATATTTCGGATTGAATGCCAGCAATAGCGAGTTCTACAAGTTCTGAGACTTTACGGAGCATACCTCCAGTCACGTCTACGACGCTTGAACAGACGATTTCTTTACGGTACTCTTCAAACTCGCTAGGGTTGAGATGAGAGATTCTCTCTCCTCTGTACATAATCCCGTCAACGTCTGTTCCGATGCCTATCTTTTTAGGTTGCATCGTTTGTGCCAGAAATGCTATTATTTGATCACCTGATAATATGTTAAAACCGTCAGCGCTGTCCGTAACAATATCGCCGTGAAGCACCGGAATGATGTCGTTTTCGAGCATTAGGTCTAAAGCAGTCGTGTCGAAATGTTCGATTCTGCCAGCATCTAGCGTGACGCTATCTAGCGGGTGGATGGGTAGTGCAGGCACGTTTCGGGAATGCAGCTCGTTAATAAACATTGTGTTAAGTGAGGATACCGCTCTATGGGTCTTCCACACGTCACTAACGCTTCTGCCCCCAGACAAGAACGTCGCTGCTTGCGGGTGTCCGAATGAGCCGGCGCCGTGAACAAGCACGAGATCAGCCTTCTTTGCATTGGCTATCTGTTGAGCCACCATGCGCATGATATCTTTTCGCATAGTACTCACTCGTGCTTTGTCTGTCAAGACAGAACCCCCAATTTTAAGCAGAATCACATCGAATCACTCCTTTTCACTCTACTTGAATACCTAAACCAGAGAACGTTGCGTTTAGCACTTTGGCATCGTGCTTTTCGATAGCTTGCGAGACATTCTTGACGTTTTCATCTTGCATAATTGCCAGCATACAGCCCCCGCGTCCGGCTCCTGTAATTTTTGCTCCGAGTGCTCCTGCCGCTCTCGATGCGTAAATAAGTCTGCTCAGCGCTTCATCACTCACCCCGATTGACTCGAGTAGTCCCTGATTGATGTTCATAAGTTCGCCCAAGCCGACAAAGTCTTCTTCAGCTAGCTTCTGTTTTCCTAAGCGCGTTATGTCTCCTATTGAAGACAGGACGCCCGTAACTAAAGTAGGATACTTCTGTTTTAATCTTGTTACTGAGGCGACAACGTCACTGGTTGACCTTTCAATGCCGGTTGCGCCGATTATGATCGGCATATTGAGCGATGAAAGGTGGTAGGTTTTATTCTGCTCTATCAAAACTACGCCACCGGTTGAAGAGACAAATGTGTCTGCAGGACTAGCTTTCCCTTGAACAGCCTTTTCTACTTGATGTCCAATTTTTGCCACAGCTTCATTTTTTAGTTCTGTACCTAGACATTCAGCAAGGGCTTTTATCGTCGAGACAGTCACGGCCGCCGAGGAACCTAACCCTTGACGGGGAGGCAGTTGCGATTTTATCGTTATTTCTGCGCCAAAATCTGTGTTGAATAGTTTTTTTATGGTTTTAACTGCACAACAGGCGTACTTGAACTCCTCACTCATGCAGTCCAGGCGCTTGCCCATCGCATCTATCTTGATCTTTCCTGAGGACACGAGCTTTACTGATGTGCTTATTCGCCTGTCTATAGCGCAAGCTATCGCTGGCTCTCCGTAGACAACAGCGTGCTCACCAAAAAGATAGACCTTACCAGGCGCCGAACATGTTACCATCTATAAGTTCTGTTTTACACTGTCATTTCAAAGCTTCTCTCGAGCGTTACGCTACAACTATTCCGGCATATCCAACTACTGCAGCAGAGTTGCCGCACGTATCTGCACTAGTTGAATAATCGACAAGGTCCCCTCGTTTGCTGCCCTTATATTTAGCGAACTCAATTGCGACCGCTATAGGCCCATAGCCGCAAAGGGAAGTTGAGCGAGACCGTGCGAGAAATTCTTGCGAGTTCAGCTCTAAAATGGGTTCTATTACCCATTTATCAACGCTCCTGGCAGTGGACTCTGGCTCGTAATGCGTAAAATCGCTAGAGGCAATAACCACAGTGTTTTCGTCTGTACTCTTTCGGATAGCGTCGAAAACTTGTTTTATCTTTTCTGGCCCTTGAACTCCCATAGTAATTGGGACGATCTCAAAGTCTTCGAACAGAAACTGAAGAAACGGTAGCTGTAGCTCTATGGAGTTATCCTCTTTGTTTGCCTCATTAGCTATTTCGATATCGAGTGCTTCGATTACATGTGTATTAACGTTCACTTTGCCGAGGGGAGTAAGCCACGGTTCGTTCGATACCGAGACAATTGGGTAATAGTGGTTAGGCCCGATAATGATGTAAGTATCCGCCTGAGGAAGTAAAGAGAAGACTTTTCCTGCGGTTGCCCCCGAACAAGCGTAACCAGCGTGAGGAACCACTACGCTGTTGATTTTACGCGGTTCGCGCTTTCGCACGAAAGTATGCAGGAGTTCTTCCAGCGCTCGAGGGTCACTGGGATACCACGATCCTGCTTTTGCAGGCTTCCTCATTAGTGCTCTTAGATTTCGATTTCGAAATCGTTAACGGCGTAGTCCATCTGTTGGCCGCGAAGCTTAGCAATCTCCTGCGCAAGCAGCCAATAGATGAGTGCTAAAGCTTTCCGCCCTTTGTTGTTTGTCGGAATAACGACATCAATATGCATTGTCATATTGTTTGTGTCACACATTGCGACTACCGGAACTCCGATATCGACGGCCTCCTTGACTGCCTGTGAATCTCCGATAGGGTCTGTGACAACCACTACATCTGGTTCTACAAAGTCTCTGTACTCAGGATTTGTAAGCGTACCCGGTATAAAGCGTCCAACCAGTGATTTTGCCCCTATCACTTTAGCAAACATCGTTGCCGGGAATTGACCGTATTGCCGTGCCGAAACCACCAGTATACGTGGCGGGTCGAATTTACTTAGAAACTTGGCCGCAGTTTTTATACGGTCGTCTGTGGCTTTGACGTCCAGTACGTAAAGCCCATCTGCGCGGACACGATAAACAAAACGCTTCATGTCTTCTGTTTTTTGCTGAGTCCCAATATGGACCCCAGCAGCAAGGTATTCGTCCACAGGTATGAGAGATTCGTATTCTGTGACTTCTTCCATCGCTCCACCTCTTGTTAGATCGGTATATTTGTCATTCTATAGTTTTTTCCGTCACATAGTTCTTGTTCTATGCGTATAAGCTCATTCGTTTTTGCTGTGCTCTGCCTGCCCTTAACGCTCAGCTTAATGAATGGGGCGGACAATGCAACTGCGACGTGTGAAGTTGAAGCATCGCAGGTCGTCGAATTGTCTGTGATCACAGCACCGCTGTGTCCTTTAGCCTTCTCATTGGCATAATTCTCAAAAACGCTTGAAATCGTTTTCGTAGGTGCGATCAATGCCAGATTAGCCCCCCCCTCCTTACTGGTGGCGTGGGAGCCAGGAATGCCTTTATCGAGCTTTTGCCCAGATGCTATAAGACATGTCGCCTGAAGTTCATCGGCCAACTGATTTTGCAATTCATACTCAGCTTTGTTGAAGGGATCTTCAATGAAGTATAGGCCGTATTGAGTGGCAAGGGTTAAAATATGTTCGAGTCGATCATTTGCCGTCATTTGGCCTTGTTCATTGAGACTGAGTGTATTTTGTGCCTGTCTGGATGCTTTGAAATCGACACCTAGCTTGATATCGAAGCCAAACATTTTGCTAATTCCCTCTACGCTCATAGTCAACCGACTTAAAATGTCATCTTGAATCGGATCTTTTGGCATTTTTAATTTGTTAAACTCGCGATAGGCGCTTATCGAAGCAGCAATTGCGCTTGCAAACGAACCCGCACCATTAGGAACAGCGAAATAATCAACTTCCGTGCTAAAGATCTTCATCAAAGGGTAGGGCATAGAATTGGCTGAAAGGCCACCCAAGTAACGATATAGCGGCATCCCTATGGAAGCCGCTGCTGCATTAGCTGCAGCAACTGAAAACGCCATGCTCATATTGGACAACGAAAAGACCTCTTCTAGCAACTCATCGATTTCTACCTGTTGATTCACGTCCAAACCGATAAGCGCTGAAACTTGTTCTCGTGCTTTTTTGATTGCGTCGCTTGGGGCCGGATAAGAGCATCGCCCGTAGCCGCTGGTCGTCACTATCTCAACTTCTACTGCATCCGTCGAGTTTACGTCAAATATCTTGCTGACTGATACGGCCTCGATCGAGTTCATCTCGGGGTTCCGCGGCGCTTAATAGTTATTGGAATAACCCCTTTTTTGAGCTCCTCAAGCGCCATGTCGATTGGATCTGTCGTGTCAGACTCTATCAACGTCGGAGCGCCCATGGAAATCTGTAAAGCGCGTGCCCCGATGAGTCGGGCCCTTTCATAACGAGTAAGTTCTTCAACTACTTCTTTCAACGACTCCCCTCCTTTCTAGGGCCACTACATGGGGTTGCTGAGATTCGAACTCAGGTTACGGCGTCCCGAACGCCGTAGGATA
>CAYHCZ010000106.1:0-5590 GCA_964355295.1 uncultured Methanomicrobia archaeon
GCCAGCCAAAGAAAACGTATGAATTGATAGATTACGAAGATGATTATGATTTTGGAGTAATTGCGCTTGAATGCGACCACCTACCCGATGAGAAAGTTGCCGAGGTGATTGCCGAGCAGTGTAACCTTGAGCCGTCAAAACTGACGCTTCTAAATGCACCGACATCTTCAATCGTTGGTACAGTTCAAGTAGCAGGGCGGGTAGTTGAGGTCGCCGTTTACAAAGCAGCTGAACTTGGGTATGACACCCTACAAATACAAAGCGCTGCTGGCTCGTGCCCGATAGCACCCGTCACAAAGGATTCACTTCGAGCAATGGGCATGACAAACGATGGCATCATTTACTATGGAAATGTCTTCATGACTGTCAAGAAGTATGACGAGATTTTCGAGAGACTGCCCTCGGAGACTTCTCAATCATACGGCAAACCGTTTTACCAGACGTTCAAAGAAGCCAACTATGACTTTTATAAGATTGACAAGTTTATGTTCGCTCCTGCGCAGATAACCGTTACAGATACACAATCAAACGAAACGCACAAACTTGGTCGCTTAAACGAAACAGTACTCGCTGAATCGTTTGGGATTTAAGTTCCCACAGGGGCAAAAAGTCAGTTTGAAACGTTCAGGATCGTTCCTATGCCTTTACTTTTGCCTTCTCGGAAAATAAACTTCTGGCCAGCATAAACGTGATACGGCCTATATTTGAATCGGATCCTGACTTTTCCTGATTCACCGGCCATCATGAACCCGCTTTCGGGATCAAATGTTACGCTCTCCGATATGGTCTCAATATGGATTACTGGTTCATACCCACGCCCGATCCGCGTGGGATGCTGCAAGATGTACACTTCGCTAACGAAGTCCCTTACAGCAGCAGGTTTATTCCGGGCAATGACCATGCCTCGCTCGATCTGATGCGGTTTGACCCCCTTAATTGCCAATCCTACGATGTCGCCAGCTGATGCTATGTCAACGTTGCAGTGGTGCATTTCAATCGATTGAACCTTCACTTGGTGTAATGCGCCGTCTTTTCCTGGGCCTAGATAGAGCCTATCGCCTGCCGCAACTCTGCCGCTTTTTATCGTTCCGCTAGCGACTGACCCCACCCCCGTTATCTGATAAACTCGATCGATGTAAACCTCAAAATCTCCGTCCTCATTATTGTTCCTTTGTGGCAAACACTTAAAAAGCGCATCCAAGATTTCTATGCCCTCAAGCGTGACAGGCGAAGCCCGAATGATCGGAACGAGCAGCCCCTGTGCGACCTTGCCATAGATCCGCTCGACACTGTCGACCGTCTTCAACTTGTATGGCACACGGCCGACGATTCCTAAGACGTCGTGGATCTGAGATTCAACCTCGAGTAACGTACGCTCGGAGACCCTGTCAATCTTCGTTACAGCAACTATAGTGGGTAGCTCCATTGCGAGCAGGATTCCAAGATGTTCCCGCGTGACGTTCGTAACTCCGTCATTAGCCGAAACGACAAGAAGCCCATAATCGAGCTTCGGGCCGACAATTCCCCTGATTGTAGTTCTGAGCCACGGTTCATGACCTACAGTGTCAACAAATGACACTAACTTTCTCGACTTTTGAACGACTCCCGCTCGTTCTTTCTTGCTTAGGGGGTTCTTAAGCCGAATGACATGCTCGTTGAACCCGTATACGACGTATGATAAGTCCGCAGAAAGGCCCCTCTCTATTTCGTGAGGCTTTACGTCGAGATAGAGTCTCGTTTTTCCTGACCCGTCATCAGGAGTACCGCTAACAATTGTACCAACTAACGTACTCTTCCCATGGTCAACGTGGCCTGCCGTTCCAACCAAGATATGTTCTTTTTCAGCGTATGTATTCTTGATTGTTACTAACCCGACATGACCATCGCGGACTGGATAATCCTCCCGCTTGCTGATGTCAGCGCCGATGTCGTGGGCGATTTCTTGCAAAACACTCACAGACTCCTCTAGTTGTGAGCTAGAGATGCCTTTTAAATAGCCTGAATCAGTAATTCCGACAACGTATTGCGCTTTCCCATTAGCTTGTAACAGTGTATACTTCATCTGACACGCGAGAGTCTGTCGGCGCTCAACCTTAAGGTGTGTTTCCCGGGTCAAAAACTCTTTAAATTCAAGCCCAGCTCTCTCACCGCTGCCTGTGATCGCCGTCAGTTTGTCAAAACCTGAAAACATGTATATCCGCGAGTCATTAGGCGTCGTTATGAAAAATAGTTCTATCGATGAGATCGACTCCTATCTCTTATCCTCAAAGAGGGCGTTTATTAACAGCACAACGCATTGACTTACTCTGCGCAGTATCTTGTTAATACTAAGGCTCTACTTTATGTCAGCCATTACCATAACGAGTGTATCAAATGCCTGTTTGTCTTTCGTTTCTAAAGAGATACAGGGGTACCCCTCGAAAGCTTTGCAGACTTAATCGCACGTCTTCAATGATTTCAGACCCAAATGGTTTAATTAGCACATCAGCACCTATTCGCTCAGATAAAGCGAGTATACTTGATTGAATTTCGAGTGGTGGGCGAAAAGAGAAAATCAGACTAGCGCCCCGGTACACGTGCAGAACTGGACACGTTACGTCGTCTTTGACATAGATTGGTGCCAGCCGACTATCGACAGCATCGATTTCGAGCAAATCTGTTGCCGTAACTTTAAAAAAAGGTTGCAATGCGACAGCAATTGCTGAAAACCTTCCGCAACCAACCTCAACTATTGTTTTCGAATAGTGGTTCTGTATGAATTCGGTGAGAACTTCTGTAACCCCTTCGTACTTATCCACAGCTTTTAATTATGCTACGTGCCATAAACTTGTTCTATCCACAAGCCGTACGCGGGGGGTGCCACTTGTACTCGATTCGCACGTTCCAACCGTCAGATTTTGAACAAGTTATCGGTATCGAAAAAGAGGCATTCAACGAATATAATCCCATTCTGTTTATGGCAGCTTACGAGACGTTTCCTGAGGGGTTCCTTGTTGCAGAAAAAGATGGTAACATTGTCGGGTTCTTAACCACAGTAGCGGTCTCGCTATTCGACGTGAAGATTTTATCGCTAGCTATAGACAGAAGATATCAAAACAAAGGGTTTGCCTCGACGCTCTTACAAAGCCTTTTCGACGTTTTACGAACAAAAGGAATTCTAAAAGTGCTCCTCGAAGTGAGGTTGAGCAACTTTCGCGCTCAGAGATTGTATTTATCGCTCGGCTTTAATCTCGTGAAGGTAATTTGTTCGTATTATCAAGATGGAGAAGATGCCTATTTAATGGAAAAGATGTTAGCCTAACGTCTATCGTAGTCTTATCATCTCAGTTCGCGCGGCGAGTTCCTGCATTCGTGCAGAAATCCTCCCCGTACCCGAAAGCTCTTCAGAGTCCATAACAGATGCGAGCTCGTTACCAAGCACGAAGATAGCGTGCTTATGTTCCGCTTTGCTTCTATGTATGTGCATAGGACCAATATGAAGCGAACTGTACCGCTCAAATTCACCGTTACAAAACGTGTGTTCTTCAAAATAGTTTTTAACGCGAACTAACAGCGTATGTAATTGAATGAGTTCCTCTTTATGCATGGGCCTTACCTCGGTGTCGTTAGACGCTAAACAGGTTAAAATCAAGTCGTATAAAGTGTTTATGTAGGAATAGAACTTCCTATACCTACTATTTAGTTAAAGCGCTTTTAATGCACTAAACAAAGATAAAAAACTGATAGATACGGGACTGGTTAAAACAATCCCGCAAAGGAAGACTACTGAATATCTTCGATCGTAAGTACTTTGACCGACAGTGGTCTTTTCACAACGTTGCCGATTTTAACACCTATTAGGTAATTAAGCTCCTTATCTGCCGCAACATCAAGAATACGCTGGGTTATTACTCCATCAAAAACGACGCTTTTAACAAGACCGTTTGACTCTTTTAAAGCGCTGACAAGATTGCGCACTTCCACCTCTTTTAAAACTTTCCCCTCAGCGTCGAGCAAAAAAGCATTCAACGTGCCATTTAGCGCCTCGGCATACTCTCTGAAGCTGTTTTCAACGGAAGACGGCTCGCTAGCTTCCACTGTTGCAACGCGCGGCGCGGGTTCTGGTCCCTTCCGAACGCTTTGTGCGGGCTTCCTTTTGCTCTTCTGCTCAAGCACCTGCTCGATAGGTATCTTGTTTCTCAGCGCCTTTACAATCTCTTTCTGAGACAGATCTTCAACGCTCTTGCCCTCGGGCGCCGACGCGACGAAATCAACGTCAGCTGTTTGCAGGAGTTCCTTTAGGATCAGTTCGCCCCCCCGATCACCGTCTACGAACGTTGTGACTGTCTTTTTCTTACTTAGCTCAATCACCGCCTTGGGAACGTTCGTCCCCTCAACTGCAATAGCGTTCTTGATGCCGCACCGTAGTAGATTCAGAACATCGGCCCGTCCTTCTACGATCAATATTGCGTCAGAATCCTGAACATTGGGGCCTGCCGGTAGTTTATCTTTTCCATAAGAAACTAGTTCGTCGACTCGAACAGCTTGCTTAACCGATTCTGTGAGTTCTTGGCTCTCAGGAAGGCTTTCGTCAAACTTGTTGAGAAGTATGTGTTTCGCCTGGTCGACGATTTGACGTCGCTTTGATGCCCGCACGTCCTCAATCTTGGTAACTGTAATACCCGCTATACATGGCCCAACGCGGTCAATCGTTTCCAGCGATGCTGCGAGTATCGATGTTTCAATCTTATCCAGAGAGGATGAGATGAGGACGTATCCGTCGGACTTGCCGCTTTTGGAGCTAATGTTTACTTCGATCCGGCCGATCCTACCGGTTTTTTGAAGCTCTCGTAGGTCTAAATCGTCTCCAAGTAGCCCCTCTGTTTGTCCAAAAATCGCCCCAACGACGTCAGGCTTCTCGACGACGCCATCAGTGTGGATATCAGCATAAATAACGTATTTTGTAGTGTCAGAATTTTGCATATCTATTGTCATCTCCTTAGAAACAGCAGAAGCTAAAAAGGTGAATAACAAGCCCTTTTCAATTATTGCTACAGTCGAAGTTATTGCTACAGTCGAAGTTAATGATAATAGCAAGCTCCTGCTTGCAGTTGTGAATTGAGATAAACGTGATCTTATTCAGTTTATGGTTAACCCCACTAATTATTAAAACTACCGATGTGTGATGAAACGGGTTAAGAGTCTTTTTTCTCACCTAGACTGCTTATTAACCTCGCATTAATAATAGACTCAACTTCTTCAACGCCAATATTTCGTAATAATACTACTTTTCTGGTGCTTGAACTACCTGAAATTAGTTGCACATCGTTCAGGGGTTTGTTGAACAACAGAGCTAGATGTCTGACCAGTTGTTTGTTGGCTTTGCCCTTCTGGGCGTGCTCAGTGAGCTTGATGCATATAGCGTGCCGCCACGTGTTGTATCCACTTATACCCGAATATCGCGAGCCTGGGCTGACCTCAATGCGTATGGTTACACCTTCCGGAACCGCCTTCAAAGCGTCTACAAGCTGCATTGACTATGACGTAGAAAATTAGTGGTCTGTGCCCTGACGCACTAACTCCGAAGGCTCATTCTAATGAAATTTTCGCT
>CAYHCZ010000107.1:0-5516 GCA_964355295.1 uncultured Methanomicrobia archaeon
TACAAAGGAGCCGTACTTAATGATGAGTAGCTCACAGAGGTATCCAGAGAAGCCTTTAACGCGAAGTTCTGCACCATATATTCCTATTCCTTTCAGAAATTGTTTCAGCAACCTGACCTCATCTTGTCTTCCGCTGAGATGTTCGCTTACAAATTTCTGATGAAACGGTGTTCTGTCGACTGCTGAGAGCAACTGGTTTGTGTTCTCGATGATGTAATGAGGCACGACGTCGATAGTGAAACCATCGCAGCGTGCTTTAACGTAGGGATGCTCAGCATAGCATATGACATAGCCTTGAACTGCGATCTCTTTTCCTATTTCTAGTCCATAGCGTTCAAGATCTTCGCGCGAAGTAGTAATATCAAATCCAATGAATATGTCTATATCCCGATCGCCTTCCAGTTCGCCTGAGATCCACGTGTCACGCGCTGCAGAGCCAATTACTTCTACAGTCGCTTTTAAGCTCCTAGCATTAATGGCGCTTTGTGCTGCTGCTATCACCTGTTGTGTAACTCGATGCAGATGATCACGCTCGTCCCGTGACGGTCGGGCTCTTTTTAGCACCTCCATTTGTATCCGGGTGAATTTAGTCTTCATAATCGAAATTCCTCGAGTGTATTATAAATAGGGCCCGTTGGAGTTAAGGTGCTTTTTCTTAGCTGAAAGGAGGAGATATTGAGTTGGCCGACGAATAATGTAGAGAGGGGGACTATGGTGGCAGCTAGTAATGTGAGCTCCTCAGGTATAGTCCGTTTGACCCTACCTAAGGTGATATGCGGATCCAATTTTTTTTTGTCTGGTTTATGCTTTCCCTTTAGCGCTTCAAGGATCAGTTCGTGCAACGTGTTTATGTCCTTAGAATCGCTCAATCCTACGTGTATGACTCTTATTCTTTTCATGTTCGGAAAGACGCCAATACCGCAAAGTGTTATGCAGAATGGATGGAACGAGATTGACCGCAGCGCTTCAACAATGACTGAAAGCTCAGCAGATGTCTTATTTCCAAGGAAACTGAGGGTGATATGAGCTATTCTCGGATCAACCGCCTTCACTGTAGAAAATTGACCTAGGTTCAGTTTGTCACGTTGTATCGCAAGGAGTCTCTCTCGAGTCTCGCTATCGAGGTCAATTCCAATGAAGGCTCTAATGCTGTTCGTAGGCATCATAAACAATTTAATGCTTGACCCTTATAACCATTCACTTAAGAGAGAAAAATGAGTGAATCAGCTATTAAAGCTTCGCAGACTTCTGCCAAATTCATCGTGCTAAAACCGGCGGGGTATCCGATGAAGAGTGACTTCGAACACCCAGAGATAAGCGAACCCCGAGTATTCGATTATTACGCGAAAGAGCAATGGTTTGGTACTGCTGTGAAGAAAGGGGACTATTTGTTCGATAGGAGGATGTATCCCGATTTTGCTTTTGAAATTATGAATGTGGAACCGAAACACGCGACGATCGGCAAATCAACGGTCATCGTGGTTCAGGAGACAGAGAACCACATACCCCATATTGCTACCGGAGTTAGACTTGAGGACATCGTCGGACAACAAAGTGCAAAGAAGAAATGTAGACTCATCGAAAAATATCTAAAAGATCCTGAAAGCTTCGGCAGATGGGCCCCTAAGAACATTCTGTTTTTTGGTCCTTCCGGAACTGGAAAAACTATGATGGCAAAGGCATTGTCGAGCATCACGGACGCTCCAATACTGCCTGTCAAGTCTACCTACTTAATCGGCGAGCACGTTGGTGAGGGAGCAGCAAGGATACATCTTCTCTATTCGCGAGCAAAAGAGCTGGCTCCTTGTATCTTGTTTTTTGACGAGCTTGATGCCATAGGACTTGACCGAAGTTATCAAGAGCTTCGGGGAGACGTCCTGGAAATCGTCAATGCGCTCCTTACAGAGATGGACGGGATCGAGGATAGGTCTGGTATCTGCACGATAGGGGCAACGAATCGGCACAGTGCGCTGGATCGTTCTGTTAGAAGCAGGTTTGAAGAGGAGATAGAGTTCTCTCTTCCTAACCGAGAAGAGCGGTTGCAGATCCTTGTGAACTATTCGAGAACATTTCCACTGAAGCTACACGAAACCGTTGACCTTGCTAGAATAGCTAGTCGAACGCAGGATTTCTCCGGCCGGGATCTAGTCGAAAAAGTGTTGAAGATTGCTCTGCACCAGGCGATTATTGATGAAACAGAGGTAAAGGCAAAACATTTTGATTATGCTCTAACTAAAATCAAAGTGGAGTCCCCCCCAAGCATACTATTTAGCTGAGGGTGGACAATTGATATTCAGTGTGTATCCCTCTGAAGTTGGTGTTCCGTGCAACTGACCTTAGACAATTTCGACAAATCAATTGTAGTCCCGTTCTCAACTATTGACTGGCCCGGTAAAGCTTCAATGGTGGTGTTTCTACGCGGGTGTAACTTCAAATGTAGCTACTGTCAAAACTACAGAATCTGGGGCGCATCACAGCCAGATAATTCGGCTGCATTAAAACGCGAAATTCAACGCAACAAGGACTATGTTAGCGCTGTTATTTTTTCGGGTGGCGAACCAACGCTGCATCTAAACTTGCTTCAGGTTCTAGCGCAAGAAGTGAAAAATGAAGGGCTTCTCGTAGGAATAGAGACTAATGGATCTTTTCCTAACGTACTGGAGACGTTGATCGCTGATAAGCTGCTTGACGGGCTTTTTGTCGACCTTAAGGCGCCTCTTTCTAATCCACAAAAATATGCACAAATCACAGGAACCAACAAAGCGCGTGATGATACCAATAAGATTAAACGCACAATTGAAATTGGCAGCGAGGCGTTAGCTGCCAGTCAACTTCTGGAGTTTGAGTTAAGAACGACACTTTTTAAGGGGTTGCTTACCCCTGATGAGGTTATAGAGATGGTGAATGCATTCAAGACCATTCCTTACGTACTACAGCAGGGTAGAACCGAAATGTGTGCACAACAAGGTCTGACTGCATTAACACGCAACGAGATCGCTACGCTAGCAGCCCAATGTCGCCGTCCACTGAGAATTCGAACGCTTGAGAAAGGCGACGAAGAAATTGCTTAAGCAGATTCTCTCGAAGAGGAGACGACTTGTTAGTCATCGGATTTGTAGGATTTCCAGGATCGGGTAAATCTGAAGCAACTATTATTGCTCAGGCTGAAGGATTTTTCCCAGTAGCTATGGGAGATGCTGTACGATCTCACATGCAAAGGTTAGGTATTGAGCCGAGTGAAAAGAACGTCGGAACAATCGCTAACAAATTGCGCGCAGAATACGGAATGGATGTAATAGCTAAGATGCGTATACCGGTTGTGCGTGCACTCACTGCTCAAAAAGTCGTGATAGATGGTATTAGGGGGATAGCTGAGGTAAACGCTTTTAAAAGGGAGTTTAAGGGTGATTTCAAACTAATTGCTATTAATGCAAGCCCCGAGATTAGGTTTAAGAGGGTTAAAGAAAGAAGTCGCCCTGATGATCCGAGTAGTTTTCAACGTTTTGAAGAAAAAGATAAACGTGAGTTAGCTTGGGGTCTTGAAGAAGCGCTAGGAGCCGCTGAATATTCCATTCAAAACGAGGGGACTCTTGAAGAACTAAACGCTAAAGTATCTAGTTTACTTGAACGACTCGTCAAACTCGCATAGGAGAAGAACGTCACGATAAGCATCAAAACGCCAATTTACGAAACAGAGGTTCAAGAAAAAGTAGAACGTGCCATCTTGAATATTTTGCCAAACGCCGCTTTGGAGCGCGTAGATAATCTCGTATCAGGGACAAGTGTCTCACTTGAAACGTTTTGCGCCCTTCTTCGTAAACAACGAATTCGGGCGACCGCTAACGCTGAGCTTATGAAAGGCCTCATGTCTTTTGAATTCTCTTTGAATAAGCAAGTTGCGTTAGCGGGGAAAATCAACTTCTCGAAGGATCCGTTAGGGCCTATTTTTGTTCGTGTCGTGACGTCTACCCCTAAAAGCCCATTGATCTAATTACGAACGAGAGTTTGCAATGAACGTATACTTCTCTTCCGCGTTAATCAACGTCAAGCAGCTTGAGGAGCTTACAAATGTTGGATTTAGTGGTTGGGAAGTTATCGCGGAGGGCCCTCAGAAGTTGAACAAAGATCTGATATCCTTGATGGAGTATGCAGAGTCCTCATATGGTCTTGGGATTAGCGTTCACGCTCCATTTTCTGATTTGAATATTGCCAGTCTCAATGCACCGATTTGGCAGGAAACCCTTAGGCAGATCGAAGCTGTTATAGAGGGGTTAGCCGATTACGCACATATTTTCGTAATTCATCCTGGTTACGTTTCGTCCTTAGCTACGTTTTGTCCAGAGAAGGCGTTGGATAAGAACAAGCAGGCACTGATAAGACTAGCTCAGTACGCTCAAGAGTGTCAAGTCACAGCGACTGTCGAAAATATGGTCAATGAAGACTTTTTGCTCGGTCGTTTTCCCCACGAAATTGAAGAGATGCGTCCAGATGGCTTGGGGTTTACCTTCGATGTTGGTCACGCAAATACAGCCGATGTGATAGACTCATTCTTGAAGCTGAAAATTGATCATGTTCATCTTCACGATAACAACGGTCTGAGCGATGAACATTTGCCACTCGGTGTAGGGAATATTAATTGGAAGCAAACAATGCAGGCATTTCGGCGCTATAAAGGCATTTTTGTTTTAGAAGCAAGAACGTTAGATGAAGGCATCCAAAGCTTGAATTACTTGAAACACATCACACGTTAGAAATTCGTTCAGTACGTTTAGTGTCTATGTGTTCGATTCGGTCTCTATAAAGAACCTCTAATTCAAGGAGGTCTTCAGCCACAAGTGTATTGGGAAATATAAAGCGCGCCTCCTCCAACAACTGTGCTGTGTTTGCATACCGAGAACTTATGTGAGTTAGTACTAGCGTAATCACTTGAGCTTGTTGTGCTGTTTGAGCAGCCTCTGCCGCTGTCGAATGGCCGACAGTCTTCGCGTACTCTTTTAGATCCGCCGTGAGAGTAGCTTCGTGAATTAGCAGGTCAGCGTTTTTAGCAGCTTGAATGACTTCATCTGATGGGCGTGTATCGCCAGAATAAACGATTTTTCGACCAGGACGTATTGGTCCAATTATTTGTTCTGGAGAGATTACTCGACCACCGGTCGAGACAGATTCTCCATTTTGGAGGGTTTTATATAACGGTCCAGGTTTAAGTCCGAGTTGTTCAGCCTTCTCTCTATCAAATTTTCCAGGTCGTTCTCGTTCTTCAAAAATATAACCGAAGGAGTTTGTTCCGTGGTCGACAGCGAAGACTTCGACGAAAAATGAGCCGAGGTCTATTATGTCACCGGGCGAGACCTCAAAAAAATCGACTTCAAACTGCGGGTTAATTAGAGAAAACAAGTTTGGAATTCCAGCCCACCGAGGTCCATAAATTGCTAGTTTATTGGTCCTACTCTGAAAAGACATTGTATGAATCAATCCAGGCAAACCGAGGAAATGGTCAGCGTGCCAGTGAGTGATAA
>CAYHCZ010000108.1:0-5496 GCA_964355295.1 uncultured Methanomicrobia archaeon
ATGCCTAAAGATTGCCTAAAGGGATCACACAGACGCAGATCGAGCTTGAGGCACGGGACAAGCGACGCTTAGAGACTTTGATCGATGGCGTGTTTGCCATCGCCATAACGCTCCTTGGATTGGGGTTAGTCGTACCTATTGTGCAGCACTCCAATGACGCCTTATTTATATCGCTTGCTGGATAGGGCCTAAATTCATCGGTTATTTTCTAGCATTCGCTCTGTTGGGCATCCTACTCAACAGCAGTTCGCGGCAATTCCAGAACATAATCTACGCTGACTGGATGCTGTACTTTATAAACATCATCTTTTTGTCGTTCGTCGTGCTCGTCCCGTTTGCGACCACGGTATGGACTACCTATCCTGACACGACCGCCGGCGTAGTGTTTTTCCATGGCGTCATGTTGGTCACGGGGCTCATTCTCTACGCGAACTGGTCGTACGTAAGACGACATAAGTACCTCCTTAGAAAAGATATCACCGTGCGGACGCTCAGGGTCATCACGTTCAGAACTGCAAGCCTGTCCATCGCAGCAGCACTTGCGACAGTCATCGCTTTTATCTCCCACCGATAAGTAACGTGGCATACGTGCTCATCTTTGTGATGATGGGTATGGCACCACTTCACGCAATGTCGAGATATGCTCAGTCGAGCCGTGAATAGCACCATGCAGCGTGCGGATGCACGCCCCTTGTCTAAAGACCATCCCCCACAGCCATTTTTTGAGGATGACTACAACATTATCTGGAATCGAAAGGGAACTGTTTCGAATCCCTTTCCTTTTTACACCTGTTGCGTGTCCTGACTGCGAGTCGTCATTATAAGCACAAAAGCACTGCTTATGATTCCAATCATTGCCTAAGTTGACGGAAAGAGACACACAAGCGCTTTTGGGAGGCTCTGTGCTGTGTGGAGGCGCGCATTTTACTTACTTTGCCGTCTAAAAAAACATTAATATCAAGGGCAAATAAGTTTAAAGAAACCCGGATCTAAACTGAAGCGCGTCAATCCGCTCCGCCCATCAAAGCGCCTTTCTTTAGCGTCTGAGCGCATCGGCGAAGCTCTCTCAGCATCTTATCGCTATTATCGAGATTCTGCTCCACGATCTGTGTGAATCTGCTCCCGATTATCGCTGCGTTCGCCCCGTTGTCGATCACCTGACGGACGTGGGAAGGCAGCGAAAGCCCGAATCCTACGGCTAAAGGCACTCTTCCTTGTGCGATAGAGGCGGTCCGTTTTATAAACGCGATGCTCTCTTCTTTTACAATGTCGCGTGTGCCTGTAACGCCACTAGCTGACACGAGGTACAAGAAACCTGTCGAGGCGTTTAACAGCTTTTCCAGTCGCGCCTCTGAAGTTGACTGCGCAGCGAGAAAAACGGTATCAAGGCCGTGACGCATCGCTACCTCTTTATATAGCGTCGCCTCTTCGATAGGAAGATCCGGAGCGATAATGCCGTTCACGCCGCTTTTTTCGGCTGCACTGCAGAACGCTTCTACGCCCATCTGGTACACGATATTGTAATATGTCATTACAAGTAACGGGACATCGTGCGCCCTCTTTATCGCGCTGGCTACGTTAAAGACCTTTTTGGGGGTTGTTCCCGCTTCCAATGCCCGCACCGCTGCGCGCTGCAACGTTGGCCCGTCTGCTATCGGATCAGAGAACGGGATTCCAAGCTCAACGATGTCGGCCCCGCCGGCAATTAATGCATCAGCAATTTTAACGGTGAACTTCGGCGTAGGATCACCTGCCATCACGTAAGCGATGAGGCCTCCTTCATTCCGTTGTTTCAATTCGCGAAACGTTGCTGCGATGGCGCTCATATTTTTGCTCCTAAATAACGTCCGACTACCTCGACGTCCTTATCGCCCCTACCTGAAAGCGTAACGACGACGACGTCGTCCCGATCTAAGGTAGGTGCGAGCCTTATAGCGTGAGCAACGGCGTGTGCTGACTCCAAGGCAGGCAAGATACCTTCCGTTTTAGACAGTTCGAGGAAAGCCTCAAGCGCCTCCGTGTCAGTGACGGCACTAAAGCGCACGCGCTTCTCGTCTTTCAAAAATGCATGCTCAGGGCCAACGCCAGGATAGTCTAGGCCGGCTGAAATGCTGTGCGTTGCCAGCACCTGACCGTCGGCGTCTTGGAGCAAGTACGTTAGCATTCCGTGGAAAACTCCTTCAGATCCTGCACACAACGAAGCTCCGTGCTTTGACGTCGCCAGCCCCTCTCCTGCAGCCTCGACTCCGTGCATTGCAATATTGTCGTCCAAGAATGGGTAGAACGTGCCGATCGCATTGCTGCCGCCGCCGACGCACGCGATGAGTGCGTTCGGGAGATGCCCGACCTGTCGTATCACTTGCTCGCGTATTTCGCGCCCGATTACGCTTTGTAAGTCCCGGACTATCATCGGATAAGGGTGAGGTCCCACAACGGAACCGATCAAGTAATGCGTTGTACGCACGTTAGCTGTCCAATCGCGCAGGGCTTCATTGATCGCATCCTTGAGGGTCTTCGATCCGAGCTCTACTGGATGCACCGTGGCATTGAGCAGTTCCATTCGGAACACGTTGAGTTTCTGGCGCTCTATGTCGTCAGTTCCCATGTAGACTTCACAGCTGAGTCCAAGTGCCGCACACGCAATAGCGGTCGCTACGCCGTGCTGCCCTGCACCCGTCTCGGCGATAATACGCGTTTTTCCCATCTGCTTTGCCATCAGCGCCTGACCAAGCGTGTTATTAATCTTGTGGGCGCCGCCGTGGGCAAGATCCTCACGCTTGAGGTAGACTTTTGCACCGCCAAGTTTCTGGGAGAGGTTCTCTGCATAATACAAGGGCGTTGGCCTCCCTGCAAACGTTGATAGGTAACTGCTGAGCCGCCGCTGGAATTCTTCGTCGTCGCTAAGATGTGCATTTGCAATTTCGAGCTCTAAAAGTGCCGTTGTCAACGTTTCAGGGATGAAACGTCCCCCATAACGTCCATATTTGCCGTTGATGGGATAATCATTATAGTTCATATGACGCCTCCGTTACCGCTTCAACAAAGCCACGCATCTTTGCAGGATCTTTAACGCCGGGGTGGATCTCAATACCGCTTGAAACGTCAACTGCATAGGGGCGTACCGTTTCGATAGCTACTCGAACGTTGTCCGACGTTAAGCCTCCCGCTAAGATGAGGGGGGTCGGTGCGACACGTTCCCTAACAGCCCGGCTTATTGTCCAGTTATGCGGCCTTCCTGTGCCACCGTGCGCGCCCGGAACATGCGAGTCGGTGAGAACTGCATCAAAGCGAGATGCAGTAGAGAGGGCCGCGTGAGAAATCCCTCGATCGTCTATCGCGATGACGCGGATCACATGCTTCCCGCGGACGTGCTCGTCAATCGAATCATCTAAAGGCAGCGGGCCGGCCAATTGCACCGCATCGGGGGCAAGGCTCGAGCACAGTGTCCCTAGATGGGCTGGGGTTTGGAAAACAGAAACGACGACGCTTTGGACAAACGGTGGCGTCGCTTCGATGAGGGCTCGTGCACGATCCGTTGATACGTTTCTTGGTGATTCAGGCACGTCCACGACAAAGCCGAGCGCATCGGCACCGGCATTGACAGCTGCATCGAGATCCTCTTTGTTCGTTATGCCACAGATCTTCACGCGCACTCGTTTCATGTCGCCCTCACCAGCATCTCTACGGATTGACGCGCGTCTTTAGCCCGCATGAGCGCGGAACCGACAAGCAACGCGTCTGCGCCACATCTTCTGAGAAATTGTGCGTCTTTTGGGGTCGTAACGCCGCTCTCACTGATGATCGTTCTCCCGTCATGGGGGACTTTTTCAAGGATCTCCTTGGTGGTCGTTAGATCGACGTCTAAAGTCCTCAGATCCCGGTTGTTGATACCAACGAGATCCGCGTCAGTGGATAGGGCACGCTCAAATTCGGTATCGGTGTGTGCCTCAAGAAGCACTTCAAGTCCGACCGTGTGTGCAAACTCGATCATTTCCTCAACGCCGCGCGTCGCATAGCCTCGGTCAAAGAGCGCTAGTATCAGCAGCACTGCGCTTGCACCGGCTTCTCGTGCCGCTTCGACTTGACGAACGCTGACGATGAAGTCTTTCATGAGGAGCGGGACTAAGACGCGGCTTTGGACGTCTTCCAGCAGATTAGCAGAACCGTTGAAAAAACGGGGTTCGGTCACTACTGAAATTCCAGCAGCACCTCCGTCTTCCATGCGCTTCGCAATTGCACCAGCGTTCACGTCGACGCGTAGCGCGCCCGTCGTCGGGGATGCGACCTTAATTTCTGCAATGATGGGGAGGTGCGTGCACGTCGTAATGCTTTCACTCAAACGAAGAATGGCAAGGGCGTTTTGCGATTCGTCGCGCTGCGTGAACGCAGAGTAATAACCTGACGCGACGGTTTTTTGAGCCGTGCGGCAGAGGATGTCGAAGAAATCAGGCACGCGACCCCTCCAACTCGTCGAGCACTGAAAGATTGCCACCAGAGAGCTCGACGAGCGATTTGAGTTTCGCGTAGGCTGCCCCGCTGGCTATCGATTCGACCGCCAAATCAACACAAGATAGCAGATCGTCGCTTAGACCACCAACGAGAATGGCCGTTGCTGCATTGGCGAGGGCGAAGCTTGTCTTCGGTTCTTGAACGTCGGGATTCTCGTTGAGCAATCTTACCGTCAGCCGAGCGCTCTTGTCAGGATCAGAGATGAGAAGCTGGCTCGGTTTGACGCGCTCAAGCGCAAAGTCGCTCGGGAACAGTTCGTGGTGCGTGAGCCTCGATCCGTTCACGCGTGCGACGACCGTCTTTCCAAAGAGCGAGACCTCGTCAAGTCCACCTATGCCATGAACGACCATCGCCTCTTCGCAGCCGAGCGCCATCAACGTCGTTGCAAGTGGCGTCACCCACCCTTGCTCGGCGACACCAAGGATGTGTGCTTGGGCGTTTGCCGGATTGACGAGCGGTCCGAGAAGGTTGAAAACCGTTCGCACGCCGATCTCCTTACGCGACTTGAGAACAGCGTGCATTGCCGGATGAAACACAGGCGCGAACATAAATCCGATGCCTATCCTTTCGATGGTGTTTTTAACCTCTTCTGGTGCTTGAGACAGGTTCACACCAAGACGTTCCAGCACGTCAGCACTACCGCTGTTGCTGGTAACGGATCGGTTTCCGTGTTTTGCAACTATAACGCCTGCACCGGCGGCGATTAATGCCGCAACGGTGCTGACGTTGAAGGTCTTGATGCCGTCACCACCCGTGCCGCACGTATCGACCATCCGCCCTTTGACGTCCGGATTGATCATGCGGCAGAACTCCTTCATAACCGACGCAAAGCTCAACAGCTCTTCCTCGGTCTCCCCTTTCATAGAAAGGGCGGTTAAGAAAGCCCCAATCTGTGCGTCGGTTGCACTGCCCGACAGCATCTCGACCATCACGGCACGTGCCTCGTGGGGGGTCAAGTTCGCTCCGCTTACAACCTTCGGTATGCTC
>CAYHCZ010000109.1:0-5390 GCA_964355295.1 uncultured Methanomicrobia archaeon
GCCTTGTGTGGAAACTTGATAGGGTGGAGGAAATAGTCGCTCTGAAGAACGCATAGATCCTTTTTTTTTGCATCAGCAATCCTGCTTTCGAAAGTGTACTGATATGCTATGATCTGAGGCTTTATCGAACGAGGCTCAATATTTCCGCTAAGCTCTGCGTTAACACAGAGCTGCTGCTAATGAGTGAATGAACACAAATCAGCGCGGGCACGTACTTATTTAGCGTTTCATGCTATGCAGACCCGTAGACTCGAGATTTGAACGTGATTCTGGCTCCTAAAGCTTGAAGGAGGGTTTCTTAATTTTACGCTGTTTTTGTAATATATTGTTGTAGAACAAGTTTAACAGGTCAAGACGACATTCTACTCATGTCCGAACTTCTGCACCTTTTGCAGCCGTGCGATACGCTTTTTTCGCTCGCTTGCTTTCAATCATATGATCGATAATAGGCGCAGGATAACCCGGAATTGCCGCCTCTTTAAGCTTGTCGGGAGAATGGAGAAGTGCTGGGGCGATGTCTCGTAACTCAGGAATCCACGTTTTTATGTATATACAGTCAGGATCATAACGTCGCTGTTGTAGCCACGGATTGAAAATGCGAAAATACGGTTGTGCATCGCATCCGGTCGAGGCGCACCACTGCCAGTTTCCGTTGTTTACGGCGCGGTCATAGTCGACGAGGTTTTGCGCGAAATAGCGCTCTCCCCAACGCCAATCAATGTGCAGATCCTTAATCAGAAACGAAGCAACGATCATTCGGACGCGGTTATGCATGAATCCGGTGGCTTTTAGCTCTCGCATCCCTGCATCGACAACGGGAAACCCCGTCCGTCCAGCGCACCACGCGTCAAATTGCTTAGCGGGAGTGTTCCATACTAAGGCATTGTACTTCGGATAGAATGGGCCATGGAAGATGTGAGGAAAGAAAAACGCGATGTGCGAGAAGAAATCGCGCCAGAACAATTCAACTATGAGCTGGTGTTCGGCGCCAAGTTTGTCCACAATAGAGTGGTAAGCTTCTCGTATTGAACACGTGCCGAACTTGTTGTGCGCCGAAAGCCTCGTTGTTGCGTTTTTGGCAGGGTATTCACGTTCGGTCTGATATTCTACGAACTTATGGAGGTTGGCGAGCGTTTTGAGCGATTGTGAGCGCCCGCCTCGTACTCTTGTCTCACTCTGATCAGGTAGCTCACTGTTAAAGAGCTTATGGTTTTCCGAGGTTATTCTAAGATTTGAAAGAGTTTTCACTCTCGCAGTGTTGACTGGCCTCACCGGAATCGAATGCGCTTTTTTTAAGAAATGAGAAAAAATGGTGTATGGCTTGCCGTTGTTTTTTAGGATATCGCTTGGTTCGTGTAGGAGTACATCAGGACAGGAGTGAAAGGAAGTTTGGTTCTCCAAACATACTTTGGCTATCGCGGCATCTCGGGTTCGACTAAAGGGCGTGTAGTCTCTGTTTACGAAAACTGCTTCTACCCCCTCATCAGCGATGAGACGTTCCACGATTGCCTCTGGGCGCCCGTGAAATACGTGTAAGGAGCCACGTTCTACTTCTATTTGGCGTGCGAGGTCGCGCAGTGACTCGACCATAAACTGAAATGCATTGTGACTGAAGAAGGGATGTTGCGATGCCAGTCTCGGATCAATGATAAAGGCCGGGATCACTGTTTCAGAGGCTGAGGACGCCTCGATGAGCCCACTATTGTCGGGCACGCGCAAGTCCCTTCTAAACAAGAATAGGGACGTTCTGAGTTTTCCTGTCACTATAACAACCCCCTCATCGACTCACCATGTTGTTTGCGGTATCTTTTGATGGTTCGAAAGTTTGGTAGTTAGAAGGACTAGTGAACGAGACTAGCATACGAGACATTGAAGTCGTTCCAGCTTGCACGTAGACTTGGTATATAGGTAACAATAAATAATAACTGTGTGTAGGTGAGTAGGAATAGGCGGTATTTTACCGCTCTTAACGTCATCGATACGTATGGTGAAGCTATCTAAGAATGACTGGCTGCTTTTGCGTTCACTTAAGCGTACCAAAAGAGCTACAGTGGAAAGTCTTTCAAAAGAGACCGCTCTGAGAGCTGAGGCAATCCTTCAGTCGGCGTATCAACTTCAAACTAAAGGGCTTATTCTGGTGAAAGAATGCTCGCACACGTCATACGAACTGACAGAAGAGGGATTAACATACGCAGAGAAGGGCCTTCCAGAGCGACAGGTTCACGACTATTTGCTCATAAATGGACCCACCCCCCTCAGCACCCTCCAGCGTATCTTTCCAGCCATGCAAATCGCGACTGGCTGGTTAAAGCGCCGGGGTTGGGCGGCTATAGAGACTGTCAATGGCACCTCTTACCTATCACCGCGCACAGCAGATGAGCTTCCTGAAGAACGCGTGCTTCAGGACGTTAAGGTAAGAAAGCAGTTCACACTAAGCGATTTGTCAGTCGAACAACAACAGGCAGAGCGCACCCTTGAGGCGCTCGTAAAGCGTAACCTCGTGCGGACACATAAGATTGCATCACACGAGATCATCTTAACTCGAGAAGGTGACGAAACGCACCTTGAAACGTTACATGCGGGAGACCGTGACATTGCAGATCTTACCTCTGAGCTTATCATTACCGGCGCGTGGCGGGGGCGATTGAAGCCTTACAACGTCTCTGCAGATACACTGCCGCTCTATCCGGGGAAAGCGCATCCATTGAGGCACCTGATTGATGAAATACGCGACATTTTTATATCGATGGGGTTCACTGAGTTCAAGGGTCCGATCGTAGAAAGCGAATTTCACAACTTCGACGTTCTGTTCGTGCCGCAAGATCACCCCGCGCGCGACGAACAAGACACATTCTATCTGTCGCGACCAGCGGCACTTGAATTGCCAACCGACTTGGCCGCACGCGTCGCAGCGGCTCATATTTCTGGCTGTGAAGGATCTATCGGGTGGGGCGGCGAGTTTGACTTGGCACGATCCCGTAGGGCAGTCTTGCGCACCCACACGACCGGATCTGCATTTCGCTACTTAGTCCACCATCCAGATCCTCCAGCAATGATTTTCGGCATAGACCGCGTGTTCCGACGAGAAAGCATGGACTCAACACATCTTCCGCAGTTCCACCAATGCGAGGGAACTATTCACGGTGAGGACCTTAGTTTAGCTGATTTGATCGGTGTGCTTAAGACGGTCTTTGCGCGGCTTGGATTTGAACGTGTTCGATTTAGGCCAGGTTATTTTCCATTCACTGAACCAAGTCTAGAGGGTGATATATTCGTAGACGGAAGCTGGCTTGAGTTAGTGGGGGCAGGAGTGTTTCGGCCTGAAGTGACACAGCCGCTCGGACTTAAAAGCGTGTTAGGGTTTAGTATCGGCATTGAGAGGATTGCTATGCTGAAGATGGGACTGGCTGATATAAGAAAGCTCTATATGAGCGACGTCGCGTGGTTGCGCAACATTCCAAGTTTATTACGCTGAGGTGTGTAAGTGCCAGTCGTCAGTCTAAATCGTGCAGATCTTGAGGAAATGGTCGGAACAGACGTCCAAACGATTGTTGAGCTGCTCCCACGCTTGGGCGCCGATGTCGGGTGTGTCAACGATGAAATAGAGGTCGAGTTTTTCCCAAATAGGCCCGATCTGTTTAGCGTTGAGGGCGCAGCTCGGGCTCTACGGGGTATGCTTGAAATAGAGACCGGACCCCCCGTCTATGTATCTAGATCTTCTGGCATCGAAATTGACGTCGACCCATCCGTTAGTTTGGTTCGCCCGTACATCGTTTGTGCGGTCGTGCGCGGGGTTTCGACCGATGAAAGAGCGATCAAATCACTGATCGATTTACAGGAGGACTTGCATTGGGGTGTGGGGCGGAATCGGCGAAAGGCAGCGATTGGCGTTCACGATCTTTCACGTGTTAACCCGCCTTTTCGATACACGCTCGGCGAGGTCGCCTTCGTGCCGCTCGATTTTTCCGAGGCGATGACCCCCGCAGAGA
Source organism: uncultured Methanomicrobia archaeon (assembly GCA_964355295.1). Classification (GTDB taxonomy): domain Archaea; phylum Halobacteriota; class Bog-38; order Methanoflorentales; family Methanoflorentaceae; genus Methanoflorens. The sequence goes on from CAYHCZ010000109.1 coordinate 3,990, forward strand.
TTCTTCGCGTTCATCCAAAGGGAAAAGAATATGGCTCTATCGTTGGTGATCATTACCCCCTCATCCTAGACATAAACGACAACGTCCTCTCATTTCCGCCCATCATAAACGGTGAGCTTACCCGAGTGACCGAGAAAACCACTGATCTGTTTATTGACGTCACGGGCCTCGATATGAAAGCAATACAAGATTGCCTTCACATACTCGTCTCAGCACTATATGACCGAGGAGCGAGCGTTGAGACGGTGGAAGTCGTTTATGCACATAACGAACACGTGCTCAGTACTCCGAATATGGGCAACTCTACTATCGTTGTAAAAAAAGACGATATAGTGCAGCGCATCGGCGTTGATATTTCCGAGGAGGCGATCATCGCTTCACTTCAGAAGATGCGGATGGAAGCTGCGGTCGACGCCGGCCGTTTTACGGTGTCCGTTCCGTGCTACCGAACTGATATCATGCACCCGGTGGACATCATCGAGGACGTTGCGATCGGTTTTGGCTATGAAAACGTTCCACCTTCGTATCCGAAGCTTGGAACGATAGGTGGAAGGCTGGAAGAGGAGCACCAATCAGCTATTCTAAGGGACGTTTTGCAGGGCCTTGGGTTCCTTGAGGTGATCACGCTTATGCTCGCTTCCGATCCCAGCCACGCAGTTATTATCGAAAATCCTCTGCTTGAGGAGCATATCAGCTTGCGGACGAGTCTGCTGCCAGGTTTGATTGACACGTTGGCTCTTAATCAGCACCGAGAGTATCCTCAAAAGGTGTATGAAGTGGGTGACGTCGTGCACCTTATCGTGAACGTAGCCCAAGAAAGTCGCCTGTGTGCGGGCGTTATCGCGTCCAGCGCAGCTAGTTTTACGGAAATGAAGCGGGTAGTGAGTGCTGTTCTGCGTGAAATAGGTTGCACTTTTGAGGTTTCTGAGGCTACCAATCCCTCGTTTATTGAGGGAAGGCGCGCCACTATTATCGTTAAGGGAGAGGCTGTTGGGACTTTTGGGGAGATTGATCCGGACATTCTGACAGAGCACAAATTAATCTATCCGGTCGCGGCGTTTGAGTTTCGCGTTAACATGTGTGTACAACATTGGTGAACGTGAAGCGCTTTTCTGGGTGATGCTGATGAAAACGACGAGTAACGAATCACAGCGCCATCTCGACGAAAACTACACCAAAACTACACCAAAATTACACCGCTGAAGCATTCATTATAAATTTATAGATTTATTTTTATTTTAATTATTGAATATTATTTTAGTGGGCTGTTAGCGGGGGGTTGAATGTGTGACATACACTCAGCTATACGTGAGGTGCGGCACGTCGCATAAGAAAAAAGGCGCGCTTAAGCCGAACGTCCGGCAGTCTTTCCGTGGCTGCGTGTGTGTAAAGCTAAATCCG
>CAYHCZ010000110.1:0-5354 GCA_964355295.1 uncultured Methanomicrobia archaeon
AGTTAATATCGGTTAGCGATGCGCCTTTTGATGTCGTTGAACAGGTTAAGGACTTCGACGAGCAACCTCGGCAACTCAGAAGCACAAACTTCAACGCCTGGATTTGGCGTAGAAGGTGCATTCCTTGCGATCGCGTTGATAGCAGCTCTCTTGATGTACTCACGCGCGAGACGTTACTAGAACAGACAGTGCGCAAATGCTAGGTTCTCAAACACACCATTGGTCGTGATCACTTTCGGGATCTACATATCTTATAGAGTTCAACCTTACTTTTTGTGATGATTCGTTTAGTTGTGCTTTTTTTAAATCATCATAGATTCAAGTGTTAAGGAATCTTGAAATGATAATGCCGTTCTCGATGAAAACGGTCGAGATCTCGGAGAACATCTTTAAACGACTCGAGAAGATCTACATTATCGAGATAGGTAATATTTTATAACTATAACAGAGGGGAAACTATTATGGCAGAACCTATCGATGCAATTCGGGCGTTTCACAACGCATTCAGGAATGATATGGAGCAGATCGATCCCGCAGCGTTGGATTCAGCAAGGGGAAAGGAGGGTCTTGCTGCCACCGTCGAGCGTTACCGGTTTTTTAACGAAGTATTGGTCTGGCACGCGAACGGCGAAGAGTTAGCTATCTTCCCCGTGCTCGAGAACGTCGCCCCCTTGGTTGCTGAAGCCTATGTGAAAGACCACCGAGGGTTGGACTCAGCGTTTGATGAATTGGATCGATCGTTTTCGTCGCATGACCTCTTAAAAACTGCCCGGGCCACCGCAGCGTTTCGCTTTCATCTAAACATTCACCTCGATAAGGAAGATACACACTTGTACCGGATCTTCAAAGAACGTGTGTCCTTGTCAGAGCAAGGGAAGGCAGTTGGGATTATGGCCAGCTCTGTTCCACAGGAACGGTTCCCGGAAGTGGTGGCGTGGTTATTCCCGCTGATGGAGCAGGACGATCGTGAGAACATGACCCGTATCTGGCAGATGTTGATGCCCACACCTGCCTTCGCCGGAGTAAAGGAACTCATTAAAAAGGCCGTCGGTAGCGACTGGACCGATCTTGAACGTCGTATTCCAAACTTATAGGTCGCATTCACAACCCCGCTCATCCGTAATAGACTGTAAGATAAATGTTAATGCCAAGAGCGATAGCGACCAGCCATACCCCGAGCGCAGTTCGCATGGCGTTTTTGCGCTTGACGACGGGCCGGATCACTCGTCTGACTTCTAGGTTAACATAAATGAAGATCACGATCAGTAGAAGCCCCAAAATGTGATGGATGAGAAACTCAAAGTACAGGAAGGAATTCGGCGGTAAGTTTTCAACGTATCCGAGCAGCGAGGGCAACATCACTGCGAATATCGTAATGATTTGGACGATAACGGTTCCGCGCACGATAGCACAATGTTGGATTACCCTTCTCCTGTGCGCAAGGTAAACCGCGCCTATGACGAGTGCGATGAGCGCAAGCTGAACAACAAGGTTTGCTGTGGCGAGCGTTTGTATTTCAATCGCCATATAATCTCTCTTTTCTTATCTCTCCCCTATGAAAGCGTTGCGTTTCGACATTTGTAACTCTTGACTTTAAATAGGAGAAATTTCGCAGAATGCACTGTACGGAAGAGACGATGCTCGAAAAGCGCTCAATCCCTGCTATAATCACGAATGCTCGGACAACGCATTTAAGCGGGCAAGCGAAAACTAACGGCGATCCACGGAACATTCGTAGTTCGTGGTGGAAACATGCCATGAAGAAACTTATGCTCTTAACTTTGGCCGTGCTCGTGGGAGCGGTGGTCATGATTGCCGGGTGCACTTCGAATTCCACCCCGAGCCCCTCATCATCGCCACAGACGAGTACGGCTAGTCAAAATAGCATTGCGATGAAAGGACTTGCGTTTAACCCCTCAACCCTCACGATTAGCAAAGGTGCTAACGTCTCATGGACAAATGATGACTCGACGACGCATACGGTCACGTCTGATACCGGAGCATTTGAGTCAGGCAACCTCAGCCCGGGCAACTCCTTTTCCCATCAGTTCAACGAGACTGGAACGTTTCCCTACCATTGCAGTATCCATACCGTTATGAAAGGAACGATTACTGTACAGTGAGGTTCCAAATAAGCTGAATAACAGGTCGCCCTCGTTTTGACTAGTCCCGCACGCTCGGTGGATTTAGTTTCGTATAGATAATCTATCCAAAGCTTGGGGCATAATCGAAGCTCCAAAAACGTAACTTTTTGTATCTTTTGAGCGATGATTAAAGCGGCACGCAGACTGTCTGTGGGAGAAAGAGAAAATGAAAAAAACACCTTATTTTAGCGCTTATTGTGATAGCATGTGCAACGGTCGTGATTGCGGGATGTACATCATCTTCAAGCCCAAGCCCAAGTACAGCCCCAGTTACTAGCACCGCGAGCCAAAATTTCGTCGCTATCCAGGGTTACGCCTTCTCTCCGTCGACGCTCACGATTCAGAAAGGGGCGAATGTCACGTGGAAAAATGAGGACTCGGTCCAGCATGATGTTGTTTCGGATTCGTCGGCGTTTTCATCGCCACTCCTCAACAAAGGCGACACCTATACGCGTCAGTTTAACAGCTCAGGCTCGTTTTCGTACCACTGTGCCCCTCATACATATATGAAAGGTACAATCATAGTCGCATGATAGGCCGCAAGATCGCTGATGATTCACGCAGACTAAACAAATAAAAACACGCTGACGCGATTTAAATGTTGTTGTTAAGCTGCGGCTAGTACTTTCGCTATACACGTCGGTTAGGTAATTGACACGTCGTTATCTGTTATTGATGTATGACTTATTGTGCAAGCTGCGAGCTTTATGTTAAGTGCCAGCGACGCGGCGCATATGATCGCGTTCCGTTCTACTGCGAGATATACCGCCATCCTAAGCGAGAGACATACGACCTATTATACTTCGGAACTTAAACGATAAGCGTCGCTTTTGTAAAATAACGGCCGGCTTGTCGCCAGTATCGTCATCAGAAAAAATCGATTATGCTATGATGGGGCGTGTTCATGTAAAAAGTACGCTCAAGCGAGGAGGGAAAAGATGATTGAAAAGGGACTAATCTTGACAGGTAGTGACGCGGAGCTATTGAGCCGAGCGCTTTCAGAAGTTAAAACAAAAGTCTATGAAGAGGCAGAAGCTCAATTAGATGACACTCAAGCGCTCGATGCGCTCGTCTCATACTTCAGAAATGCCACGAATGATAGACAAGAAGAAGAAAGACGCCTGTCGTATTTTAGCCCCTTACGTAAGCGCCTGGTGCTAGGTACAATTATCACTATGCACGGCGGCGCAGATAGTCGCAAAGCCTAGCTCTTTCCCCAATCAGGTTGTTTCATTCCCCACGGGAGCCAGATCGCGGTCTCTAATATCGCTACAACTGCAAGAGAGACAATGACGATCCCTATGTTTTGCCAGATGCTAAAATCACCGGCATAGAAGACGAGCCATAGTCCCACGAACAGCAGCCATAAAAATGCGATACCGATGCTGGCATACACCATCAGTGATGGCGGGGAAGATTTTTGTTGATTTTCCATTTGAAAACCCTCATTCCTTTCAAACGATAAATACCAATTGCTTTCTATTCAGGTACACGCTATACAACTAAATCCTTAAGTGTATCTAATAGTGCTTTCCGTTCAACTGAATCAGTCGGATAGATGTAAAAAAATCGATGTCAAGCCTAGGGATATACCACATCCCCCGGCTGAAAAACGCTCCTAATCCTAAAAGGTTTGGGTGGCAGCAAGCAGTTTTAGCACTATCGCCGTATCGCTTTCTGAGAGTGTGCCCATGCCGCAGGACGGCGTGAAAAGAAATTGTTCACGTAACAGATTTTCAACAATCCCTTTGCCGACAAATTCCTGGATGAGGCTTTCGTGTTTCGCCTTGAGTCTATCGGGCGTTTCGGCGCGCAGTTTCTCGACGTCACCGGTCGGTACCAGGCCGGAAGCCAAGATCCCGCCGCGATTCAAAAAGGCCTGAATTTTGTCAGGATAGAGCGCCACTTTAGCGCCATAAAAATACGCGTCAAAGGCAATGATGTCGATCTTGGTACTGGCAAGCAGGCCCCAATCCATGTTGCCGCAGCAATGCACGCCTACCAACGCGCCGGCATTGTTAGAAATTTCAAAGACTTCATTCAGTCCATTAATCACATCTTCATCCTTAATCATCATGTATGCGGCTGTGCCTAACGCGGAAAGAACCGGCTCATCGAAGAAGATCATAACTTGCTCTGTGTAGGGCTGCAATTGCTGAATTTGCCAGAGCGCCTTCATTCCCAGACCTTTCAGCACAATATCGCGATATTGTTCGTCGAACCAGACCGAACGGCGTTCCTGATCCGCCAGCCCTAAACCGAGCGTAAAGGGGCCTGTAACCTGCCCTTTCAGAAATGGCAGTTTCATATTGGCAGCGGCCAACTGTCGCAACATACCATGCAGGCCGGCGGCGTACTCTTCGGAAATCGCAAAGGCGTCCACATGCTCCGCGACAAGGTGTTCATAAAACTCAACCATGGCGTTGGGCAGGTCATCATCAACCTGCACCCAGATGCGCTTCGCGACCTCATCAACTCGAATACCCGGAAACGCTTCGGTGTACTGAGGGATCAGGGCTTCCTTAAATGACCGTCTCGGCAACTGCGGCCAGGCTGGAATAGTGAGTGGAACTTGTTCAAGCGCCTGAAGAGCCTCTTTGGGGGTCAAATGGGGCATACTGCCCATCATGGTCGTCTGGTGTGCTGGAAGTAGAGACATCGTAATAAATTTGTAATAAACGTTCAAATAGCTTTCAGCTATTCTATATTTTGCCTCGATCTGCAATTGCTAAGGTTGTGTAACCGCTCCGGTACAAATAGGTTCGATGCTTGGGCCAAAATAAGTTCATGTGACATTTAAATCATACTAAAGTACACTTTTTGATCGTAAACGTTTCGCACTCTCGCCCTCTTTTTATGGTACTTCTAATTAGGTCGTGAACAGGGCCCGTAGATTAAAGGAAATCGAAAAAAGAAAGAAATAGGAAATGGAAACGGGCGCACTGTGTGATGCTGAGGTTGCGCTTGCTACGTATCTCAATAAGCTGCGAAGCATCATACCACGCTTAGCTTGTGTTACGCGCTAAGGTGTCTTTTGCGGAACCCCTTTAAGTGTTTGTATCCCTCTGCTTCTGGGAACGCCTTCAACGTCTCTATCCCCACCATTCCGAAGCGTTCGATCATTAGGAACGCTTTTCCCATTGCCTCGTCGCTGGGGCCTCGACACCAAATGGCAGGAGTAGAGAACGCTTCTCAAACTCTACTCTTTTC
>CAYHCZ010000111.1:0-5285 GCA_964355295.1 uncultured Methanomicrobia archaeon
AGCACGATCCCGTGGATGAAGTTCGAGCCGCTCATCAGAGGTGTGTGCAGGATGGTGGGGACACGGCTGATGACAACGAAGCCGGTGAATGCCGCCAGCATCGCGATATAGATAGCGATCCAGAACGCGGTGATATCGGTCATAACCCCGCTCCGCTGATGAGGTCACGCGTGGGTTTATGCTGCACGTCGCCTGCGTTCACAAGGAGGCTTGATGCTAGGATCTCGTCACTAAAATCGCGGGTGAGCGCCCCGTCCTCACTAACAAGGAGCGTGAGGAACGACTGGAGGTTCTTTGCGTACATCTGACTTGCGTGAAACGCGACCCGGGCCGGAAGGTTCTGCGGGCCTACGATCGTGACACCGTGCTCCTTTACGGTCTTTCCACTTTGCGTCAGCTCGCAGTTGCCGCCCGATTCTGCAGCAAGGTCAATGATAACGGCGCCCGGACGCATCGTTGCTACAGTTTCTTTTGTGATCAGGACCGGCGCCTTCCGACCGGGGATGCTGGCCGTCGTTATAACGATGTCAGCCCGTGCCACCGCGGCAGAGACCATCTGCTGTTCCTTCACCTTCTCTTCCGTCGTGAGCTCGCGGGCGTAACCGCCCTGATCTTCCGCATCAATCTCAAGCTCGAGGAATTTCGCGCCGAGGCTCCGGACCTGTTCGCCCGCGGCACGTCGGACATCGTATGCCTCGACCATGGCGCCAAGGCGCTTGGCTGTGGCGATCGCCATGAGGCCGGCGACGCCCGCACCAAGGATGAGCACTGTTGCAGGCCGGATCGTGCCTGCGGCCGTTGTCAGCATCGGGAGGAACTTGGGGCAGTTGTTGGCACCGAGTATCGCTGCTGCGTACCCGCCAGCCGTTGCTTGGGAACTAAGCGCGTCCATGCTCTGGGCGCGGGTAATCCGCGGGACAAGCTCGAGGGCAAAGGCGGTGACCTTGCGGTCGCGCATCCGTGCAACGGTTGACAGGTTGTTTGCTGCGTTCAAGAACCCGATAACGATTGTGCTCTCAGCGAGCATCTCGACATCGGCTACGGCCGGGGGCTGCACGCATAATACGATTGTTGCACCGTCCAGCAGTTCGGCCCGACCGGGCGCGATCTTCGCACCAGCGGCAATATAGAGGTCGTCTGGGTAGAACGCCCCCGCTCCCGCATTATGCTCGACCCGGACCTCGTACCCCGACGTCGTGAGTTTCTGGACAACCTCGGGCACGGTCGCAACGCGCCGTTCATCTGGGGCCTGTTCCTTTACAACGGCGATCACGATACCCTTTGTTTTCTGTGCGGCGGTGGGGGCACTCATAATTCCAACCGTGCCTGTCTGGTGTTTTCTATACTCAACAACCTTTTCACTCCATGGGTGGTCTGCAATATATCCTACTAGTTGAACCTATCCCCTTTCTACCTTACGCACCCGGACTGCCACTCCGTGCCCGGATCGCATCATCTCGTCACCGGACATTGCCGCTCTTCCTGTAACCATCGCCCGGTGCTGGAAAAGAGAACAACGGCTCCCAATTTTCTTACGTTTGTAAGCGTGCTGAGCGAGCAGACAAGATCTCTATCTCGCCGCCTTCGTCTATGCTCGCAGTTTCTTCGTGGTAAGCCCCACTTCTTGAAAGATGATCTTAATCTGCCCGTGATCAGGGTCGCTCTCGGTAATTGTGAGCGGAATTCGTTCTCCTGTTTCGTCAACCCGTACAACGACGAATAGACCTGCCCTCGCACTTCTGGAGACTTACAGGCCATCGACCTTTATGGGGCATAAGTCGCCGGCGCGATTTCTTTCTGATGTACAACGCGATGCATGTTGAGATGTATTGACCCGCCAAGATAACCTTATTAAAATGTAAGCGTTGGTAAATACGATCTACCGAGGTATATGCCGACCAGAATGAGCACCAAACCCGCAACCCGCTTGATCCATATAGTCTTGGATGATTTGCCGACAAGCGACGACGAAAAGCGGGTTGAATAGGCGATGGCAAGCATGGGGACGGCAAAGCCGAGGGAGTATATGAGAAGCAGCAGGCCGCCCGTTATGATATCGCCCTTTGCAGCGACCCATGTTAATATCGTGGCTAGCACCGGCCCAGTACATGGAAGCCAGACGATACCAAGCGCAAGGCCCAAGAGCAATCCGCTAGCGATGCCTTCGGTCGGAATATCGTAGGTCTTCTTTGAGACTCGATCGATAAGGCCAAGTCGCGGAGCGCTGTAGGGTAAGTGGAGATCGAAGAGCATCCAGACTCCCATCGCGATGATGAGAAATATCGCTGCTACGGATAAGTAGCTGCTAAATGCGGTAAATACAGCTCCAAAGGCCGATGCGATAAGCCCCATAGTCGTAAACGATATGCTTAGGCCAAGAACGATGGCGATTGGTCGGTATTTACCTCGATCGGTTGATGATGCAACAATTGCCGGGAGTAAGGGCAACACGCACGGCGAGAATATGCTGACAAGCCCCGCACCGAACGCGATTAGCGGGTTTATTTCCATTTTTGCGCGTCCTGAATGGCGCTCTTTACCGTGCTTGTGTCAAAATCGCCAATGAATGTTGCAGTGGCGCCATCTTTTCGAACAATAATCGTTGTCGGTGTGCTTTTCACAGCATAAGCACCAAAGAGGCTCTTAGAGGTTGAATTATCATCCAAGTTGAAATGTGCGAACGTCACGTTCGTTCCATTGAACTGCGATTGTAGGTCTGCTATTTTGGGTTTCACCTGCTCACAGGTTGGGCAATTGTTCTGCGTTAAGAATAGGACGACGGTGCCTTTCTTTAACAAATCGTTTACAACAGTAGGATGCGTTGTTCCAGTCTTAAACTCGTAACCTGACTGACTGATACATCCGCTTATTCCGACACTCAGAAGACATAACGCTGCAAGAATTGCCACGTACCGTATACTAGGTTTCAGTTTCACCACTGGCCCCCTCAATTGATTTCTTCGCGCTAAAAAGCTTACAATGACACATCCCGTGCTCTTTGACCTCTTCTTCGTGATAAACGCACGGACAAATTATCTTTCTGTCCTCTTCTGCGTCTCCGGTGATGATACGACACGGACAGTAACGTTTTCCGAACTTCTCCTGCCGTACGGCAAGGCCCTTTGCGACCTCATCAACCCGTTCTTCATCGGGATTAAGCCCGATTCCTTTTTTTTCTGCGTATCGCGTGGCCCAATCTTTTATCTTCTTTGCTTGTTCGTCAACGTCCATTAGGTCACCTCGTAATGCAACGCTAGAAGAAGCGCAAAATCTACTCGTATGTTATGATATATTATTATTCTCTTTCGCGTGCACACAGCGGGTTTTTGAACCTCAAATTAAGCTCTAAATTTGAAAAAATGACCTCTCGGTTGTTTTCCAGTATGGGCAAGGAGTAACAACCAATGAGCGTCTTTTTGCCTTGTTGAACTGCGCTCAATAGCACTTCTGTCCACGCAGTCGAAATAATAGACGGGAATAGACTGGTCGCTTCCGCGCGACACCCCAAAACCCTCTATCCTCCGTTATTGTCCTTCCATTACCTTCTCAAGCTGGCTCACTACGTTCCAAATGAGCGTTCTTGTATGGAGAGGCATATTGGGGTCGTTGCTTATATCGTCAAGTATAGAAATCGCGTATGCTGCTCGCACTGTCTCAGACTCCTCTCGATTGAGCAGCTGCGTCTTAGCTTCGTCTGCAGCGCGACGGATGTTTCTAGGCACCGAGTCATCGACGACAATGTGGGCGAGAATGTCTATGCTTTGCTTTACTATCCCCTCTTTGTCTGACATTGCATCACCCCTTATAATTCGACCGTTGCGCGCGACAGGCGTTGTTGCGCAGCTTTCTGATGATCCGCACAATATATAACATTTTATAAACTGACCCGTTTCAACGAGAAAACTGCATTATCGATACTAACAGTTTTTGCGAGAGCCGTTTTAACAGGGAGGCGCTCATTTTCATTTTGAAACTTCGACTCATAGCGTTAGTCACTTCATTAGCTTTGACACAACTTATCGCGCCAATCGCAAGGTCAATTCAGATGAGTGAGGGCTGTTTAGAGCTCCCTCCATTCGTTATCTTCGCTAGAGTTGCTTAATTCGGCTTCGGCTTCTTGATCCTCGTCAGAAACTCTGCGCTCTTGGTCTCCCCAAAAAAAGAAATAAAATAAAGCTCCGATGACGAAAAGAAGCGGAATTAGTGCAATAATGAAGAAAAGCGGAATACTGCCCACAATTTTGCCAAGATCAAAGCCTTTTCCGGTGCTATTTTGCGTCGTATTTTTGCTCACGGTCGTTGAGACTTTGGCCGGTTGTGGGGTCGGGGTGTCTTGGGTAAACGTCGGCTCGGCTGACGGCACGACAGAGGGAATCAAAACGTCGGGAATGTCGCTTTGGGCAATGAGAACGCGAACTGTGCCTGAGTATGACATGGTAACAACATCAGGAAAAGCGATGCTCGTGTGAGTTGCTAATAAATGCGTTTGGGGTGCAGTTGTGACTGGTGTATCGTGTATCACTACGAGCGAGGCACTGCTAGGACTTGCTATAACGTGAATTGAAAGCACAAGCATGAGCAAAACTAAAGCAAATACCGCTCCGGCGTTAAAGCGACGCTTGATCTGAGTCATAGCATGCCAACGTTGTGTTCCCCTCTACTTTTTTCGCGCGAGTATAAGAGTCTTTATGTAAGCCCACTCACTCGTCAGGAAACGCTATGCTGCTGCAAAAAGAGCCGCGAGACTCGGGATAACCCAGATCGGCGGCTGCTGAGTGGGAAGGCATAGAGGGAGGTACTGCTCACCAATCGATCGGCAGGTTACTTGAGCCACGACATCATGGCGCGGAGTTTGCTGCCCACCACCTCTATCGGGTGCTCTCGGTCTTTTTGCGTGAGGGCGTTGTACACCGGGCGATGAGCTTGGTTTTCAAGTATCCATTCACGTGCAAACTCACCTGTTTGAATGTCTTTAAGCAACCCGCGCATGGCTTCGCGCGTGGCGTCAGTGATGATGCGGTCGCCTCGCGTAAGGTCGCCGTATTCCGCGGTGTCGCTTATTGAATGGCGCATCCATGAAAGTCCGCCTTCGTGGATAAGATCGACAATGAGCTTTAATTCGTGTAGACACTCAAAATAGGCAATTTCCGGCTTGTACCCTGCTTCAACCAACGTGTCAAAACCGGCTTTGATCAGGGCGGTCGTTCCGCCGCACAGGACGGCTTGCTCCCCGAAGAGATCGGTCTCCGTCTCTTCCTTAAACGTCGTCTCAAGAACCCCTGCTC
>CAYHCZ010000112.1:0-5267 GCA_964355295.1 uncultured Methanomicrobia archaeon
TCACCGTATTGAGGGCAGAATACAGCGGTTCAGAGTCGTGTATGTTGCGTTTTCGTCTCGACAAGAATCTCACGCTGCGCGCTCTTGACATCGTTAACCGTTTACTTTTGTAGCTTCATAACACTTATTCCCTGATTGCGAAAGTCGTGACGATTGTGGCAGGGGGGCGGAGGCTTAGCTTCACCAAAGCGAAACTCGACTGTCATTACAATTGCATATAAAAGAAAGAGAACCAATAGAAACGAAACTAAGATCTTATCTCAGAAACACTTTAATTATGTGTTACGTCTTGGACATTTCGGAACGAGAGAATGAATTCATCATCGCAGTTTTAAATGAGGTTAAAGAAGACCCCAATAGACTCGTTAAACGTGGAGAGCTTTATACATTGGCAAGGAGGGCGGGTTTTGGCGAACGAGAAGTATATAAATACGCCATGGATTTCGACTTGCGAGGATATATGAAAGCAGAGCCCATTCTTGGTGGTAAGATATTTTCTGTGATGCTCACTGTGGAGGGAATTGAATTTGTCAGACAGCTGAGACAGAAGCATGACCGCTGATGAATTGAAAAAAAGTACTGAAAACGACTCTGAAGCGCGAATTCGACCTTACGAAGCTATCAGATGGACAAGAATCCCAACAGTGTTCGGCCACAGTTTGCTTGTGGCAACTCTTGTTTACCCTTCTGATGAAGCAGATACTCTAACGCACCACTCCCCACTTGTACTAAGCAAAGTGTTTGCTGAATGCGTTGAAGATACACTCAGCCGTTTTGTTTTTTGGCTAACTGCAGACTTGAATATTGAGCGTTCCGATTTGAACAAAGAAACACGTGAGAGAATACGTGCCGAACTTTCTAAGACCGTTAAGCCGCTGACGGCACTGCAAATTATTCAAATGAATTCACGCGTAAACTCATTGCCAGACTATCTGCGTACGTTTTATCTGGAGGATTACTTTGAGAGCTTGGCGAAGAAGCGTGGTAAAAGCCGTTCTTTGTGAGGGGGCATGGGGATGCTACTCGCAGTCATATATACAATACGCCAGCAAGGTTTCGAGCTTTAAACAACTACTCCCCGGCTTTGAGATCTGAACTGGACTGCGCTTAACCGAATACTGGGTTCTGAAGCGAACTATGCAAAAAAAACGACTGCGCATAGAGGAGAATTGACTGTCACTCTCTCCTACGTAACAATAGCGTCGCCAACATGAGAAAGACAGAGGCAAAGATGAGGAGTGCGACGACGTCGGGGTATATCTTATCAAGTCCCCACCCTCGCAAAATCACCGAGCGTACGGCTTCGACCGCATAGGTCGTCGGAAGGATGTACGACACGGGTCGCAGCCATGTTGGAATTGCCTGTATAGGCCAAAAAACGCCAGAGAGGAGGAAGGCAGGCAAGACAACAACGGGCAAAAACTGAATGGCCTGCGCCTCTCGTCGGGCAAGGCTTGAGAGCAGTATGCCAAGCCCTTCTGAAACGATAGCAAGCAGGGCGATGACGCCGAACGCGAGCAGCACGTCGCCAACTATAGTAACGTTAAATAGAATTACAGCAGCTGTTAGTAGCACAGCTGATTGCGTGGTCCCAATGACGCCGAACGCAATAGCGTACCCTGCGACCAATTCACTCTCCTTCAGCGGAGACGCAAGCAGTCGATAGAGCGTTCCAGACGTTCGTTCACCCACAAATGAGATGAGCGTAAGCAGCGTTGTAAGCTGCCAGACAGCAATCGAAATGATGCCTGGCGCAAAGAAGTCGATAAACTGTGCGTTAGCGCCGTAAATGGCGTTGCTTGAGTCCACGGAGACAGGAGCCTGCCAACCGAGACCCTGGATCGTCTCTGCGACTGCTGTGTTGACAGCCGCAATGATGGGGTTCGAAATGTTGGGGTTACTCTTATCCGCAAGAATTTTGATGGTGACATTTTCCTGTGCGATAGACGTTTGACCCGCGGCTCGTGCTGCGACCGATTGGGTGAAGTACGGGGGGAAGACTATCACGGCACTTGCGGTTCCGTTTTGCACCTGAGCCACGGCATCGCTCTCGCTATCTGAGTACGCGACGTTGAGCACGCTCGAATCAAAATTGGATATTATCTTTTCTGAGAGTGAGCTGTTTCTCGCTATCACGTCACCGTTTACTACAACAACGCGGACATCCTTTACGTCGCCGGTAAATGCAACGCCAAAGAGGCTTATAACAAGCAGGGGAGCGATGAAAATGAGCGCAAGCTGCCGCCGATCGTTCTTGAGGTCTCGCAAAACACGCTTCGTTACTGCAAATGCGCGTGACACCTTCATTGCGGCCCCTCAGTCTGAGCGTGCGCTAAAAATGCGTCCTCGAGCGAATTAGTATGCGTCAACTCGAGGAGCTCCTGCGGAGAGCCTTCGGCAATAAGACGCCCTTCGCGCATGAAGCCAATGCGGTCGCAATGACGCGCCTCATCCATATAATGAGTGGTAATCAGCATAGTGACCCCACTATCGCGCAGCCCCTCAAAATAGCGCCAGAATGAAGCTCGAAGATCGGGATCTACGCCAACCGTCGGCTCATCAAGAAAAAGGAGCTGTGGTTCGTGCAGCAACGCACAGGCGAGGGAGATACGGTGCTGCATACCGCCGCTCAGTTGATCAATAAGCCTGTTCCTAGAGGCTTCAAGATCGACAAGCTTGAGCAGCGTCTGTTCGCGCACGTCAATGTGCGCTTTGCTGAGTCCAAAAACCTCGCCATAAAACGCCAAGTTTTCGTGCACAGTCAATCCCCTATAAAGCGCCAGCTCCTGTGGCATATAACCAACGCGCGATGAAACGCTCGGATCAGGGACCTTCACGTCAAGTACATACGCTTCTCCGAACGATGGGCGCAACACCCCACAGAGAATCTTAATTACTGTGGTCTTCCCGGCTCCGTTTGGCCCTAAGAGTCCGTAGATTTCACCGCGCTTTACACGAAACGACAACTTATTTATGGCTTTAAACCCATGAAAATCCTTTTCGAGGTCGCGAATGCAAACATCATACGTCATGCTAAAGTTCCTAGAATGAGCCCTATCGATAATCACTGAATAATTTGAGCTTCTTAGGTCTCTAAATTCCTTGTACAGGCCCAAGAACTATCTTTTTTAAAGCTTTATATAACATACACCTTGTGTCACTTAATCCGTTGAAGCTTCACCCACCGAACTGTATTGGGGGGCAGTCTCCCACAAGCGCGACGAATTCACGCTACAATGCTGTCTGTGCGGAGAACTTATTGCTCAGAAAAATAAGAACTGCTAGAAGTCAAAAACCACTTTTGAACTTCCAATCGCTAAAAAAGCGCTCCCGAGAATTAAGAGCGGATAAAGACTGATAGGTGAGCTAGACGGTAATTGAACTCCTCGCTTTTGGCTTCACAGCTTTTTTAGTGGGCTTCTCTGGTGCTATCGTTCCAGGCCCAATGCTTACAGCTTCAATAACAGAGGCAGTCAAAAAGGGTTACCGGGCCGGTACGAGCGTCGTTTTCGGTCACGTAATTGTCGAGACTAGTATGATCGTGCTGCTCGCTCTTGGGCTTAGCCAGATCATAGGACTGAAAACGCCTTTTATCGTCATATGCATTTTTGGGGGGGCAGTTCTTGTCTTTATGGGCGTCAATTTGATAAAAAGCGGCCAAAGGAATGCGTCCATCGAGATCACCGAAAAAGAACCTAAGTTCGTTCACGGACCCATCTACGGGGGGATCGTAACTAGCTTGTCCAATCCGTATTTCTTCATGTGGTGGTTTACGGTTGGAGCAACGTTTGTATTCGAAGGTCTTCGACTTGCTGGATTAGTGGGGCTAGCTACATTTCTCATTGGCCATTGGGCGTCAGATTTCTCTTGGTATGGGTTTGTTTCTTTCTGTACAGATAGAGGTGCGACAGTAGCAGGAGACAGGGCCTATCGATTTATTCTGATCGGCTGCGGAGTTTTTTTATCATTACTTGGGTTAGTTTTCGTTTACAGCGGCTTCGCGACTATTTAAGTACTCCCAAGAGAGGTTCTACAAAATGAAGGATCAACTAATACAGCATTACGTGAGCATTCTTTGGCGCATTACAAACTGCTTGGGATTAAACGCATTTTGCAACGTCCGGTTGCACGCTAGACTCACTAGCTAGAAAACGCTCTTCCGACCCTACACCTGCTCATCTCAAGCGTTAATGAGTAGGCGAAAACTATTTTACACTGACTGCTCAACTTGCCCTGATGGATGTTACGTCTGCGATAGGATTGCTTGTTGCAGCGATTCTTGTTTTGATTGTGCTCTACATCTTAGTAAAACTCGGGGTTAGATTTGGAAAGTACTTAGCAATCAATTCGATTCTCGGCATCATTATCCTAGTTATAGCTAACATGATTTTAGTAAACTTTGGGCTTACGGTACCAATAGACCTGATTACCATTCTTGTGTGTGCATTAGCTGGAATTCCTGGAGCTTTGCTCGTAATACTCCTAGTCGTACTTGGCATTTTTTGAGCCTAACGACTAAAGGCCTATTCTTAATGAGAGAAGGTTCATAGTTAACGAATATGGGAGACCTCACTTTTCTAATGAGGGGGGCAACTATTCTCCAAAATACTGTCAGAGGGACTAAAAGGGACTTGGTTCTGATGACCGCAAAACACTCTGCTAAATAAAGATTAGGAGTTTCTACAATTCGACGCTTAAGGGTGATATTTTTTGAAGCATTATTTTCGTATTAAGCGGGCAGTGGCAGCTCACTTTTTTGTGTCAACTATGTTATGACTCCCGTAATAATGGAGCATCACGTTCTCTTTGCAACTTACTCTATTCTATGAGAACTTATGTATGGACGTTGATAGTGACAACGCTGCTTGTTGATGATGCGAATGTGCCGTCACCGGCGAAGGTGGCGTAGTAAGTACGTTGTCCGGCGGAGCCGAACTTCTGGGTGATGGCGATCTGGCCGTTGGCGTTGGTGGTAGTAGTGAGGTCGGTGTAGCGGACGCCGTTGAGGTAGTGGTAGATGGTGACGGATTTGCCGGAGAGGGCGACGGTGCCACTCGTGAGGGTGGCGGTGAAGGTGACCTGCTGGTTGACGGTGGGGGTGGTGGTGGTCGGAGAGAGGGCGGTGGTGGTGGTGCCGACGTTAATCGTGACGACGGAGCTTGTTGATGATGCGTATGTGCCGTCACCGGCGAAGGTGGCGTAGTAGGTGCGTGGACCCGTGGAGCCGAACTTCTGGGTGATGGCGATCTGGCCGTTGGCGTTGGTGG
>CAYHCZ010000113.1:0-5133 GCA_964355295.1 uncultured Methanomicrobia archaeon
TTTGGACGTTTGCCGATAGCGGGCGTGAATCTGCCGTCGAACGGATTAAATTTTAATCTAAGCGCACCGACTAAACCAATGATAGAAAAAACAATCAACCCAATACTAATCGCCCACCCTTCAAACGACTGTTTGTTCTAATGGTTTCAATTGCATACACATATGCAAGAGGCGAATGTCGGCGTAACAATTCCTATTCTTTTTAGTGTTGAATTCAAGAAGTGAATTTAAACGAGTTAATTACGTCTTGTGCCTGCGTCAGATATGTGTTATAGTGAACTTGGGCTAAACAGAAGCGCGAACTAGCATATCGCGTGCTGTCCTCAGGGGGTGACCGTTTAATCGGCTCCGGCGTTCGCTATGGGTTTGGTTTAGCTAATACGGTAGTCAGAACCAGTATTGCCGTAGTTGTTAACATAAGTCACATAATCGTTGTTGACTATGTAGATGTAATCGATGAAATTACCGCGTGTGTCCAAGCCCGGGGGCGGCCCGAATGTCCAGTACCATATATACCCGTAATCGTGCCCGTATAGCTGCCCGTTCTGCTGTGCCCACGTTCCGCTGCTAGTGATTCCCGAATGCACATCTTGTGCACTTCCATCAGGGTATATGGTATAAACATCGGTGTAGACTGAATTTTTCCATGTTCCCACGATAACAGGTGTCGGCGTTGGCGTAGGTGTCGGAGTAGGTGTCGGCGTTGGCGTAGGTGTCGGATTAGACTCAAAAACCTAGCCGACCAGCAACTGATATTGGAATAGTGGAGCTAAAATCTGATCTTCGCCTCCTTTGACGGCGCGGCACGTGTTGATCTCTATATGTGAACAAGCGTTCTCCGCGTTGCACCTTTTGCTAGTTAGCTTGTATCTCTTCTGTGCATACCGTAGTAATTCTCTTCGCCTTTTTTTCTTGCTAACACAGATAATTTGAGCTAAGTTTTAATTTCGAGTCCAGTTTAAAGCATAGGCGGAGCCTAACACAGGCTCCGATGTGTGGCAACTATCAGCATTCGCTGCCTGAGAACGTATATGAAGTTTATATGAAGTATTGGAAAAGTGTGACTTTATAGGCATGAGAGCAAACTTTAGCGAAGAACTAATTAAATTGACTTATTCAGATTTGATTGATTAATGAAGGAGCTGGGTATATGGAATGCAAAGAACAAGCAGAACTGTTAAAAAAAGTGCTGGGATTAAAAAAGATACCACTGGCAATCACGTTCACCAATGAAGAAGTTTCAGAGGGCTTGTACGAGAAAACATCGATTTGTAAGGCGTTGAAACGTGCTGCGGAAGGTGACTGTTTTGTTATTGACGAAAAGGTAGAGACCTGCCCAGGCGGCAGTAGATATTGTGGTTTCACGGAAATTGCGGGACAACAGAAAAGGAGACTTCAGCGGTTCCTAACAAAAGGAGAGAAGCTCACCAATTCGATTGTATCATTCGAGAGAATGTTAAAACTGATGGTTCAACCGCCTACTCGATTGGCAGACCGATTAGTGATATGTCCGCTTGAAAAAACAACACTACGACCGGACATTGTGTTGTTTCAGTGTAACCCAGAACAAGCGTGTCGGCTGATAACCTTGGACACCTACTGGGATGGCATATCACCACAACAACAAGTCATAGGAGCATTATGCCATAGTTCTATAACATATCCCGTAATGACTGGATGTACTAACTTAACTACAGGTGATTAGATAGCGCGAAAACAGCAGGGATTTGAACCGGACATACTGTTCCTATCAGTGCCTTACGAACGAATGCACAATTTAATAGCTGCTGTCCACAACTGCTCAGCAGGAGATGCAGAGGCAGTAATGCCCGAAGGATTCCAATCAGGGTAATTAAGATCATGGTAGTCCTTGAGTCTTGCTTGATTTTTTGTCAATTCTGACACCAAAATGAAACTTCCTGCACGTAGAGCAACTATCGGCGACCTTCGCCTGATATAGACGACGTTCTCTAAACAACAAGAGCATATAAAGTGACGCACGGCGTTAGCGGAATTGATTGGAAGCACTACAACCATCCGTTGCCGGAGGACGTGTATGACGTGTATATGCGATATTGGAAAGACGTGAATTTATGCCCTTCAGAGTCGATTGACTGAAAATATATGTTCGAAACGCTGATTTCGATATTCTCGTGAATTGAAATTAAAAGGCCGCCATTTGCGAAAGAATGCGAAGATATCAGCTGTAAAAGTTGAGTTTTACGTGTTTACAAACGCATGTTTTGGTCTTTCAATTAGGCCAGATTGAATCTAATCAAAAATGGGCAGTTAATATGGCGGATGAATTCTGTTCCGACTGTGGAAAACGCGCATCCCAATAGGCCGAGTTCTGTTCGGGATGCGGGAGAACATTTAGAAGCACATCATCAGCATCTAAAATACCGTATGATGCATCTCGGTCGGAGCGAGTGGGACTTCAGATGTCGTAGCAGACCATGAAAACATATCGAAAGAAAGAATTGGCTTTCACTTTCTGGACGCTCTAGATGGCAACGACAGCAGGAAAAAGGCGTGTATGCTCCATTTAGTGAGTGTTATCCAAATGACACGTATGATCCAGAACACTTGGGACGAGTATATTAATATCGTGTTCGGCCGTTGCCACTGTCACGTTCAATTGTTCGACGATAGTATAAAATGAAAGCTGCTAAACACTGAGCGAGAGGCCAAAAGCCTTAAAGCCACTGTCCTATTTCTTCTCACGTGCGCTTCGCAAACAAGTACACGTCATAATAATAATAACTCTTCTTGTAGACGTTTGCGTATGATTCATTGAGGATGTTTAGCGTAAAATTCTCGGCGGCCTTTCCATCCTCAATTCTTACGGTGACGAACCACACCCTTTCGCGACCGTTCACATCTGTATGAATTTCTTTTATTTTGTTTTCAGGACGAAGCCACGACGGTGTTGCCCAAAATTTGGCCTGTGTGTCGGCAACTGCCCACGAGTAGATTGGTTTGACAGCGACGTCTGTTCTATTGTTATAGTAGTCGAACGTTAGGTGGTCCCAGTATGGCGCAATCAAAACCACATCCCCGCTGCTAAAGTTCGCGTCGATCAGGGCAGCCGCCTCTCGCATTTGTGATTTTGTTACAGAAGAGTGGTAGACTTGCAGGTTCGCTACCGATAATACCACGATGATGCCTATTACTGCCAGCTTGGTGTATTTGTGATTGATATTGCTGATGCCCTTCGCTACGAGCAAGTAAAGAGCCACTGAAGCTGCGATGGTGTATCGCTCGAGGTAGATCGGCGCAGAGAAGCGAGAGATGATGAACGGTATCAAATTGATGGAGAGCAACCATATTGCGAGAAAACACACTGGTGCTGCAGATTGGATAGTCACTTGCCACGAGTAGCTTTCAAGCGCTTTCAATGGCGCTTTCCGATCCATTTTGCCACTTACTTTTTGAAATGCGAACAAAGAAAGCACCGAAAAGAGTAGGAAGAGCAGCAGCAACGCTCCCGTGCCGGAATAATTATAAAATGTGTCAATAAGTATCTGCGTCGTAGGGCATTGCACCGGGGATATGGCTGCTTCATGCTGCGGAATTTTTTTGACCAAAACTGTGATCCACGGAATAAAAAACGCTACAACGATCGCCTGCAATTTTGCCCAGCTTTTTAGTGAATATGGGTA
This sequence comes from uncultured Methanomicrobia archaeon, assembly GCA_964355295.1. GTDB lineage: Archaea > Halobacteriota > Bog-38 > Methanoflorentales > Methanoflorentaceae > Methanoflorens. The sequence goes on from CAYHCZ010000113.1 coordinate 3,663, forward strand.
GTTTTTTGACAGTAACGATAGAACCACAAGGAAGAGATTCTGGGCAATAACGACGAATAAGCCAAAAATGTGCGTGTAAATCAAAAGAGTTGTGGAAAGCAGGTATCCGATTGACAAGGCATAATTACTGCCGTCCAAGAGACGTATGAAGAAGTACATCGAGATGAGTGCTAGAAGTACCATCAAGCTATACATCCGCGTTTCTTGCGAGTACGCAATGTTGAACTTCGAAAACGCGAGAATGATCGCAGCCGCAAGCCCTGCCTCCCTATTAAAGAGCTGACGGCCAACCACGTAAATCATCGGTATCGCAAGGATCCCAAATAGGGCCGATAGTAGTCGCACGGCTGATTCTGAAGTTCCAAATAACATCATCCAGTAGTGCAAGAGCAGGTAGTAGAAGGGGGGATGGACATCCACCGCTGTAGCCTGCACTAGTTGGGGCACACTCAGTTTCGAGATCCAAACTGAAAAGGCTTCATCGTACCACAAGCTTTGCGTTCCTAAGTGGTAGAACCTGAGAGATGCACCTATAAGTACAATGCAGAACAACGCGATGCCGTAAGTGGTTATCTTTCGCCCTGCTAGTTCCACGCAATGAGATCCACACAACGATACTTAGGAGTTTCGGGATGCAGTAAAAGGGGTAGTTTGGGCAAAAAGGATAAATTGTTCACCACAGCTAGCCCCTAAATCATAGAGACTTTAATGAAGTTTGCGCAATAAGTCTAGATCGTTTAGGGGCGCAATGCAATGACGAATCTTATGCGCGACGAGAACACGTCAATAGAGATTTCGGGGCATTGTGAGCAAGAACACAAACGTGAACTTCTAGAAAGGGCTCATCGTTCTTGAAGCCGCTAGGTGCAATCTATGATGTGAGTCATTTCGTCTGCTATGAGGACATGGACACTCCCGTATCGAATGCGTTCGTTAATCTCTTCTAAGCTTATTAGCATGCGCGCTTCCAAAACAGTCGCAAGGATAGCGAGCGAGCAAACAGTGAGTATTGCGATAGCTATTATTTATGCTTGTTAAACCCTCGAATCGGGCTTCTTTTCGTGAACGCTCGCTATCGAGGCTCCGATTACCCCACATCAACGACTTCACGCTCCGTAACGGTAATCTTTATGTCGAAATGCGCGTAGTACGAAAAGAGGATGATTTCCGTTGTTGTTCCAGTACACAACGAACCGATGAAATCGGTGGGCTCCTCGAAGCTTTCAGCACTCATCGCTGAATTGGAGTTGTACGGCTACGTGGAGGTAGAACGAAAAGGACGTGGTCGGGGCCGAGGTGTCGATTTTTATATCTATCCGACTGACTCGGTTGAACGGAAAGCGTTGTTAGACGCACTTAAGGATTTAGTTCTTTAGTGTCTCCCGTGCTTAAAATCGAAAAAAGAGATAATATGCGGTCAGTTGGGAGGTTGTGTGTGACTATCCATACAAGAGCAATAGGATTATCACCG
>CAYHCZ010000114.1:0-5092 GCA_964355295.1 uncultured Methanomicrobia archaeon
GACGCTATGGAAGTGGAGCGCGAAATAACGCGCCTGGGCGGGATCGCGTTTATTGAACAATTACAGCCGACGATCAAAGAACGAAAGACATATCTTGACAATTTGTATGAATCGCTCACACGAAGGCGGCCCGCAGAGAGATAGGAAAAATACCTCTGCGATGCAGCAGCGGCGGCAGGGCTAACACAGAAGACGGTCACTTGGCTAAAAAAAGCGGCAGTTTTGGAAAAAGAAGTAATTTCAACATACTCAGAGGCCAATTACCCCCACCTTTTTGTTTGTTTTTTACTATTGTACGTAAACTTATAGAATGATAGTTCAAAATACCCCATTTATGCGCTTCTTTTATTGATTTAGTGGCCTTAAATGCCGCTAGGACGTGCGACTTTTCGGAAGAAAAAGAAACTAACGATACTATATGATTCGATCAAAATTGGAGTACTAAATTATGCGATTTTTCCGACCCGTTTTTATCTCAGACGGCGAGGTCCGAGAATACCCATTATTGCAATGGGTGATATCTCCCCATCAACCAATAACTCCGAGCATGGCGGCGAAGGCAAACCCCAACACGACAACCAATCCGGTCAGCTTTCCACTTTCCCGGAAGCCTTCTGGTATCATCGTAAGTGTCAGCATCGCGAGCACCGCTCCACCTGCACCAGCTATGCAAGGATGACCATAAAAACATGGATAAGGTACAAGTTCACTGCACGCGGTGTGTTCAACAACTAGGTGAATACTACAAGGAGGCTCAATGAGAACTTCAATAAAAGACCTGCCGATTATGTTACAAGGGGATGGGTACATCATTCGGAGAACCACATGGGGTGCGATGATCGTTGAGGTAGGCACTTTTTATAAGGAGGTCGACACGACCCCTTCTTTCAAGGGCTTACCCGACAACGTGAGTCCCGTTCCGGCATGGGGATATGTTTTGAAAGGGACCGTCCGTGTCAAATACAAGGACAGTGAGGAGATTGTTAACGCGGGGGATGTGTTCTACACTGAACCAAGGCATACGATGCGTTTTGAAGCCGGCACGGAATATGTTGTATTTAATCCAAGGGAAGAATTTGAGAAAGTCGTGTCAGTTGATGAACGCAATGTCGCAGTTGAATAGAAACGATAACAAGTGTCACTGCCCGTCCAGATAAGTACAAAGAACCAGCTACGTGTTATAGTGCAGTTAAGTTGGTCGGGCCTCCGCCAGGCTCCAGAGATAGTTTCGGAGTAGAGAAGAATACTGATATTACACTAGCGTGAAAAAACCAAAATTAGCAGTTACGGACAAAGACAATTTAATCGCGGAGCGTGTAGGTAAAACCGACCACAAAACGCTAGCCGTCTGGGCTTGTGATTGTGCTGAACGTGTACTGCAATATTTTGAAAATAAATACCCGCAAGATAACCGCCCTAGGCTAGCTATTGATGCAGGTCGAGCGTGGATAAAAACTGGCGTGTTTAAGATGGGTGTTATACGCAAGATTGCACTTGCAGCTCATGCGGCTGCTCGTGAAGTGAAAGATGATAATGCAGCTCGCTCAGCTGCCCGCGCAGCAGGTCACGCGTTGGCAACTGCGCATGTTCCCACTCACGCTGTTGCTGCTGCCATTTATGCAGCAACCGCTGTTCGCGACGCTGTTGAACCAGCTAACGCCAAGATAGCCACTAACAAAGAGCGTGAGTGGCAATTACAACATTTACTTAACTTGTCGGAAAGCTAAGCCACGCTAACGATTTTATTACTTTACAAACCCAGTAGCTGCTTTTTTTGCAGCTAACTCGGCCGCTGTTACTAAGTTTGCTCTTTTAGCTAAGCTAGTTTGGTTAATTCGTTGACGGTAATGAAAAATAAACGTTTCTAACTTGAAGCTTCAAATAGTTCATTTACTTTTTTGCATCCATCGTTGTTAGGGGGGTTGTAGAAACACAGCTTTTCTGGGACTCCTTTAGAATACTTCACACAACCCCAACATTGACTAAACAGCCGCACGCCGTGTTTATCTCTATAGGCTTTGCATAAATCAGCTGCTCTTTCCAGAGGGATCGAAATTTCAGATGGCATAATTAAAACCATTCTTGTTTTGTCAACTTAGTTTTTTTCCCCTTCTTTAACTGCTGCTTTCGATGCTGTAAATTGCACTCTACACGATAAGCTGTATTATGCCGCCCAATGCATTGCTCAGTGAAACCCATAGCGTAATGATAGAAAGCGTAATGGCACAAACTGGTTGAATAGATGAGGTGAGCGCGCCTTTGATGCTTACAGTATGTGTAAATGTGAACACCACATTTCGTGTATCGGTCGCAGGATTCACTTCGCTGAGGATAAGGTTCAACGTTTGCTTTCCAGATTCAGGAAAATGACAGTTCCAGGTGCTTGCAGGCAATGGCGACGTATCGCATAGCTTCAGTCGCTTCTCCGTGTCGATTTTGAGAGCAGCTGCTTGAAGTTCCGCCTCAACGTACTCTCTTTGCTTACTGGCATCTCGGACAATAGATTCGTCGCCACACACTTCAGAGAAGGTGAATCGAAAGCTAATATTGTGCGAAGTGCCGAGAGCGACTTTTTTTGGAAGGATCCCGAGACCGCCCCTGACGAGTCTATGAAGCAGAGGTTCTGAAATGAACGCGTGCATCGGCGTGATATCAATGCTCGCTTGATAACCCAGAAAAAAGCAGATTATCAACGCCAGCAAAAAGAGCCCGATTAACAACATAGCCCAGAAAAAGTCCGGCATTCTGAGAGATCCGCCGCCGACGTATACCTCCCAAGCGAAGTAAACAGCGAGATAACTGATGAATGAACCACAGAGCACAAGAAGACCGTACAGTACGTATTTCGTGGTACTAATTTTGCGAATCCACGAAACTGCAGTCAAGGTTTGTGCCTCTTCATTGATGCTCAGGATTAGGTGCTGCGGTTTTTTGGCCAAATTCCAGAAAAATAATGATACGACAACGAGCCCCACAGCGTTTATCGACATAGTAAAAATTGCCGTCCGATCGTCTATGTAAATCGCGGTAGCAAATAAATGCGCACCAGTTACAATCAGCAGCATAATTAAGGCTGCGTTGACTCGACCGACGGTGCGTTCAGCTTGATATGTAAGATCGTTAATTTGTTGTTCCACAGGGGCAATCGGCATTGTTGCACCGGCAACTTTCTATGCATCCCAGATTCGTAAGATGTTTAATACGGTTCCTCGATTACGGTTCAGTTACGCTTTTTGATAATATGACTCTATCTAGATTCATGACAGCGCTTGTAGGAGCGTCGTATATCAGGTTAGTCGATGTACACTGACTTAACGTCTGCGCTTTTGCCGATATATGAGTCCAACTGCAATGATTAGACCAACTACAACACAGCTCAATGCTGCAGCAGATGCTGCGTTTATGATGCCCAGTGATGACGCGCCTGATGGAGATCCCGTAGCGATTACTTGAATAGCTGAAGATGCATGACCTGTTTGAACTACAGCCGGCGTTTGTAACGCAGAGTCTGGCGTAGGCGTATCGACTTTGCTGACGAGGTTAGCCGGGGCGGGGGTAGGCGTATCGACTTTGCTGACGAGGTTATGCGGGGCGGGGGTAGGCGTATTGACGAGGTGTTCCGGTATTGTAGAGGGGGCGGCGGTAGGCGTATTGACGAGGTGTTCCGGGAATGGACTGGGGGTGGGGAGAACTGGTTCTTGAGTAAGCGCGGAAGACAATTCGAAAGCCGCTGTTACTAGTTTTACGGCGTTGTTTTCCTCGGAGACGAGACCGGTGGAAAAACAGGCAAGGCCAGTAAGTGTTATACTTACCAGGACGATAGCTGCATATATTACTCGCATACAACATCAGTCGCTTCGACGTCAAACGACTCCATGATTATTGCTTTTAATTTTGATCAAGACTCGAATAAAGTATGTACTCAAACGCTCTTGGTTAATAAAGCTTGTGCCGCGCGATTTTATCAATATTGCCTTTTTTAGTCAATTCCAGCCGATTTGCTGCTTTAGGGATGAGCGAATGTGCCTCGACGAATCGAAGTCGACAGCTTTCCAGTACTTCACATCGACTTTATATATGTGCTCAGCCAGCAGATGCGTTATTGTGCTTACTCGACTCGGTCTGGAGTTGCTGTCGGGGCCAGTTTTAGGCTCCGGTTGCTGTGTATAGAAGACTCTAAAAGCATCTAAGCAAAATCGACATGCAAAACTCTCAGGATACTGTTGCTAAAACCATTCACCTCATCGCTAGCTCAACCTTACAATAAAACTAGCGTTCCTTTTTCGCCCAATATATAAGAACGTGCGCTGCTTTGGAGACTCTGAGGTGACTGCGATGGATTTTGACAAAACAATCGAAAAGTACCACCGGGCACTGAGTGAGTTCCACAAAGGAAGACCTGAGCTTATCCTAGACATGTTCTCTCAGCGAGAAGATGTCAGTTTAGCTAACCCCCTTGGCCCTGCCGTGCGTGGCCGGAAGAAAGTTGTCGAGACCGCGGAGCGTGCTGCTTCAAATTATCAAGATGGCGAACCTATCCATTTCGAAAATCTAGTGAAGGTAGTGACCCCAGGCCTAGCTTTTATTGTCGAGAATGAGCGGTCCAAGGTCAAGGTTGGTGGAAGGCCGGATTTCTCCACAGTAGCGCTACGGGTGACAGCCATATTTCGGCCGGAAGAGGGTGTCTGGAAGATTGTCCATCGTCATGCGGATACGATCGTCACGAATCGGACAGCGGAATCCCTCATACAGAAGTAGATGAAGGCTGCAAAACGTACGGCGGCAGATGGTGACAACAAGAATAGAAGCGACGGAGCCTCAATAGGGCCCGTTGACTGAAGTCACAGTATAAGAGTTCTTACATAAGTAAACTAAAGTATCATTTCAAAATTTGAATTAGCTGTAGACGTTGCCTAACAAAGCTCCATACTAACTGTCGCCATCGAAAGACACTTACAGCGATTCAGCGATAACCTCAATTCTTCTTTTTTTGTGTTTAAATTTAGCCAATCTACCGAAAAAAGGTTTTGAAGGCACTAAATTCGCTTTCCTTTCTCCCAGTAATACATAAACAATTCTTTAACCCAGTTGA
>CAYHCZ010000115.1:0-5083 GCA_964355295.1 uncultured Methanomicrobia archaeon
ACTTTAAAACGTGTGATAAATTTAATTTTCTAACGCCAGCACACGGAGACGCGAATATTAAGAATCTTAAAAAAATCCAGAAACAAGGCGTCGATGCATTTCTTGCAGGTAAGAAATACTGGTGAAACTCTTCCGCTTCGAGCACATCGAACTAAAGTAAAGGGCATTGGGATCTCAAAAACTGGATAGGCCGAACAGCAGATGGACTTTAGTGATTCGGAAGCGCTGATCACCTCGTGTCCAGGAATCGTGAAACTGCTTTATATCCAGCATAACAATCTATTTTAACCGCGTAACGAACTCTCATTAGCTAAATGTTTGTGAGAAGCCTGAGAGCGGTGTAGGATATATGATGTTTGGCAGTTGTCCAGGGACGTCGCACTTACGTACGCCGACCATTACAATTAAGAAATGTCCGCGATGCGGCGAGGATGTGGAGATTTTTTCCTCAGATGTCAAGGTGCAATGCAGCAAATGTGGACAAGAGGTTTTTAACGACATGAACCTGTGCGTTCACTGGTGTGCTTACGCGAAAGAGTGCATCGGCCCTGAACTCTACGAGCAGCTGAAAAAAGACGATAAAGAGCACGTAGACCTCTCTTAGCGTTTTAATCTGCAGAAATAGCAGGTCGCAGCTATTTTTTAAGGGTGAAACCTTATATTTTCAGAAGTAACGTTTGATGCTAGCTAGACATTTATTTACTACTGAACATCTATTGGGGAGAAGTTAGTGGGCGAACCACGCGGCGAGGGATTAACCGAGCGCTTTGAAATTATGTCAGCCCTTCTTAGCGCTTTTTCTGACGTGGCGCTGCTTATGGACACCGACGGAATCGTTCTCGCCGTTAACGATGCAGCTGTAGAGAAGTTTGGCACTAGTGCAGCTGCGCTCGTTGGTTCTTGTGCATACGACGCTCATCCGGCTGATGCGGCACAAGTACGAAGGAAGTGGATAAACGAAGTGGCGTTCTCAGGAGCTCCAATACATGCTGAGGAGCTATATGAAGGACAGCGTTTTCGAGTATCCCTCTATCCGGTAGCAATGAGGAACGGCTCTGTCGCGCGTGTACTCTTGCTTGGACACGACATAACAGAGGAACGTGATATCATTGATGAACAACTGCGCCTCGCCATGCTTGACGCAGCAAATGACGCGATTGTCATCTTTGATCTCGATGGGCATATTCGGTATTGGAACAAGGGTGCAGAACGACAGTACGGGTGGAAGCAAGACGACGTAAGAGGAAAACTGATACATTCATTACTCCAGACCGTTTTTCCATCCCCGCTTTTTGAGATCACCGACGATCTCTTCCGTGAGGGACGATGGGAGGGAGAGCTGCGACAAACCACGCGCGCCGGCGTCGGGATGACGGTCATGAGCAACTGGACGTTGCAGTACGGTACGGGGAACGTACCGATGGCAATACTCGAGACTACCACGGACATCACCGAGCGGAAGCAGACTGAAGAGAAACTCCGAGCCGCGTCTCTCTATGCAAGAAGCCTCATCGAGGCAAGTCTTGACCCCCTTGTCACCATCAACGCTGCTGGAAAGATCACCGATGTAAACAAGGCCACTGAGGAGGTGACCGGCCTTTCCCGTGAAGAACTGATTGCAAGCGACTTTAGCAGCTTTTTCACAGAGCCACAAAGAGCAAACGCAGTTTATCGGCAGGTCTTCACTGACGGTTTTGTTAGGGATTATCCCCTCGCTATCAGGCATAAATCAGGCAAGATCACTGATGTGTTGTACCACGCGACACTATTCAAAAATGATCTGGGCGAGATTCAAGGAGTTTTTGCAGCTGCACGGGACATCACCGAGCGGAAGCAGACTGAAGAGAAACTCCGAGCCGCGTCTCTCTATGCAAGAAGCCTTATCGAAGCAAGTCTCGACCCCCTGGTCACCATCAATGCTGCGGGAAAGATCACCGACGCCAACAAGGCCACTGAGGAGGTGACCGGCTGTGCGCGTGTCGAGCTAATCGGCAGCGACTTTAGTGACTATTTCACAGAGCCTGAAATAGCGCGCAAGGGGTTTCAGCAGGTGTTCGCTGACGGGTTCGTCAAGGATTACGCTCTTGCCATTCAACACAAGTCAGGCAGAATCACAGACGTGCTGTATAACGCCACAGTATTCCAAGATGATGCTGGCCAAGCGCAAGGGGTGTTTGCTGCGGCGAGAGATATCACCGAGCTGAAGCGAGCAGAAGAGGAATTACAACGTTACTCAGGGCACCTCGAGGCGCTTGTCGATGAGCGTACTGCCCGGCTCAAGGAGAGCGAGCAGCAGTACCGCGCGCTTGTCGAAACCGCAAATAGCATTATCCTAACGACTAACACAGACGGCATTCTCACCTTCATCAACGACTACGGCGCAAGCTTCTTCGGCTATACACCAGACGAACTTATCGGGCAAGACGTTATGATCATCATTCCGGAGGTGGAGAGCACCGGAAGAGCGCTTAAGCCCCTTGTCAATGACATCCTCGCTTCCCCTGCTAAGTATCCCATCAACCTCAATGAGAACGTCACGAAGGATGCGCGGCGCGTATGGATCCAGTGGGCCAACGAGGGTCTCATCGACAGAGAGGGACAACACATCGGGCACTTAGCTATCGGCGTAGATTTTACCGAGCTTAAAAAGACGGAAGAGGCACTCAAAAATGCCGAACGCTTAGCAAGCATCGGCGAAACCGCCGCGATGATAGGTCACGATCTCAGAAATCCGTTGCAGGTCCTTCAATATGTCGTTGACCTACAACGGCTTCGCATCGAGCGAATCCCTCTCGAAAAACGCGGCCCTGACGATTGGGAAAGGGAATCTGAGCTTTTTGACAAAATTAGCGAACAGATTTTCTACATGAACAAAATCGTCGGCGATCTCCAAGATTATGCACGTCCGATCGTTCCAGAGAATGAAGAGGTCGATATAAAGGGGGTAATCGAAGACGTTGTCAGATCACTGCCCCCGATGGACGGTGTGCGTATTGAAATGCGAGTTCCGAATCTGCACGTAATGGCAGACCCCCTCCTCCTCTATCGTGTGTTTGCTAATCTCCTCCTCAACGCCGTGCAGGCTATGCCAGATGGAGGGAAGCTTAATGTGAGTGCGTCTGCGGAAGACGGCTCAATTGCAGTAAGCGTGCGCGACACGGGAACTGGCATCCATGAGGACTTTAAAGACAAGCTCTTTACTCCACTTTTTACGGGCAAGGCCAAGGGGACGGGGCTCGGTCTCGCAGTGGTAAAGCGGATCGTTGAAGCGCACGGTGGGCAAATAATCGTTGAGAGTGAAGTGGGCAAAGGATCGACCTTCACGGTGAAACTCCCGATCGTTGAGAAATAATTGAAGCGCGTTTGTGCTTCTTTTTCGTTAGTGAATCGTTTCTAGAATAATTGCGATCTGCATTGCCTCGTTTTCCTTGGTTTTATTTGTCTAAAGCGATATCTAATCGTGCAAGATTCTTATTCATACGGCGAATACGTTAGGAAAAGATAGTTCTTGATTACGATGTGCATCGAACTCGAGGACGCGAAAGAGTCGTTAGCCACTCACGCAGAGCTAAATAAAACGGAAGCTAGACATGCAAGGGAACGATGAAAAAAATCGTCGTGATAATTTCTTCTGTCAATTAGCACGCTTGAATGTCGGAAATGGTCAAAGCGACAAAGATGACTGGGTGGTCATTCCAGAAGCAGCGCGAAAGACGGGTTACAGCGAAAATGAAATACAACACTTTCTGGAGCGCCTCGTCGAGGACGGGTGGATCGAAGTCAAAGACTTGGCTCACTCTATCCCAAGCAGTGCCCGATTGACATTGGTAGGTAAGGCTCGTGCTCAAGTGATCTGCAAGAACGCATTATTATCGTGATGACTTTATAGTATCTTGTCGCCTCGGCTGATTTGAATCTGTTCTTTTTTTTGGTGTTAGCGGAATAGATTATAAAGCGATGAAGAACATACAAAGCGAGGAAACCTGATTGGTATAGCTACAATGAATTTACCAACAAAGGACGCTATCGAAAAAAGGCGTAGTATAAGGAAATTTAAGCGGAATCCCGTGCCAGACGAGCACATAATGGCACTGATTGAAGCCGCAAGACTAGCGCCATCAGCTTCCAATACACAACCATGGCGGTTTAAGATTGTTAAAGACGACGAGACAAAGGCGAAATTGGCGGAAGCTGCCTATCGCCAATCATTTGTTGCACAGGCTCCCGTTGTGCTGGTCTGTTGTGCTGACCTTCACCGCTATTTTGAAGGAATCACAGCTCGAAGTCAGGAAATTGGAAAAGAGGGGGCGCTTGAGGAGACAATGGTGCGTGTTCTTCGTGGGCGAGCTGAACAACTTAGAAGCATGAATGTCCAGGAGCTTGCGCCCGGCATCGCTTTTAACGTTGCGATTGCCATAGAGCATATTGTATTGAGGGCCTTGGATTTTGGCTTGGGGAGTTGCTGGGTGAGAATGCTCGACGAACAGAAAATCAAAGCCATCTTTGGCTGGGAAAATAATTTACACGTAGTTGCTCTGCTACCGCTCGGTTACCCCGATGAGGCTCCCACTCCGCGAAAGAGACGAGCCATCGAAGAGATAATTCTCACGTGACACAGTTGAGCTAAGGCCCCGAGTTCTATAGTCAGGTCAGCAGATATTCTAAAGATTTAGCTGAAGATTGGTTGAGCAAGGATAGACTAACCATACTCACGCTGTTGATACATGCGCATCCGTATTTGGTTTACAACCCGTCGTAGTTGTTGTCGTGCGCTGTCTGGAAGCCACGCGTCGTGCATTTTTATCTAGATACCGGTACGCTTCCCAAGAACGCGAACACTTGCGGAGCAGCTTTTCGGCCGCTACGTCGGCATAATCATCTTTGTAGTCCGCTAGTTGTAGTATAAGGTCATCGACTTCCACGCAATCGTTATTCATAGCAGAAAACGAGTTATTAACTGGATATTTCTTCGCTAAGAGCGACGTACAAGTAGTTGAATTTCACCGTTTGCGAATATCAACAATAGCCCTGTCGTGTGACACAGACCCTCTGTCACGCTTTTCCACGAAATCGCTGCCTCACG
>CAYHCZ010000116.1:0-5060 GCA_964355295.1 uncultured Methanomicrobia archaeon
ATCCACCTGTGATGTAGTCGATGGAAACGTCGCTTGCTGCCAAGTCGTTTAAAATGTTCTCTGCGTGCTTTCTTAATCTCGGCAATCCAACGTTAACGTCGAGATTGGCAAAGGTTTTAAGGTATTCATTACTTACGTCTCTTGCAACGGTAGAGAGCGCAACAACAACGTCAACAAATTGATAAGCGGTCTCTTTTTTAGCATTTAAAACGACGACCCCTTTCTTTTTGTGCTCTAAAAGCTCAAGCAACTTCCTGGCAGTAACGTATTTGATATCACCGCGCGAAGGGGGGATATACTCTTTGCTTGCCACTCCGGCCATTTTTTCAAGATTGGTAGCTTCGATGAGTAGCTCCTTTTGTCGTTGATATTCAGCATCATCGATAACCCCTGCTTGAACTGCTGCGGCAAGCGTCGCGATGGCACCATAAGTATTGTCTCGGTAACCGGCATGAATCTCAACTTCTATTACAGGGCAGGGAGGGATTGCGTCGTGCACAGCCTGGTGGATATCTTCACCAATTATCATGCTTGCACACGAGCCGATTACGCCTAAAAGGCTTGGATTGAACAATTCAACCGCTCGTTTTATTACCTTCGCAAGGACTTTGTCGCCTCCGAATACGAAATTGGTCTCATCCATTGCCGTAGTAATAACGCGAATCCCGTCCTCCTCGAGGAGTCGGCTATGCTTGAAGCAACATCCTGATGGCCCGTGGATGATCACGACATCAGCTTCCAGATCTCTTAACGTATACAGCGCGGCGACGATTGAGCTCGGCCGAGGATGGATTATTTGTTCTGCCATTGTGTCTGCTCCGCGCGTTTTTGATGACACTTTTGCTACCTCCACATTTTCACACATGAGATAATGACGTCACTGGTATCAGTTAGCTCCAATGCCTTGCGTAATGCACTCTCGAGGTTGTCTGTTTGGATTACACCCCTATCTACACTGTGCACGTGATCGCCAACGAAGACGACGTGATCAAGCGCATTATTATTAGCAAGTGATGCGAGGGATTCTGTGGCTATGCCTTCGCAGACGTTTCCCTCCATGCCGATGATTAAGACGACCTTATTCCCCGCTTTCTTGAACGTAAGTCCGTACTGTATCGCGTGTTTAATAGATACGTCGTCGAGGCCAGAATTTGAGTTATCGATAAGGAATCTTCCGTTGAGTGTTGCTGCAGACATCCTCCCTAATACCCCTTTGAAACGCGATAGCTGGCTGCTGATCGTTTCAGGATTAAGGTTCGCTGTCAGTGCTGCGGCCGCAAAACACAATAGGGCGTTTTCATAACTCTTAAAATTGAAGTGGCCAGAAAGGGCAAACTGCACTTCTCCTGAGGCTAGACCTCCATCCATGCTCGTTAACTGTGAATACGTTATAGTTGCCTCGTTGCTACTTGCATTCTTGTATCGCACATTTGCTCCTTCATCGCCAAACGTGTTGAGGCAGCAGTGTTGATCTATCAGGGGCGCTGTTTTCAATGGAGCGATTAAGCACGAGTTCGCCTTAGCATTTGAGACCATCTGTAATTTAGCCGATGTAGAAGTCTTTGTGTGTTGCGCAATGTCGTACTCAGGTGACAATGTCGTAATGACGTTTATGTCGGCAATTCCAGTTCCACCAAGCGACACCTCAAAGATGCACACCTCTGGATCAAAGTCGAACTCTTTGATTAGGTCTATTGCAGTCAATATGTTTGCGGGGGTGATGCTCAGCGGCTTTTTGGCAATATATCTCCCATTTTCGTAGACTTCGAGTCCGAGGCTCGTTAGCGCAAGCAGCTTTTTATCCTTGTATGCGTTGCTCAATAGTGCTGCAGTCGTCGTTTTTCCCTTTACACCGGTAACTTCAAACACGAGAGCGTCGTTCAACACTTCCGTTTGCCGTACGAGCTGACCCACAGCTTGGTGGTGGGTCAATACCGGGATGTCCAAAGCTTCAGCGCGAGCTACGAGTGGAGTATGGGCATGAACGGGTGTTATGACCACGTCAAAGGTGTCGATAACGTCAGGCGTAGGCGTGTTGTGATAAATATTGAGCGCAACTGCGCTTACCCCAATTTCGCGCAGTTTTTTGCAGATCTCTCGCGCGCCATGAATTGTATCTAAAACGGCTACGTTTTTGCCGCTGAAGTCCATGAGGAATTAAGCCTCTTTAAGCCTTTTAAGCGCCAAATCAGCGATGCAGGGGTCGATGCCAAGAGGCTCTGCATACACAATGTCGACAATTCTATCGTCGAAAGAATGCGTGGTTCGACGTTGGCCGTCCGTTAATCCGAGAATCTCAGGGATATCTTTTAGGGTGTGAGTTCCGTGAGCAAGAAAAAGTGGAAGCACGTAAAGCGTTTTAACATCGGTTGAACTAAAACTTTCGATTCCCTCCTCAACGGTTGGGCTATCCATGTTGAGATATGCGGTTTTTACGATTGCGTCTGTCATTCTTTCTGCGAGTATGTTTGCTACAGCCTCAACGGTATTTTTGTTATAGGTTAGCTTGCTCCCGTGACCCAGCACAAGTACCCCAAAGTTCTCTTCCATCAAAACTCCTCCAACTAATGTGTGCGAATTGTTCTTCTGATATTTAACGGTACAGTTCCTCTAACAGCTAGCACTATTAAGCTTTAATACGTCAGTTAGGCAAGTTTTTGGAGGGCATCAGCCAATTTGGGGAGGATTTTCATGGGGATACCGACTATCAGTTCATCTTCGCTTACCTTTGCGTATTTTCGAGAACCAGAGCACCCTAGCGTGAAGTTTACGTTATCCCTCATTAGGGGTGCAGCGACCGCATCGCCACATATTGATTGAATTCCCGAAAAATCGGCAGTATTTCTTGAATGTAATTCGTAAACGTTAGCTTGTGCGATCATCATTGCTTGGTGGGGCGTAACAAGCAGCACGACCACGTCTGGGTCAAAAGGTGCCTCTGCGAGTGGCGAATAAGCCGTTGCGTAGGTTTTAAAATTGACGCGGGGAATACCTTGCATAGTCTCTGCTGCGTGCTCAATTGAAGAGAATCTTCCAAGTTTGTGATAAAATTCGCCGGACTTTATGTTCTCGGGTATGTCGATTACGCCGAGCATTCCGGCGCCGCCCTTGCACGCGTGTTGTTCGACTGTTGCGTAGAATTTAGAACCGCGTCGCGCCTTCTGAACCATTTCGCAATGGCGAAGTACCTCGTTTGTATGAGTAAGCCCTTTTGGAAGGTTTGATTCCGTTCGGATAAGTTTGACTGCTACGGGTGAGCCTTTTAGACCTAAAACACTCGTGAGCTTTTCTGATAGAGCTGCATAGTCTTCACTCATATTATAAACATGGCAGCATGAAACGTAATAGTTTTCGAGAGCGACTATTGGCTATTAGCTTTGTCAGGCAGCTCTCATGATTGTCTCGCAAGGTCCATTAGCGCTCTGACGTTTTCGACCTGTATCGTTCCAGTTAAACGGTCGCCGTGTGAACAAGCTGCCCCTCGAATTCCAACGATGTCAGTCCCTACACGTTTTAGTACGGGGATCTCGGGCAGTTTGATAGACCCTGCAAGGGCAACGTCCAAGCCATATCTGTGCCCCTCATCGATAAAACGCTTGCAAGAAGCTTCGTCCATGAAGTCAAACAAGCCTTTTCCATCCTTAATGAACGTATCGACCATCACGACGTCACAGCCAGCACTGCGCGCAACTTCAGGTAGCAGAAAGGGATCGAGAGTCGCTGCTCTGTGATAGTCTGCATATCCTGCGAGAACGACTTTGGTTTTAATGTCGTATTCCTTCACCGTTCTCGTTACGTGCTGCATCAAAAAAAGAGCCTCTTCTCGTGTTTTTGACCCTTTTAATCCTACTTTGACGTAATTAGCCCCAGATACAGCTGCGCCTAGTGCAGCCAACGAGGCAGAGCCCGGGAGATGCGGAAAATCACCAATTGTTGCGCTCACATCGATGGAGTGAGGCACAAGACTCCGAATTTGTCGTATTACCCATGGAAAGTTGGCACCGAGTGATCCTTCAACTGGGTTTTTAACATCGATGATGTCTGCGCCTCCATCGACTGCTGCTTTCGCCTCAAATTCGTCTTTGGGACTTATTAATACCTTCATACGCCAAGGCGAGATAAGATTGGATACATATATAACTTTTTAGTGATCGGCGGCCGTTGCTTGCATAAAATCGAATACGCATTATTTTTATAAAGACGATAAAATAAAATTTATACAGTTTTTTTTTGCAAAAATCTCTGCAAAAATTATTTCTTTTTTTTGTTCCGCTTTTTTCCAGCACAAGCTTAATAAACTATGAAATTAATTTTAAATAAACCCGGGGTACGCTCCATGCTAGGTGAAACATACAACTTGTTATCTTTTTTTCGATCGGGTTGTATTCAGCTATTTTTCAGTCATGGTCTACAGTAAACAGAATTGTTCGTGTGGTAGTTGACCCTGTGGAGGGATAGAATGCCAAAATTTGAAGACAAAGTCGATTTATACAACGACAAAGGTCAAAAGGTTGGTTCCAACATAGCACTCGAGGCGCTCAGCCCGACGGTTAACCCGGCTATCAAGAAGATTATCAACCTCACCAAGCGGACAGTAGCCGTCAATCTTGACGGTGTCCAAAACGCTGTGATGACCGGTAAAATGGGCGGCAAGGGTAAACAAATACTCGGTCGCGAGTTGAACCTGGATCTAGTGGGCAACGCCGACGCTCTTGCGAAGCAGGTTAAGGACCTTATACAGGTAAGTGCAGGCGACGACACAGTCGTCAAGGCCCTTGGCGGTGGAAAGCAACTTATGGTACAAGTGCCAACAGCACGTCTCGACGCTGGAGCCACCTATGTCGCAGGAACCACTGCAACAAGCAGCGCGCTCACTGAGGCGATAATCACCATGTTCAAGGTGGACATGTTCAATGCGCCGATGGTTAAGGCGGCCATTTGGGGAGAGTACCCACAGACACTCGACAACGTGGGTGGTATGGTGAAATCCATGCTCGAGACCCCACAGAAAGATGAAGGGTACGGTTACTCACTGCGAAATGTAGCGGTTAACCACGTTG
>CAYHCZ010000117.1:0-5014 GCA_964355295.1 uncultured Methanomicrobia archaeon
CAGCAGCGCAAGTATTGAGACTATGCTGAAAGTTAACGAAACCGCAAGCCACTTATGTAAGCCCTTCAAGATATCTCTCCCCTCAACTAGACCTCCGATCGGGTCATCGCAGCCCACTCGCTCTTGCGGGAAGTGAGATGTTGTCCGATTGCCACCGCGCCACAGAGCGTCATTAAGCACGTATAGCCTAGTACGCCAAATAAAATCCCCAGTGATTCCGGTAGAGTGTCACTTTCTGCCCTTATGGCACGTAAGTATAACGGAACAAAAGGTGCTAGCAAGAAGGAAAAAAATGGAACTGTGAGCGAGCTAAACCACGTGATTTTTACTACCATCGGCACGTTTGCTGTAAACATCAGGGCAAAATATTTTCGCAGTCCTTCGACTGCTCCTCGGAACCACCGAACTCTTTGATTGTATAAATCTTGAATAGAATTAGGGGCTTGTTCGCCAACGTTTGAATTAACGAGAAGCGCGGAGTTCCCTGAGAGATAGATCTGTTGGCTAATGTCTACGTCCTCGCAAGCACAGCGTTCGTTAAAAACTGTGCTCCGAAGATAGGCTGCTTTTAAAACCCCTATCAATCCGTTGAATTGAATGAAACCCCCTGACCACCTACCGAGGCGATAGATGTCACAGAAGAACTTGTACTCGATAGAAATGATCTTTGTAAGTGTGCTCTCTTTGTTGGTGACGAAGCGACAACCGCTTGCAAGCACGCCGTTGCTCGCTTCTGTCAGCGCACGCACGCACTCAGTCAAGAAATCAACGTTGGGGCGGCTATCAACATCAAACAACGCTATGTAGTCTGCCCTCTCTATAACGTTAAGAGCGTCATTGATAGCACCTGCCCGCCGACCTCTGTTGTCATTTCTGACAAGTATATGAAAATGAGGAGGTAGCAAGTGAGGAAGAGCGTTATGATCTTCTCCGCCGCTATCAATGACATAATAGGCCTCAAAATCTAGCCTGCTGCAGTCTAAATTATTTAGGCTATTGACCGATTTTTCGATAAGTGTAAACGGTTCAGATGGCGCTATTGGGACAATGGCGCAGATTTTCATCTCAGAATTGAATTCGATTAATATATATTAAATCGTCGCAATCGCGCTTTGCTTTTAGTTTCAAGGGTCTTGAACCTTTGCGTACACGCCTAGGACCTGCTGCGCGACTATTTTCCAGTCATACTTCTGTTCGACAAGCTGTCTACCTTTTTTACCCATTCGTCTTGCATTAGCTGGGTTTTCAAAAATGTTTTGAATCGCAGTTGCTAAAGAATGTGGGTTACACGGCTTTACCAAAAAACCCCCCTCGCCGATCACGTCGAGCACGCCTGGAATTCGAGACGCGATAACTGGCGTTTCGCATGCCATTGCTTCCAAAAGAACGACGCCAAAAGCCTCAAGTCGTGTAAAAGATGGAAGGACGAGCACCGCAGAGCTTTTATAAAGCTCCACTAGGGCACGTTTTGATATATGCCCATAAAACTTGATACAATCTTCATATCCTTTGGCGTGCGCCTTGAGGCTTTGTCGCTCTTCTCCATCGCCAACGATCAGGAACGTTGCATCCTTATGCTGCTTCAGCACGATTTTCGCTGCTTTGATAAGATAGTCGACACCTTTGACAGAGCTAAGCCGACCGACGAAGAGCACTTGTTTAATCTCCCTCTCGCTTGCGTCGCGTAGCTTGTCAAAAGTCTGTAGCCGGATCCCATTTGGCACGATTTCGTATTGATAGTTACACAGCACCGGGGAGCTTCGTGCGTAGGACTCAGTTGTAGCAACAATCTGATTAACTTTATCGAGGATGGGCTTTGTATAAAGGTGATTGTTGACTCTTTGAATTGAGTTTTTAAAGACGCTCGGGATCCTTAAATTTGCGATATGATCAAGGATCTCCAGATCACAGTGATATGTGAGGACGTGTGGGATCTGAGGCAACCCTTTAACTGCGCCATAAGATATGAATGGCGGTGGGTAATGCGAATGGATGACATCGGCATTGAACTGCGCAATCCGCCGTTGTAGGGCAAACATGAATGGAACGTATGGGAGGTCAAGAGCCGGGAATCTGTGGATATGGAGTCCGTTCAGGACCTCCTCAGGATTTGACTTCGGGACGGCTGCGCACAACACAATGACTTCGTGACCCATGTCCTGTAGGCTTTGAGCTAGCTCTAAAACATGAGTCTCTACGCCACCTATATGTGGATAGAAATACGAGGAGGCTTGAATGATTCTCACGCAACTTCTCCTTAATTGTGCGCGTAAGTGTTGAATAATTTATCGTAAAGTCTAATCGCTCGCCTCGACATTCGTTGATTTCGAACAGCTCGAACTAAAAGAATTTATGAGCCTTTTCGCACCATCGAATAGACTCGGTTGCACTTACATCGGCTTGTGGATTTTCTAACGCCCAGCATTGGAAGAATTAAATAGCACAGAAATAATGTAGATAAGTATGTCATTCACGGTTCGCTCTGTAACACTATTATCCGTTCTTGCTATGCTTCTTTTAACAACAACCTGCTTTTTCCCAGTCAGCGTCAAAGCGCAAAACGAAGTTGCGTGGGTTTATGATTACCCAACGGGGATGAAAACAGCAGCTGAGAAAAACAAGCCTGTGTTGATATATATACACGAACAATGGTGTTCGAGATGCAAAAACATGGATCAAAATACGTGGAACAACACAGAAGTTGTTGCACTTTCATCAAGCTTTGTAAACATCAACGTGCTTGGGACGGAACAAGGCACATTATACAATTACAGCAAGCCGCCACTGGTCGTGCTCACTGACCCGCACGGCAGAGTCTTAGAGAGATATAATACAGAACTATCAGCTTCCGAGGTGACTGCCCTGCAACGCAAGGTACTCGCGGAAGCCCCGTATGCCTCTCCTTCTCCGACTGCGAATCCTTCAAATACACCAGCGCCTACATCGAATACCCCAACTGCAGGCCCTACCAATTCTGCCAAGGCTGCAGGAGTGCCTGGTTTTGAAGCAATCGCTTCAGTCGCTGGTATTACAATCGCTGTTGCGCTAACGCTAGTCGTTCAGAGGTTCCGATAGAGCATTCACGACCACAATAAAGGTAGGCTTAAAGATAGTAAGATTGACGTCTAAAGAGGTCTAAATGTGTCTAATAAGGTACTCTTTCGTTTTTTAAGATGACGTTTTTTGAGCGTGGTCACGTTAGATCGATCAAGTTGCCAGACTACGACCTATTAACAATTAATATTTAGTATTACGATCCAACAGTCATCCTATGCTTTTCCGCGCCGAGATAACCGTTAAGCTCAAGAATGGCATGTTGGATCCTGAAGCTGCCACAATAAAAAAGGCCCTTCAACATCTTGGATATAATTGTCAATCCGTGAAACAAGCGGCAATCTTTGAGCTTGAATTCGAAGCAGATTCGCGTCAGAATGCAACAGATGTCGCTCAAGGAATGTGTCAAAGACTACTCGCGAATCCGATCATACACGATTACAGCGTAGTGTTCGTATAGGAGTTACGAAGGTGCCAGTGAAGGTTGTAATTCTTCGTTTCGGTGGCAGCAATTGCGATCTCGATGTTCAAAAAGCTTTGAATAATTTAGGCGTTCACGCAGAACTCGTTTGGTACAAAGAAGCCTTGGAGGGTTTTGATGGCGCGGTCATCCCAGGGGGCTTTTCATACGGGGACTACTTAAGAGCAGGTGCCATTGCCGCGCGAACTAAGATTATGCAGTCGGTCCGGGAGATGGCTTCGGATGGGAAACCCATCTTGGGTATATGTAACGGGGCTCAAATCCTCAGTGAATCAAACCTTGTGCCGGGTACGTTTACATTAAATCAGTATCCGAAGTTCATCTGCAAGTGGGTGAAACTCCTTAAGATTGGTAGATCCCCCTTTACGTCACTCTCAAGCGATGTAGTGAAGCTTCCTATAGCCCACAAAGAAGGACGATACGTCGTTCCCCCTGAACTGCTCAAAGAGCTTTACGAAAATGATCAGGTCGTTTTTAAGTACGTCGATGACAAAGGACGCCCGACTTCTGCTGTAAACCCAAACGGATCGCAAGATAACATTGCAGCGGTTAGCAATTTGGAAAAAAACGTACTTGCTATGATGCCGCACCCGGAACGAGCCTCAGAGCAACTTCTGGGTTCTGTAGATGGGAATACAGTCTTTGAATCGATGATCAGACATATTAACTCGCTCTGAAACTCATCTCCCTTGGAACCTTTTTTTCCATGAAAACCCGCTCAAGCGTTTTTTTAAACTAGCGATGACCACCACGGCTCGTTCTCTTGGTACCATCGAACAGTCTGGGCCAATCCATCTTCAAATGAAATTCGGGGCTGCCACCCAAGAGCCTTAATCTTCGAACAGTCTAGGGAATATCTATAGTCGTGTCCCAGACGGTCATTTGTGAACGTCATGAGCGTTGAAGGCTTATCCAGAAGCAGTAGGATAGCTTTCGTTACGTCCAAGTTGCTCTTCTCGTTACCAGCGCCAATGTTGTAAATTTCTCCAGTTTTGCCCATCTGACGAACGTAGTCTATAGCTTTGCAGTTATCTTCAACGTGGATCCAATCTCGGATGTTGTCTCCTTGGCCATAAACTGTTAGCTTGTTATTTCTTATAGCGCTGGTAATAAAGTGAGGAATCAGTTTCTCGGGATGCTGATATGGTCCATAGTTGTTAGCGCTGCGGGTAATGACACAAGGAAAGTTGTATGTCGTGAAATAGGATGACAACAACAAATCTGCCCCTGCCTTGCTTGCCGCATAAGGACTTGAAGGATTTAACTTGTCCGACTCACTAAAGGACCCACTGCGAATGCTGCCGTAAACTTCATCTGTAGACACCTGGACAAACCGCTCGATCTGGTTGTCCTTCGCTACGTCAAGCAAGACTTGAGTTCCTAGGACATCTGTTTGAACAAATGCAGCGGAATTGACTATAGACTTATCGACGTGCGTCTCAGCTGCAAAGTTAATCACGCAGTCGCAGTCCTTCATTA
>CAYHCZ010000118.1:0-4993 GCA_964355295.1 uncultured Methanomicrobia archaeon
AGATCTCCAATTTACCTTTATGACTAGCAAAATCGCGTCTGCTAGACCAAATCCGAGATAACGAATCGAATGAATCGAATCCTCAGATAAACCCTTTTCCTTAGCAAGAAAAACTCCAAGCATTTTTGTCAATTCAGTAAGGTTATCTGAAGTTACGCTCGTAGGTTGCTTCTTCCCTAGAGGGTGACTCACGGCTAACTCTAACCGTACATAATCCGTTTGCTCTCTTTTTACGACTTTCTCGAAAACCAAGTGCATTTTAGCCGTTCGCTCAACGTCTCGAGTCATAGCAGAGGCAAATTCATCAATTGACCGATATGATTGCGGATCCTGCCAAGTTACTTCTATTTTGAATATGAGCCCATCAAATGTCACGAAAGGCGCACATTTGACTGATTGAACCCATATTGTCGGGGTCTTTCTCTCTCTTGATAGGCAATCAGCTCGATTTCTGTTCTGACCGTCCGTTCGTCGATTTCTCCATCTTCATAGCGCCGCAGCAAGGTCAGCAGCATGGAAACGAGAAACTCTGCGCCGGCTGTCACAGCATCGTCGTCGTTCTCATCAAAGTGCGTATCATATGTTGCGGAGACGGAGCTGAGAGCGTTACGAAGCGCCTTGTGCTCAGCGATCTGACCCTCTTCGCGGATGACTGGTGCAGGACAGACCGCCTCAAGCCGTGCGTTCAACTTCAACTGCATATCTAGAAGCTTTGGTGTCGGCACGTCAGAAAAGTCGCGCCTTCCGAGCTCCTCGGCCACGCGCGCGAGCTGCTCGCCAAACAACTCCGTCTGCGCCTTTGTCGTAAGCCAGTACCGTTCCCTCAGTGCTTCAAGCTTGATCGCCTTGAGGTTTGCGATTTCCTCCCTGTATTCGCTCTTCCCATGTGATAAGGGTCTGCTTGCGCACGTTCAGCTCCTTCGCGATGGTGTCAAAGCTCTTGAATTGTGCCCTGCGCAGCATAAACTGCTGCCTCACGTCGGCGTCTTTCATCCCGCAACCTCAGTCGTGTGCGTGTCCGGATGGCCGGCAGGTGATGCGCGGAGGATTGGCAGCCCGGGCGATCGCGTATCCCAACGCGTGCCGGGATGAATTGGCAGTGCTGGCTCAGTGTCGTCTCTGTGTGCATGGTCTTACTGCTCGCTTTGAAGGTCGCTCGTTCTCAGATGTCACTTCGCTCGCTATGAATGCTGACCGAGTTACGATCCGCCTGTTCGAGCGTTATACCTGCAAGCGTGTTTTTCAACGTTCCCTCGTGCTCTCTTCCCTCGATCGTCCACCGAAACGTAAGACGTGCCGGTTTAAGCACGGGCCATGCGCGGCGCACCTTTTCCACCGTCACCGCCCAGTTTATAACAAGCGGATGGAGCGCCGACGAAAACAAGTACAGGCTGCGGGTCCCGTCACTCTTGACGTCGCCCCGTATGATGTCAAACGGCCGCTCATAGAGCGTGTACGAGAGGAGCCGCACCTTTCGGATCGTTTCTATGGTCGGCGGCGCCCCCCGCGTGGTGAGGTGCCGTACTGCCCAGCATGCGGCAGCCTCCTCTACGGACGTTTCAGGCCAGTCGCTCAGCCTGCCGCGCCCTTCCGGATTTTGGATCCGTTTCGGTGCGGTGATAAGCCCTTCGGCCGCCCAGCGCCGCAGCGTGCCAGCGGGCACGTCGATGCCGAGGCGGCGGAGTCGGTCGGTGAACTCTTCTATATTCATAGGATAGTTACATTTATTATGCTCGCCAAGAATATTAACGTTTCGGTTTTTTAAGAGCATTTAAAATTTGAGCTTTAAATTTTAAAATATAGTCAAAAATTAGTTATCAAACTTATGCTACTGTATATCTTTACGAGGTAGAATCAGCCATTCATTTATGTATCTAACAATATATAAAAATAAACATAAAAGTTTCAATTTTATAAACTAAGTGCCCGGTCTCCAAGAGCTGCCATTCCCCTTATTAGGAAACACATCTTCGGCAACGCAAAAAGCGGGCTTTAAAAAACGGTGCGGTTTTGGTGCGGTTTTGGTACGCGGATTACTTTGAACCGGTGGCAAGGGGTTGAGTAACCGCAACGGGAGAATTGCTGCAAAAGAAATTGTACAAAAGGGGCAAGTAAACAACGTCATTAAAGACAGCGAGAAACGACCTTGACTTCTTATTCATTCGTCACCTACCCTCGGTTCGAAAAGCTATGTCGCACACCAACCTTTATGAAGGATATACATGTCAGTACATAATTTTCACAAAGTCGATTTAATAACGATCCTCATGCGAGGTCAGAAAATGAAAACGAATAAAGCATTATGGGCAGGAGGGTTCGTGCTGTTGCTAATCGCGGCCGTAATCGCTCCCACTGTGGTTTCCAGTGCTGCTAAGGCCCCGGTCAGCAATTATCAAATAACCACCAATCCGAATTATGACAGAAACCCAAGCGTCTTCCAGGCGGAGGACGGTTCTTATTGGTTATTCTTTACGCGCGCCAGAGACGGGGGGGGTGCGGGGCGTCGCTGGTTTCGATCCTGATGCGGCCCGTTATGACATTTATTACAAGGGGGCATAGAGTCTCCCTGATCTAAGAAACGCAGAGGAACATCCTGTGCCACAGACTTCTACCATAGATAACGCGCAACGAGATGTCGCAGCACTTCAGTCGAGCGACGGAACGGTCTGGGTCTTCACCTCTTCGGGACTAGAGGCTGGCAGCGATAACTCAGTGCACTATTACACGTACGCTCGTGGTCAGTGGTCCGGACCAACAGCGGTGCCTGGCACCGAGGTGCCTGGCCTTTATGCCGCACACATAGATGCTGTGGAGTATCACGGCACGATCTGCGTATTCTTTGACATGGGATACTCACTGTACGTTACGAAATTCGATAACAATGCCTGGCAAACACCTACTCTAATTGCGGATCACGCCACCTTAGGTAAGGGTATTGTTGATAGCGGGACGTTCTATGTGGTTTGGTCGCATATTGACCCGAGCCTAAATTTGTGGGGCGATTATATCGGCCTTTCAACCTCTAGGGACGGAACGACGTAGAACGTGGTCGGACCGATTGCGAATTGGGGCAGCGGACTTACCAACTGGGATCCTGTAATCGTCAAAGACAAGAATGTGTTCAGACTGTTTTGGGCCCCCAGCGATCATGAGCAGTTTATCGCAACTTCAGCGTCGAAGAATCCAACAGACGCAAAATCTTGGTCTGCGCCGCTTCGCGTAACGACGGCAACCTCCGGTAGCAACAGCTGGTGGGACTTTTGGCCTGAACCCATTAAAAGTAAGGGTGCTATCTGCCTGTTTTACACCTCAGAACGTAACAGTCTCGGCACGGATCTGAGTGATGGTAATATCTGGATGCTCACGGCGGTGCCCTAGCACACGTGTAATTGTTTTCAGAACGACCGTTCACTACCGGTAACAGAAACGAGCAGGGATCTGACACATAGCGGAGAGTGGATGAGCAGTGCAAGGTTCTTGGTAAGACTGGGGAGAGGCAATTACTATCTTTAGAAAAGGTCTTCAATGTCTTCAAGGCTGTAAAAAAGCAACAAAACTCTGTAAAACGGGCTACTTCACACGTAATAGTTGTGATTAGACTTTAACGACTTAGGCGCCGATTACAAGGGCAAGTTAACAAAAACTTTGAGATACGGCTGAGCAGCTATGTCACAAAATCGCTATTATTATAAACGGTATTGCGATAAGTGACGTATAGGGGCGCTCAAAATTGAAAGTGGAACCAAAAACGGGCAGTCGTCAGGAGTTATTAAAACGCACCGGGGTGATTGCCGTAGCGGTAATCATCGGGTTTCTCCTCGGCTTGTATCTGTTACGTATTATAGTGTAGCTTTTCTAACCAGGTCGGCGCTTAGCTAGGCAGCGTAGATCAGTCTTACTCATCGTTAGTGACTTTTCGTGCCACCGAACGGACGACATCGAGGCACTCAAGAGCGTGCGCATGCTTCAATAGATAGATGGTTCTTTGACACACAAACAAGATGTGACGCTATTTATGTGTCACGCTTTCCCACGAAATCCCCGTCTCACGCGGCCTTAAGGGCGTTTGTCGTGCAGGGTGAATTGGAGGTGAGCGTGATGACAACGAAACAAAATGTCTGCTACTATGGCCTACACATTGGCTGCCTGAACGCAACCAGTCCCGATTGCAGAACTTGCGCAGAGCACTTGACCCACGCGGTTACCTACGTTGCTCGTGAAGCGACGACCTTGAGGGTTGGAACACACAACGACGGCGCACACCACACATTAACGCTGCCAGGAGACGTTCCTTCGGCACCCTCAAATGGAGGTTAACAAACGGTGCGGTTTTGGTGCGCTGATTCCTTTGCGTATATCACACATATGAACGCTGCAAAACTGACTTGGGGTGATTAGACGCCACAACCGTTGTATTATGGTAAGGTAGGTCTTAAAGTCTTAAAGCAAAACAGAATCAAAGCGGCTTTAAGTTCGTAGAGGGGAGCTTGGACATGTCTATATTAATCGTATCGGATGTGCACGCCGACATACGCGCGCTCGAGGCAATCCTCAAAATTACTGCCGACAAACGATTCGTGCGGAAGCACTCCGAAGTGGAATTGATCTTCAACCTCGGCGATACGGTCGAGCGCGGCTATCATCCGAGAGAGGTCATCGACAAGTTGCGAGAGCTCGAAAAAACACGCCCCGCCATCTCCTTGCTCGGGAATCACGATGAAGCGCTGCTACTAGGTTATCCAGTTTCTGGCAGTGACTTGAGAAGCAGGCAGGCACATACAAACTCAGACGTCTACGCATCATTTCTAGAGGCGCTTCCCTATCGCTACATTGACGAGGATAATCGCATTCTCGCCGTTCATGGAGGCCCGATCGATCCGCGCAGGCTAGGCGACGGGTTGCTCTATCATCGGACTTGGCAACGCATATCGTCAAGTTCGTACATCGACGCAAGCGGGTATCACTACACGCCAGCAGAAGCCTTCGAATATGT
>CAYHCZ010000119.1:0-4935 GCA_964355295.1 uncultured Methanomicrobia archaeon
GGGGGTGGTGGTGGTCGGAGAGAGGGAGGTGGTGCTGCTTTTAATCTCGACGTTAATCGTAACGACGGGGCTCGTTGATGCAGTGTAGGAGGCGTCACCGGCGAAGGTTGCGTAGTAGGTGCGTACTCCTGCGGAGCCAAAGGGCTGAGTTAAGGTGATCTGGCCGTTGGCGTTGGTGGTGGTGGTGAGGTCGGTGTAGCGGACGCCGTTGAGGTAGTGGTAGATGGTGACGGATTTGCCGGAGAGGGCGACGGTGCCGCCCGTGAGGGTGGCGGTGAAGGTGACCGGCTGGTAGACGGCGGGGGTGGTGGTGGACGGTGTAACAGACAGCTGGGTAGAGAGTGGAGTGGTAGTCCCTGAATTAGTGGTAAATGCCTTTATACAGATGTTAGTGTTTAAGCTTTGAGAGCTATAAGAAGTCATGTCCTTCCACGAGCTGCTACTTGTCAAGCTACCATCGTCAGCGTGATAATAACTCTCTCCAGCGTGAGCTGTCGCTTTGCTACTGTAACCGCTGATCCATTCCTCTGTCGGCACTGGGGTTGTGTCCGTTGATGTAAATTTGACGACGACAGAAAATTTTTGCCCGGCGCGCAACGAAACGCTAGACGCGAGCGGTATGGTATGATAGCCAGGAAGGGCAATTGTGCCACTGGTGTGTGCGGCATACCCTGCCTCATTGATCGGACCGTTAGCGGGGTCGGTATAGACGTACACTTCATAAGGTGCGTTTGAACTTAACGTGTAGAAGCTGACCGCTGCGAGATCTTCATTCCCCCCAGCAGTAAATACGTTAGCCCCCCATGTCGATGAACCTAGACCAAAAGCTCCGGTAAGACCAAGAGGATCGTATTGGTAGATGTTGTTGTAATTCGTCGTTGGCTGAGCTGTAAATATGGCGTTATCCTTGCCTATGACCGTGTCGTAATAAGATATATAGAAGTAGCCTTGTTCGCCCCAACTCGTACCCCAGCTGTTTTTCACTATAAATGCTCCATCTCCGGGAGGCTGATTCCCGCTCACAAATTTGGTGTGACTGTAGTTATCGTCCCACCCGACAATCGCCACGCCGTGATTGGCGTCTATGTTATATGGATAATAATACGCATTAGTCGCTGTGTTATATTGTGGGGGGTAGCTGGGCACAATGTACATCGTGCTGTAAACTGCGCCGTAAGTCACGATGGCACTCTTAATATTGACGTTATCAGTAGAATCCGCCCTATTCGGAAGGAAGTAAACATCTTGTACGTGTTTTTGGACAGCAAGGTTAGTCGGTGACGACTGAGAGTTAAACGGATCGGCCAACTCCGTAATAGGCCCACTCCAGCGAGTCAGATATGCGGTCGCCATAAACTCGTTGCCACCGTCACATGATGCAACATCGAAACCATGGGTGTTCTTAAAATTGTTTTCCGAAAAGTCCCAAGTCTCGCTCGGCTTCAAATATGATTCTAGTGAAGCATACGCCCCGAATGCCCAGCACGCCCCACAAGTGCCTTGCGATTTTACCGTGGTTAGCTTGTCGGTCGTGCGCAGATCATACGATGCAGGAAGAGACGAGGTACGAACGAGAGTGCTTAGGAGTGCTTGTTCATTGGGTTCCGTCAAATTCACTGGGGGCGGAATGTAACCTGTCCCAGTTGCGGTAACAAGCCCCCTGTGAGTTAACACATTCTGCTGGTATTTTGTAAATGCCGGGTTTCGCTCAGCAAAGTGCGGTGCTGTCTGTGTTGAGCCACCTTTCGCGCTATCAACGACTTGAGCCTGCGCATTTACAATAATACAGCAAGAAGAAATTAGCAATATCGCAACAAAAAAAAGGGAGACCCATCTTGTTTTCATAGTTGCCTCAACGA
The DNA here is from genome assembly GCA_964355295.1 of uncultured Methanomicrobia archaeon. Lineage (GTDB taxonomy): Archaea > Halobacteriota > Bog-38 > Methanoflorentales > Methanoflorentaceae > Methanoflorens. The sequence goes on from CAYHCZ010000119.1 coordinate 1,860, forward strand.
CACTAGAATGACCGCAGCGCGTAAAAACCCTAAGGAAACTTCGCAAACCTGCGCGTACCAAATGTAAATTAAATCGAAATTAGGAGCTTAAATAGTTTTCCTAAACGCGATAGAAGTCGTTGCAGACGAATCTGAAGAGCGCGTTCTTATCAGGATGCATCGAACCACGCAGAGGGCCCACCTATAACATCAACAGAAAGATGAACGACTCAGCGCGACCTAACTATTTAATAGCTACAATAGAAAGTATATATGTAAATCGCGTGCCTGCTGTTCCCCCTATCACATGAAGCTTATTGCCTGTGCGCTTATAGTGATTGCTTTTTTGATACCGCTCCAAGGAGCAGGAGACGTGTTGGTGTGTCAGGGCAACCTCACGAGTTCGGTGCACTGCGTTAAAATGAGAGCGCTCACGATTCCCGAAGGAACTCAGACGTTGGTAGTGCAGCTTCCCAGTACGTCGAATGCCTCGCTTTTCGCATACTCGCTAAAAACAGAGTCAGCAAGTATTTCATACAGCAAGAAACCCGATGCCGTCAAAGCAACTAATGAGGGAATTAGTGCCACATGGGTTAACCCACCCTCAAAGTTGAGCTATACAATGGACGTTAATTTAACGATTGATGTGAACGTCGATGGATTGAATTCAGAATCAAAGCTGCCTGTCAAGCTCCCAAGCAGCGAAGAGGGCGCGAGCAAGTATCTGTCGCCCTCGACCTATGTTCAGTCTGATGACCGAGAGATAGCAAACAAAGCGAGAGCAATCATCAACAATACAACCTATGAGAGCGCAGCGGTAACGTCCCTCATGCTCTGGGTCAGTGATAGCCTCACGTATGACGTCAATGTGACAAAACACGATGCATCTTGGACTTTTTACAACAAGCAGGGAACGTGTGAGAATTATGCACACCTTTCATTGGCACTACTAAGAAGCGTAGGGATCCCAGCTCGCTACGTAAGTGGTTACCTAGTTGAGGGAAGGATCAAGATAGACGGATATGTAACGACTTATAGCTATCAGTGGAGTCCTGGACCACATTCTTGGATCGAGGTGTACTACCCGGACTTAGGGTGGGTGCCATATGAGCCGCAAAAAACCTTAGGCTTTGTTGACGATCATCACGTGCGCGAGGCCGTTGGCAAAGACGCAGCCGATGTTCCAAACAAACTTACCTACACGTCCGCCGTCGGAGATAATAGCCGCGTTCTTATCAACGACTCTTCAGACGCAACAATTTTGCACGAAACTTCGGCGTTACGCGTGATCCACACATCTAGTGCATCAAACCAGCGAGTTCTCTCACAGGAGATGGCACACGGCGGGACGGTCAACGACCGCATTAACGCGTTTGACGGCGATAAGCTTTTAGTTTGGCTCGCAGTGTCAATCACGGCCGCCTCTGCAGTTGTAGTAGGTCTCTTGCTCGCTCGAAGACGCCGTGATTGAGTTCTCCATCAGTACCATTGTTGTGCTACATCGAGAACCCACGCGATGAATCGCCTTGAAGGAAACTCATGAATGGTTGACAATATAGCGCGTCCTTTGTCCACAGGCTTCTCTATCAAAACAGCGCCATCTTCTGACTGCAATATCACGTCGTTCTCCTCTGCCCCAATCAAATAGCCATCGGTATAGGCCTCAAGTTCGTCAAGGATGCACGCTGCTGGATGCTGCTTCCTGATTTCTATTTTTGTAGGTGTATCTCGGACGAGATGCTTAAACCTGTACGGCAGACCAAGCCACGCAAAGTCGTAGTCGTCGACATACGGGCTGAACGCTATTAATACACCCCCTTTTCGCAAAAACTGCTGCAGGGGCGTACCCACTCTTCTCACTGATTTCGCAACCGTGCTATAGGCCCCATTTCCAAAACCAACGGGAAGAATCGCCACCTTGAATTTCGGGGAGTACGCAGTTCCAATCTGTAACGGCGACACACGCACACATGCAACCCCATATTCAACAAACAACTTCTCAAAAAGAAGCGGACGATCCCAAATGAGCGCTATATCACTCATCGTTCAAAAGAGATTAAGCGTCTACTTAAGGATTGTTAAAGGTCGTGAGGAGCATCTCCACATCTTAACACTCGCAAGGCCTTGTGATGCTATCGCGCCGATTTCTTATCAGACGGTCAAGCACGCTTCCACCTACCGACCAATTCAGATAGTTCTGCAACATCGGTTATCTCCTGAATCCAGATCTCGTTGAATCGGGTGCGCAGCGCGGGGGAGAGCACGTTTCTCGAAGGGTGGATTTTCGGCGGATTGATAGAAAAGAACAATCTGAAATTAGGATGTAGTTCAAATATGGTGCCCTCATCGTCTGTGATGTAACCGAAGTCTAGCAGAGTGTTGAGGTACTCAGAGAGAGGGTTAAGGTTCGCCTCGTCGATTAAAAGCCACGCACCGCTTTTGACGGCTTTAAAGAGGAGGCCCCGCTTGTAGCGCCATTTGCCACGAGTGTCTTGCGTAAAGCCACCCAAGAGCTCCTCAAGACCGGAATCTGATGAAAGGTTCACATAGTACAGATCAGTCTTCTTCTCCCGCGCAAGGTACCTTACTAACGTCGTTTTTCCCGAAGCAGGATAACCAACTAGAAGGATCGGCTCATCGAACTTGAGAGCTTTAAGCGCGCTTACGAGTGTGTGTCTCTGCGTTTCGGTCGGCACGATTCGAGCTTCGTCGCCTGGAATGAAGTGACGACCCCTTGTTACTGGCAAGTCAGCGAGTAGCTGCTCCAGCTGTTCAGAGGGGACGATGGGCGCGTCTTCACCGCTGCTGCCCTCTGCGTTGACGCCGAAGATGGTGTCAATGAGCGTTATCAAACCTTCCCGTTCGTCGCGGTTTCGCACGCGTGCTACGTAAACATCAGCCAATTCTATACCGAGGAGGCGCATAAACACAGGTTCGGGCACATTCGTTTTTATAGCGGGGGACAATCGCCTTCCAAGCCGAATCAAATCTCGCAAACTGAATATGTATGGTTCCTTTTCCTCCTTGCCAATGACTTTCGAATCAGCTTGTTCCTGCAAGGTAACGTGAAAAAACGCGATCGAGTAGGCCAAATGAG
>CAYHCZ010000120.1:0-4883 GCA_964355295.1 uncultured Methanomicrobia archaeon
GCTGTTCCATAACGTCGCGCTCTGCCAGTTCCAGCCCAAGTGGAATGACGCACACCCCGTCAGTGACGAGGTTTATCCAAAGAATCTGAACCGGGTAAAGTGGAAGGGGCAGGCCGATTATTATGGCTGAGAAAATGAAGATTAATTCGGCGATATTGGTCGAAAGGAGGTATAGTATTACCTTTCTAATGTTTGTAAAGATTCGCCGGCCTTCGCTTACCGCCTTAATGATCGTCGCATAGTTGTCGTCAGTGAGGATCATATCAGCCGACTCCTTAGCAACGTCGGTGCCACCCCGGCCCATAGCCACCCCGATATCTGCGCTAATCAGTGCCGGCGCATCATTTACCCCGTCGCCCGTGACGGCCACGATATGTCCTTCTTTTTTGAACGCTTCGACCAAGCGACGCTTCTCAAGAGGTCGTACGCGGGCAAATACCGAAACCTCGTTTATTGATTTGGCGAGCTCAGCGTCGCTCAAAGCGTTGAGTTCGTCGTTTGTCAATACGGGATCCGTTTTACCAATGATGCCAAGCTGGACGCCGATGGCCTTCGCCGTATGAGGATTGTCCCCGGTAACCATGACAGTGCGAATACCCGCCCGTCTACTCACGTCGAGCGCGCCTTTTACCTCTGGTCGTGGCGGGTCTTTCATGCCAACGAGACCAAGAAATGTGAGCCCTATGAGAAAGTCCTCGTCGATTATGGCCGTGCTACGTGCACTTCGATTCGCCTCGGGGGCAATGTCTCGCGTGGCCGCCGCGAGTACTCGTAACCCATTTGCTGCCATCATTCGGTTGGCCGTCAAGATCTCTTGCACGACCGTTTCGTCGATGGTCTTTTTCAATCCATTTATGATGAGGGCTTCACAGCGGGCTATTATGACCTCCGGGGCTCCCTTGACGTACACCCGGTCGCTGCTCGCAGCAGCCATATACAGCTTCTCCTGATCAAAGGGGATCTCATCAACGCGCGGATGGGCGTCTTCGAGCGCCCTTTTTTCAATACCTACATCCGCTGCTGCTTCAAGAAGCGCCAATTCGGTGGGATCGCCGATGGCGCTACCTTCTACAAGCTGGGCATCATTAGCGTACGCCATCGCTATCAGCAACTCGCGTACCCTTTCATCTGTTATTGCTACCGTCCTAGAGTCACCTTTGAGAGCAGCTTCAGACGTATCAACTGAGAATGGAACGGCGCCTCCATCTGGCACCCACAGCTCTTCAACACGCATCTTGTTGAGCGTCAGCGTCCCGGTCTTATCCGTTAAAATGACGTCAGTCGATCCGAGCGTTTCAACGGCTGAAAGACGTCGAATGATGGCATTTTCCCCTGCCATCTTCCTTACCCCGACCGTCATAACCACGGTGATAACAGCGGGCAGCCCTTCGGGTATCGCTGATACTGCTTGGCTGACCGCTATTAGAAACATCTCAAAGAGCGAAAAATTCCGGAGTACGCCCACAACAAAGAGAATGCCAATGATCACGAGAACGAGGATGCCGATCCATTTTCCCAGTACTCCCAGATCCTTCTGCAGCGGCGTTTCTTCGCGCTCAGCGCTTTGGACAAACTCGGCTATGCTCCCGAATTCAGTGGCACGTCCTGTAGCGACAACGACTGCCTCACCGCGCCCCTCGGTGACAACCGTTCCTGAGTACACCATGTTAGACGTGTGAGCGTGCGTCTGTTTAGCCACCGTCTCTGATTCGCCGGTGAGCATCGACTCGTTCACTTTCAGCGTCTTAACGGTAAACAACCGCGCATCAGCCGGAACTCGATCGCCTGCCTGGAGCAGTATCACGTCACCGGGGACAATTTGGCGCGTGTCGATCACCTCAGAAACGCCTTCTCTGACCACCGTACTCTTGGGGGCGGCAAGTTCCTTTAAGGTCTCAAGGACGTTTTCTGCCTTATTTTCCTGAACAAAGCCGATGATCGCATTTACCACTAAGATAAGTGCTATGACAAGCGCGTCTATGATAGAGCCAAAGAAGAGCGTTATAACGGCAGCGACTATCAAAATATAGATGAGCGGGCTTTTGAACTGCCTGAGAAAAACAAGGAACTTGTTCGGCTTTTTCCCCTGCGGAAGTTCGTTCGTACCAACTGTCGAGAGACGTTTGGCAGCTTCAGCCTGGCTAAGCCCTTGCTGGTTTGAACCTATCAGGTTAAACGTCTCTTCTGGACTCCGAGCGTGCCAGTCTTCAGGATCTAAGGCGCTAATGTCATTCCTCCTATCTCATGCAATGCATCTGCACTCTTTTCGTCGCCTCGTTTATCACCTTTGCTGTGAGCCGTCGGTCGCGTTTAAGGAATACAGTCTGTCAGTTATATTAACTGCGCTTTCTCGTCAACCGACCTCACTTTGAAGAAGAAACGCTGCCTATGCACCCTTCTCTTTGTTATAGCTAAGAGCTTTATTCGACAAACAATCGACTCGTGAGAAACGCTTATAGAGCGTTAAGGGTGTTCTGAGCTCATCTACGGTCAACTCTATCGAGAGAGAAGTGCCTGAGAGATTATGAATAACCCCTCTTTCTATCAATAATGAGACCGGCAACCTTTCACACAAATGGGAAAACTAAGTGGTTAAGAGTAAAGTTGCGCACGCTCACAATTGAACTTTATTTATACATTCACAACGCACGTAGTAGTGTTGACTATGTCTGACGAAATAAGAATTGCAGATGTCGCAGGTAGTAAAGTCCAGTGGGACCCGTCACAGATGCGCAAGATCCAGGAGCATCCCTGCTTTTCCGAAAAAGCGTGCCACACCTTCGGGCGGTGTCATGTTCCGGTAGCGCCCAAATGCAATATCCAGTGCAACTACTGTATTCGTGACTTTGACTGTGTGAACGAGAGCCGCCCCGGCGTAACAACAAAAGTGCTCAATCCTGATGAGGCTCTGGAACTGGTTAAACAAGCACTTGACAAATATGCATATATTAAGGTCATAGGGATCGCCGGGCCGGGTGAGCCGCTCGCAAATGAAGGGACCTTTGAAACGCTTCGCCGCCTTCACGAGCAGTACCCCAACGTTATCAAGTGCATCAGTACAAATGGACTATTGCTCCCCGAAAAGATCGACCTGCTCGAGAAATACGATGTGGGTAATGTCACCGTCACCCTTAACGCGATTGACCCGGAGATCGGCGCAAAGATCTACCAGTTTATTAATTACGAGGGCAAACGCTATACGGGGATCGAAGGCGCAAAAATCCTCCTCTCCCAGCAGTTAAAAGGCATTGAAGAGGCGGTAAAGCGGCATATGATCGTCAAAATCAATACAGTCTATATTCCGGGTGTCAACGACAAACATATTCCGGAGATTGCGAAAAAGGTAGGCGAAATGGGTGTGTATACATTCAACGTTATCCCTCTTATTGCACAATACAAGTTTGCCGATATTACGCCGCCCACAACAGAGATGAAGCGTAAGATGCAGGACGAATGTGCGAAATACTTAAAACAGATGCGCCATTGCAAGCGGTGCCGGGCAGATGCAATCGGAAAACTTGGCGAGGATGTTCAGTCCTGCCTCTACGAAATAAAATGATACTATATTAAAAAAAATTGCAGCACAAGCATCCCGTTTAAGACAAAGAAGAAGTTTCCAGAACGCTAGCGACAGTCTTGTTGCGATAGAAAAGCGGCTCCTATGAATTAACGTCTGCTGCGTGTGGTGACCAAAAAAAGGAGAGAAGGGAGCGCAAACGCCCCCCCTTTTTTTCATTAAACGTTGTAACGACACTGCAAGTTGGGCTTAGCGCCGTCTCAGCGCCTTTCAAAGCCCATTGAGATTATTGAACTATTTCTTTGTATCTCTATCGATTCTCAAGCGATGTGTCGCCGTCCGTAAATTTACTTGTCGTGTGGCTACCGTCACAGAAAGGCTTGTTGGAAGAGGCGCCACATCGACATAGGGCAACACGATTTCGAACTTCATAGTCGCCGCCGTCGGATGACGCGACTGGAATATTACCCCGCACCCATAAAGGGCCGCTGCAGCCTTTATGTGGTTCTTCGACGAGTGCTGCGGTTCTCACGTGGCGAGAGAGAAAGAAGCACGCAGCAGGTGAACGCACGCATCTTGAGCGGCTCACCGGCCCGGTTATTCCTATTGCGGGCATCATCTTAAGCACGTTTCTCATGTACGAGTGCGGGATCACCGCAGTGGCATTCGGAGTTGCGTCGATTCTGATTGGAATTCCGATCTATGTCCTTTACGCGCCGCGCACAGAGATAGCGACGCTCAAGAAAGACTTCTATTCGACCGAAGCAATCCTTGCTCGCAGCGCGCGAACCGAGAAGGTGTTTTTGGGTTATGTGGTGCGGCTGATACGGACGGCGGCAGCGCGTCGAGCAAAAACGTAAAGCGTGTGCACCCATCAATCCATACGTCCGAGCGTAGACGCTACGCAGAGCGAGCAAAGGCACGAGCTACAGTCAAAGTTGAGTTGCTTCGATTTTGTTAATTTGCGTCGCGCAATTTGGCTTATCGATCGGGGACACGCGAACCTTCCAAGCTAAACAATTTGTAATTCGCCGTAACATACAAATGTTCAGCCTTTAGAGGCTCACCGCGTGTCGCAACGACTTCTCCGACAAATACGGTATGGTCCCCTGTCTCGAACTGCCCGACGACGTTACACTCAAACGCCACAGTCGCCCCGTCAATCGTCGGCACGTGCACCGCGACAGAGTCGATCAATGAGAGGCCGGCCTCGTTGATCTTGTCGATATCTCGCCCCGATCTCGTGCCGCAAAACAACGCAGCTTCCGCTTGTTCTGCACTGGGATAGTGGACCACAAACTCCTTGTGAGCGTCAATTCCCGCGTGCGAATAACGCGAATGATCGATCGATATCATCAATAAGAAA
>CAYHCZ010000121.1:0-4830 GCA_964355295.1 uncultured Methanomicrobia archaeon
ATGAGGATACAAGTCCCGAAAGATATCAACATCGAAATTGTGCTAGAAGGCTAAGCTCCGACTTATCCAGAGTGATTTCGCTTAAAACTGGCAATCACCTCGCTCTAGCATTAGTAATTGCGGCCGAGGTAGCCAAGTGGACTACGGCGCCAGCCTTGAGCGTACCTGTAGGTTCAATGATAGCTGGTGAGGCTTTCGCCTCGCAGGGGTTCAAATCCCTTCCTCGGCGCCTTATTTTGTGGCACCTTTTTCCCAAGGCTTGATAATGCAAAGCTGTTTGTTTAATTCATCAATTTCAACAATCGAGTAATCTATGCCTCGTCTTTCAAGAAAATCGATAAAGAAGTGCTCAAAATAAGCAGTCCTGTCATCGTTAAATCTGGTTGCTGCAAAAACAAAAGCCATCATATTTTGGCAGAAGCGCGACGCTAGCCAGTAATAGTCACTATCTGAAATGTGGTACTTGACGACCGGCCTCTCTTTCACCAAGTTGAATCTGAACAACGCCATGTTGTAGCCTGCGAAGTTTCTGTACCTATATCAAAGTTCTACATTTAACGTATAAATGTTAGCAAAAGCACCAGAAAGGCTTGGTCAAGACGAAGATGAACAACTAGACAGCATTACATCATCAATTTGTATGTCCTTCATGACACCTTTCAAACTAACGCATTTTTCAATTCTAAAGACCTCGCTTTTTGTTAGGCTTGATTGAAAACCGGTTTACATAAACATTCACACACAGATCCGGTGGATTTAACATACCAGAGATTTATATGTAATTCAAATGAGTGATGAAATTAAGTTTGTAATCCCAAAGGGCAGTTTGGAAGAACAGACACTTAAGTTCTTGAAACTAGCAGACTTAGAAGTCATAAGAAAAGGTCCAAGGGATTATAACCCCAAGATCAAAGACTTCAGAATAAGTACTGTCAAAGTGCTAAGACCTCAAGAGATCCCTACATATGTTGCAGCTGGCTACTTCGATCTTGGCATAACCGGACTCGACTGGGTGCGCGAGACTGGAAGTAAGATACAAACCATCGCAGAGCTACCATACAGCAAGACTGCATCTGAAAAAGTTAAAATCGTGCTTGCAGTCCACGAACAATCGACGGCTAAGACGCCACTTGATTTGAAGAAAGGCAGCAGAATTTCGACAGAATATCCAAACCTAGCCCAGCAATATTTCGCGCGTATGGGCATATCCGTCGAAATATTCTTATCCTATGGGGCCACTGAAGCTAAAGTTCCAGATATCATGGACGGTATAGTTGAGCTCACCGAGACAGGTGAGACCTTACGGCGAAGTGGTCTCAAGGTAATCGATGTCATTCTAGAATCATCAACCGTGCTGATCGCCAACGAAAAAAGCTACCTCGCTAAGCGTCAAGTAATAGACGATGTTAAGACGCTGATATTAGGGGCTATAGACGCACAAAACAGGGCTTTGATTAAAATGAATGTGCAAAAAAGAAAGCTCAAAGAAATTATCGCTATATTGCCTACGATGAAAGCCCCCAGCGTAGCCGAACTATTTGAAACAGACTACTACGCTGTAGAATCGGTAGTAGCAAAAGAACAAATAAATGAGTTAATTCCAAAGCTGAAGCAGCATGGAGCTGAAGACATTCTGGAACTGCCTATAAGCAAAATAGTAGATTAGCCGCTTCTTCACACCAAATGAACCGGTCTATCTTGCCTACGATCCAACTAAGCGCGTGCGCACTGCTGATTCTCGTAGTAGTGATGCTTCTTGTTAGCATAACTGGTTGTGTAAGCGAACAGCCTAACAACAAAACGTCTGCTGCCACCAACCTAGTGAACATTACATATACTTATTGTCACGCGTACAACGGCACGTCGTATCTGACGGGCGTCATCAAGAACGTGGGAACGTGGAACCTTTTAGACATCAGCCTTCATGCTGAAGGATATGCAAATAACACGACGAAGGAACAAGGTGATGCGGGTCCGCAAACGGGGGTTAACTCGACACTGCTTCCCGGAGAAACCACCCCTTTTATGATCGAAATGTCACGAGTGGCGTCAGACGTAAACACCACCTCCGCCAATCAGACTCGAGCTATATCCGCCAGCTCAAAACCAGCGACCTCTGCAAGGAGCGTTACTGCTAATCTATCCATAGCTCAAGTAGGCACACTCGCAACGAAGACGTGCGACTTGCGGTACACAATAATGGCACCTGTATATAGGCTCTCAAAAACAGAGCCTAACCTTCTCACAATCACAAATAACAAAACCAGTATCTCTAACCAGACTATAAGCGTTAGCGGAGAGGTTTATAATGGAGGGACTAAAAACATCACCTCCTCAGTCGTAGCGGTCGCATTCTATAGAAATGACGGATACGTTTTAGGCGTTTTTTTCGATAGACCACAAGGAGAGTTGGGGCCAAACAAGACTATACCGTTTCAAATTGACATACCAAGGCATTTTTTCGATTCATCCATTTCATCCGTCAATGCAACGAGAATCGAACCATATGCCTATGAGCAAATTAACTAACTGTTTAAACTGGGCTTACTAGAACCTCATCATCGACGACCTCGATTCTGAGCTCCCCCTCGTTGACCTCTGTCTTAAAAACAACCTCACATACGCGAATCGGCAAAATAACTTCAATGTTGTCTTCATCTCTTGTATAGGTCCCGATTACGCTTCCACTTGCTTGTTCCGCAGCTGTAGTTTCGACTAGCACTAGAGTTTCGCCCTTAATAATGGCTGAGAGACTCCCAAATGCTTTATTAAGTGGAAAAGCGCCCCCTATACAAAACGTCTCTATGCATTTTGCAGGTATCACGATAGTTGTTGAATCTTGGTCGCAGCGATACCCTACTTTTCCCATTAACATATAGTCCCCTTCTTCATTCAATACGAAGACCATAAAGCGCACAGCTATTTAAAATCAACTCAATGAAACGTTGTTTAATGTCAAAGAATTGTAAGTGATGTAGGCTTCTGCGCTATTCTTAGACCTATCGTTTGCGCCGCTAGCTGATACGTAAATCGTTATTGAAGAAGCGAAGTTCAAATTTTGGACCAAGTTCCTTAAGCGCATCGTTCGCTGCGCTTTTCGTTTTTTCGGGCAATATCAAAACAATTCTATCTACGTTTAAATTCTTGAGCGGCATCCATTCCGCAACAAGCTCATCTGTTATCTCATCATCAACTACGACTTCCGCTATTATAGTAGGTGTATCGCTTGACAAGAATGGCTTAACGCTATAAACATCATAAATGAGCAGATCTGGATAAACTTCATCGATGCTAGCAATTTTATTTCCCATAATATTCATGACAACTTTGTATTTTTTAAAAAGAGTCTCGGATGCTTTTTTAACAACTTCGTCGTGAAGCTTTTCTGACTTCGAACTGCTCGAAATGGACATAATTATCATGTAAAGATTGCGACTACATACGCTTTTTGGCGTTTAGTTGTAAGGGTCTTGGTGGCGATTTCAGATGTGCTTCCGTTCTGCACCTTGTTCTGGACATAGTGATGTCTTCACTTCAGTACTCTCGAATCTGCTTTTGTAATACTCATGAAAGCGAAACAAAATATTTTTACTACATAGCTTTTTATCGAAATCTCCAAAAATGGAAGTTGTTCTTCAAAGAGGTGTCCTGATGCGAATAGATGAAATGAATAAAAAAATACTATGCCTGCTTCAGCAGGATGGCAGAATGACGTATAAAGACATCGCCAAAGCGATAAATAGGTCAGAATCAACAGTTCGTGATAGGATATCTATAATGGAGGACGAGGGGGTTATAAAAGGTTATTCCGCAATCGTCGACCGCGGAAAAGTGGGACTTCACTGCTGTGCGAGCGTCTTTGCAAAAGCTCCATTGGAAGAGCTCGACTCTCTATCGAAGAAATTAACGGAGTTTGATAATGTTTTTCAAATTGAGCACGTCAGTGGAGACCATAATTTACGTTTCTCCGTAGCGGCTCTAGATTATGCTCAGCTTAGGAGCGTGATGAATGGCCAAATAGCTGATCTCCCGCTCCAAATAAAGCAAATAGACATTGTCATGAAATCGCTAAAAGAGCTGGGACCCCTCAAACTACAATAGAGCGAGGCGCTGTTAACTGCGTCGCAAACCCCAAGTTGACTCTTTTTTTGACACCTGCGAGAGACGGCTTAGACGCTCAAAATCGTTGTTTAAAGGCTGATAACGCTAAAGCGTATTTTTTTTCCCAGGCTAGCACTTGTTTCTGATCGATGTTAGCATTTTCTTTAGCTCGCAAGCCCAGTGAGAGTATATTCCACATATCCTGAATGATTCGCCACACTTCGCGGATATTTAATTGTGCTAGCTCGGTTTGAATTTGCTCCGCTGGTAGCTCAAAGGAAGAACATAGTTCGCTATACCTATCTTCCGAACACTCGCTCACGATATTAGCTAACAAATTAACCAGAGTTTCAACATCCTTCTCATCTACAACATCCTTTTTCGTGACATTTTGTAGTTCACTTATCATCGTCACGAGAACTTTGTGTAGCTTACTTGGAGAGTATTCGAAAATGACATCAAGTCTTGTGAAACGTGCAAGCCTCTCGACCTCTAAAGTCAGTAAAATGGCATCGCTGAATGATGACTCGTAACCATCGAATATCAGTACAGTGTCTGTCCACTTGTCAAAAGAAGCTGTCACTTGCTGAGTTTTTGCGATCCGTATCACGCTAAAGACACGCGGAGCATTACGACCATAGACGACCGGCCCCGATTTGTACCAGTAATAAGGGAGACGCAGCTCAAGTCCTTTTTTTTCGCAGCTCTTGTTTATTAAGAATAGGATCC
>CAYHCZ010000122.1:0-4722 GCA_964355295.1 uncultured Methanomicrobia archaeon
AACGTTGAGACAGTGGCTCATCTTTCATGATGGTGGTGATCTTTGCATAGGTGAGTGTGCGTGCTCCCGTTGAATTGTTGACAGGGCCTCCAAGCGACCCTCCGAGGAAGTTGAGGATGTAGTCGATCGACTGTACTTTATAGGCGGTAGGAAGCTGGCTGGCAAGAACGGTTGACACAGCGGCCTTTAGTGAATCTGACGGCACGGCCTGCAATGCTGCGGACTCATTTCCATAGAGGGAAACGAGCCGTGCCCAGCTAGTCGGTCCGTAGGCGAGGCCCACGTTCTGACCCTCATCGGTCATGATTGTCTTGGCGAGTGAATCTGTCATGTTGAGATATTCACTCGCAGAGCTGTTCCAGCTCAGTAAGGGTACAGTGGTGTTTGCCAACGCTACAGAGGATATCGTCGCGATCGACTTGTTAAATTCAAGAACAACATAAGTGGGCATGATCACCCCGCCGTTGGTGTTCTCCACGATGACATCGACTCCTTGCTTTGCCTCTCCATTGGACATGGTGCTGATCATGTTGAATGAAGACGACGAGGTCGTCGCCACATAGGCAAGGGGGATGGTGATAAAGGCGCAAGCGATAATAATTGCCCAAGCGTACTTTATCGCTTGCTTTGCCGATGTGGCGAAGTACCGCTGCCCAAACCTGGAGAACGTGCCATACAGTCCATTCATTGCCTTGCTATCCTCTGAGAAGGTCTCCGTAGTTGACGGATAGAATATCCGATCTCCAATGAGCCTGATAATAGAGGGGATTAACGTAAGCGCTGCCAATAGTGCTATCACGATTCCAGTAGCGAGGACTATCCCCATCGTGCTAATCAAAGAAAATGAACTAAACGACATGACACCAAATCCGATAATGACTGCACATCCGGATATGGTGATAGACTCTCCTGCCCATTTAACCGATTCTCTAAGCGCGGATTCCTCATTTAGACCATTCTTGCGCTCTTCCCGATATCTCGCAATGATGAAGATGCAATAATCACAGCCCGCGCCGAGCATCGAAACAAGCACGATGATCTGCGTTATGTAGTAGATATCTACGACACTGCCTAGGAAGAACACGAAGCACAGCAGTATGCCATACGCAAAACCGATGACGATGGGCGGGGTGGCGGACGCAACGATCGACCTGAAAAAGAGCCCAATGAGCACAAAGACAAGCAGTATAGTGAACGGATCGATCTTTGATACGTCCGAAGCGGCTCCCGATTCGGTGTCGTGTCCGATCGCAGACTGACCTGTTACATAGGTCGTCAGGCCTTCGGTGTTGGCATTCGATACGAGCGACCGTATCGTGGGCACTTCTGCGTTTGGTTTTTGGTCACCCGAAAAAGTGATAAGGTACATGTGTATGCCGGATTTCGACGCACTGTCGTTTGAAAACCTGCCAGCATACGACAAGGTTGCATCACTGCCATATTCTCCCTTTAACTGCGTCGTTAATGCACGTTGGAATTGCTGTATTGAGGCCTCTTCGGCGGGACTGCTGAAAGGAACAACGACGATGGTGGACATAGAGGACGATGCATTCGTGTTAAAATATCCTGACTCGTAGATGAGGTGCATCCCTTCCGCTGACTCTATTTTCGATCCTCCCATCGACGTTTGGTCATAATTGAGGACACGACTAGACTGCATAGCAAATGGGATGGAGATTAGCAGTGCTACTACCCAAAAAGCGACGATCGCCTTAGGGTGCTTAATGATCGTGGTTGCTAATCGATCGAATAAACTCATGTCTTTCAAGTTATGGTGGTAATTTCGCGTATTTTAATGGCTTTTTGACAAACCGTTTCATCGTTATAGTTATTGGATGTATATAAAACACGTCAAAAGGCACATTACGTTGCAGAAACGGTGTGGGTGTTACAATTCTCGCTTTTGGTGGATCGTTTCAAAATGCGAAGATATAAACACCTTCGTGTTATTTGATTGGAAAATTATGTTGCAGAGTTCAAAAACGTACCACACATTAGACAAGAACAGAAGCGTTAAGGCGTGGGACCCCCGTGGGTTAACAGCACGAGGCGAAATAAAAGTAGATAAGTTCACTGATATGGTAGTGTTGTGCATGATGATAGCAAAGGGGGATTAATCAATGATAATTGGTTTCACAATGGTGAACGTTGAGCGTGGCGCAGAATACGAAGTGTGGCAGGAACTCGTAAAGATCAGTGGCGTAGCAAAAGTTGTGCATGTCTTTGGAGAGTTTGATTATATCGTCATCATCGAAGTGAACGAACTTTCTGAATTGAACCACGCTGTTGATAACATACGGCTCATTCAATGGGTGACGACGACACACACATTTGTTGAACATAAGCTTACGTTTATGAAATGAGGTAGGCCTTCTATTCGCAGGTTCGATCAAATAGCAGTTGTCTGTAAGGCAACCTACACGTGAGCGGCTTAAATATCAATCTAGATGAGGAAGCGTCATCTTGGGAAAAACAGGCTCAAGAGGCTTTGGATTTAAGTGTCGAAGAGCTTCGAACTCGAGCAAGTGAGTGTATGCCGCTCCCTCTTTTTATTGTGTTTCGCTATGAACTTTCATGGTGGTTTTGCCGTATCTTACATAATTTTTCGCTGAGCGATAAATGCTATTCGAACTCTTCGTACACCTTACCAAGATCGACACCAGCAATCGTCTTATTGCGATAGCATGCTCTCTTCTCTTGAACTGCTTTCTGCAGTTGTGGATTCGAAATGCCGTTTTCTAACGCCAGGAACGCTTCCATAA
Organism: uncultured Methanomicrobia archaeon; assembly: GCA_964355295.1. Lineage (GTDB taxonomy): Archaea > Halobacteriota > Bog-38 > Methanoflorentales > Methanoflorentaceae > Methanoflorens. The sequence continues at coordinate 2,763 of CAYHCZ010000122.1, forward strand.
ACGCTGCAAGTTCATCAGCTGCTTTGACCAGCTCTCCATCAACCGGATTATATCGGTCATCATTGTATGATGTGCTTATCGCATCAGAGGTGGTATGGTGCACCTTGCCCTCGATCGTTACCTTCGAGACAAACTCTTCTTCAGTGAACATTCGCAGCTCCGGCTGCCACACCTTTGGTATGAGCTCTGGCCCGTAAATTCGGCGCTCCATCTCCTCTCTTTCGAACTCTTTTACGAAGCGATCCATCCCCGTTGCCGCCCTTTTGACAGGGCTGATGACGTCCTTGGTGAGGACCTCGGGCAGGTCGTGGAAGAGTCCTGTGAAGTAGTTGTTGACGCGTCGTTTGGGACACGCGCTGATTTCGAGGGAGAATAAATACGAAAGGATCGCAACGATGAGCATGTGGCCGAGGACTGACGTCCTCGGGATCCGGTAGAGGTGTCCCCACCGTACTTGAAATCGCAAGCGCCCGCACAGGTCGACGAAGTTGCGGTAGGTCGGATAAAGGGCGAGGCGTCGTAGACCTTCGACATCAGAGAGTGCCTCTTGGCGCTTCTGTAATCCCCGTCGGATCTCGTCTATTTCGTAGTCGTTTACGTTCTCGCGTTCGATGATGTCAAACTCCCACTTGGTTGCGTAAAAGTGAGCAGCGTTGAGTATTTTCCCATTGATCGAGTCCTTAGATCGATACAGATATGCTTCAAATCGATCTTCAAGCCCGTTTAAATCTAAAATCAGGGGCTTGAATCGAGCGTAAACTTCATCTTTGAGCTCATTGAAGGTCTGCTCGTTGGCCTTAATCCGCTCGAAGATCTGCGGCTTGAGATCAGTTATCGTGAGCCGCTCGAAGTACTCAAACAGACCGCCTTCGATAACTTCGACCCAGCTAAAGCCGTCCCTGTGTTCGTCGAACTTGCCGAGCACATAGGCAATGGCCATCTTATGCGCCTGCTTGTCGAGTTCCGTTAGAGGAACGGGACACAACTTGTCGTTCCAGCGGCGCATTTCAGCAGCTTGAAAGAGTTCGACCAAGAGATCTTTCCCGACCACATAAAGAGCTCTTTTGTTATCGTAATAAGCCCTTTGCTTTTGAGTGTCCGTTTTTAACTACACCAGTTCTAACCGATCCGCAACGGTGCCTGACGAAAAGAAAGCACCTTAAAAAGAGTGAGGATCGAAACTACCCATGAAAACGCTTGTCGATAATAATTTGAAAAAACTCTAAATCGACCGTCGTGTAATATGGGGGGAGAGCATGCCAATCAGTTTTTGAGGTAACTTATGCGCATCACCCCCTTTAGTTTTTCATGCTGACATTACCCTTACACGAGCTCTTATTTTGGTAAATGACAGCAAAAAGACAATTATTCTCGAATTTATACAACTACTTGCTTCGCCAACTTCCAAAAGCCCACGTGAGAATGAACGGCACTGCAATAATCGCTGCACCGTACACAATAGCGAGAGGATAGAAAAATAGGCCAAGTACCCCAAACATAACGACGATAGCAATTACTGCGTCACTGTGTTCGTCGGGAAATAGAATAGACTCTTTTGCCATTGCTCCGAAACCGTAACACAGCGGTGATAGACTTAAATGTTATCGTTTTAGTTGTGAGACTTCTATTTTTTATTTAACAGACAACAAAAAACTAAAACCATCGCACGCGCGGCCTGTCGATGCCTCTGGTTCGTTCTTCGTACCATCACTTGTTCTCTCCTTGCTAGTGTGGATCTTTTTCTAGAGAAGAAGACGAATCGCAGCTCTCTAGTGAGCGAATACCAGCCAGTGACGTTGGTCTTTGCAATCGCCTCGTACTTTGTGCGCAAACAACGCCCTTGCTTGCGTATCTGGACTAATGAACGGTGATCGTCAGAACGCTGCTCATTGATGATGCATATGTGCTGTCACCGGCGAAGGTGGCGTAGTAGGTGCGTACTCCGGCGGAGCCGAAGGTC
>CAYHCZ010000123.1:0-4714 GCA_964355295.1 uncultured Methanomicrobia archaeon
CCCAAGCTGTCTAATTTTCTCTCTTATAAATTTTTCAAGCTCCGCGTCAGACATCCAATTTTAATGTGACGTAGGAGTATAGAAGCATTACGGTGTTAAAAACGTATTTCTGCCTTGATCAGTGCTTCAAATTACACTTTCGAACTAACTGCTTAGATAGTGACACGTCACTCGCTTTCGCTTGTGTAGTCTCTTACATCTTCCAATGCATTAATGAGCTGATCAAGGGTCGCCCGCGTCAATTGTACTGCAAAGCCGTCCTTAGTTGGATACTTCTCGGCTCCTCGCTGCACCCACTTCCGTATTCCTAGTACCTTAACAGCATCTTCTCCCTCAGAGACGCTAATCTTCAACGATACACTTTTTGAACTCTCTACCTCAACGCCCCACAATTCTTTCCATTCCATAAAATCCTCCTCGCTTACTGCGTTATAATGCTGCCTCACTCTTGGGCTTTCCCAAGAATATTCTCAAGTATCTTCACTAGATCGTGCTCTGTTACCGGTTTAAAGTCAGATGCTGGACCAGCTTGGCACAAGCGCTCATATAGCCGTACAGCTGTGGGCTGATTCAAATTAGCCCTACCTAAAACAGACTTGTTGTAAAAGATATCGCGCGGCGTCCCGGTCGCGATAACTTGACCTTCGGCGATAACATAAATTCGATCTGCTATCCTCGCTGCGAGATCCATGTCGTGAGTCGCAATCACAATACTAATCCCGGAGTGAGTTTTCAGTTCACTCAACACTGATTCGATCTGGCGAGAGTGAAGCGGATCCAAGTCGCTCGTAGGCTCATCTGCAACGATTACTTCAGGATTCATGGCGAGAACCCCCGCAATCGCAACAAGTCTCTTTTCACCTTTACTCAAGTAGTACGGTATCCTATTAATCAGATGCCCAGCGCCGATGCGTTCCAGGGCGCTTGTTGCAGCTTGTTGCGCCGCTTCATTTGTTAGCCCCTTGTTGAGGGGCCCAAACATCACGTCATCTAAAACGGTCGGCGCAAAAACTTGACTGTCAGAATCTTGGAACACTAAACCCACTTCAGTAATGACACCTGTCTTCTGAGAGACCTCGTGATTCAACACGACTAAGCGTCCTACTCGGGGCTTTATGAGTCCGTTTAAATGTTCTACTAGGGTGCTTTTTCCCGCACCGTTTGCTCCACATATAACTACTATCTCGCCTTTGAATAGCGAAAAACACACATTATGCAGAGAACTCGTTCCATCGGGGTACACATGCTCAAGGCAGTCGACGTGGATTAGTTCATCTTCTTCGAGTTCTCGGAATTCACAGGCGCTTAGCTGCTTATCGTTGGACATCTCTTAGAGATACCTCCCAAAAGAATAAAGAAATATAGAGAGCAAAACGGCACCAAAAATAAACGCGTATCCTCCTGCGGATGGCTTTGGCACGTGGTAAGATGAGGTAAGCCTTCCTTGGTATGCTCTTGATTGCATCGCTTTTGCGACACGGTCAGCTTTGTCGAATGACCTAATAAACGCGAGGGCAAAAACCGATCCATAGAACTTGCCGTGCTTTCTAACACCTGATAGCTTAAGGCCTCCGCGGGTTTTCATCGCAATTACCATTGATTGGATTCCCTCCAAAGTCAAAAACAGGAACCTATACGTAAGTAAAGCTATCTGGCTCAAAGGGTGTGGCAAGACTTTCGATATTATATGTGTCAGATAGTTGTATTTAGTTGTCATTAACAAAACTAAGCTATAAGAGACCCCAATAAGCGTCTTAAGTATTAGTGTCGCAAGAAGCGCTACGCCCTCCAATGTGAGGCGTATTACACCATAACTTATCAAAGTTGATCCTGGAACGCTCCAAATAAGTAGAAATGCAATGCTTGTGACGAAAAAAACAGGCAAAGTCCACCAGTAGAGAAGGAGCGCTATCGGTAGCTCTGACGCCCAATAGAGACAAACAACAGCGAAGAGCATTAAAAGCAAGAGGCGAAGGTCTGTTATTACCGTTATGTCAAAAACCACGACTGGGAGTAGGATGATCTTCGTCCAAGGACTAATTTCGTGGATGGAACTACTGCCAAATTCAGAGTAGTGTGTTATCAAACCGAGATCTGGCAGATGCTTGTCAAATCCAATGTTTGTCATCATTGCCTCTTAAGCGTGCGCTATAAGCGTTGACACACGCAACTATTATTAGCGCCACGCGCATAAAGTCTTCTAAAGATTTGATGTTGGAGCTCACACACGCTCAAACCACGTGCGACCTTTGAGAAGCAGAAAAAAGTTTTATTACACTCCACAAGACTTAAAAAAATCCCGATTTATGCGCGCGTTTTACATCGGCCGCTTTCAACCATACCATCTCGGACATCAGGAGGTCTTGGAAAAGATAGCTCGCGAATGTGAGGAGGTTATTGTCGGCGTCGGTAGCGCGCAGCTCAGTCACACGTTTTCAGATCCGTTTACGGCTGGCGAACGAATATTAATGATTATGCGCTCGCTTGCGGATATCAACGTCTTGTTTTATGTAATACCGATTGAAGATATCCGCAGAAACGCGATATGGGTTTCACACGTAATGACGATGACCCCTCCTTTCGACGTTGTCTATACGAACAATCCTTACGTAATCCGTCTGTTCAATGAAGCAGGGTTCGACGTCAAATCCTCCCCGCTCTATCAACGGGAAACGTATTCAGGATCAGAGATTCGAAGAAGAATGCTCAATGACGAACCGTGGGAGCAACTTGTACCGCACGCGGTGGCGGAGATTATCAGCCAAATCGACGGTGTCAACAGACTAAAGGAAGTTGCGAAACAAGATAGCTAAGATAATCTAAGTTTTGCCAACAAGCATCGATGGAGCTAAAGCAGCGCGAAAGTCAGTGGTCTTAGATATACCCAAACATATGAGCTAGTGCTGCGGTGGCCAATAGCAAGCCTGTGCTGATCAAGACTATAGACACACCCGAGCTACGATATTTTCCACATGCGCCAGATGCGTGCCTGTAACGTAGAGGGGTTTTTTCACATAATATTGCTTACGACATGCGTGAACCGCAAGTTGTTTTTCGTAGTGAGATCAACTTCGTTTAAGTAAGTTATAAACAACGCAAGGTAGCTTACAGATAGCGAAGAACGCGTCCTTAGCTTGCGTGTGAGCGTGCTTCAACCCGTTGCTGCTGCTTCGTATGGATTTATCTTAGAGTCACATTTATCAAACGAATAACGTAGTTCTTGCCAATATGTTGCCATTTGTAGTTGTATTTGTATTTTGGAAACTTGTTTTCTAGTTCTTTCAACTCGCTTAGGCGTTCATCCAGACAGCGCTCCGATTTGCAAACGAATACAAACCGCCACTTCGGAAGCGCTTTAGGGTCGTCAATAAATTTCACCATGTGAGATGTCGCATTGATTAAGCGCCGCGAGGCAATTGTTAGCGAATTTTCATTCTAAGCTAGCGGCGATGTAATTTCGTCAATTAACAAACTTGAGTTTTTAAACCCCCACAGAGGCGTTTTTGTATCAAATGTGAACTTAGTCTCCTTGAATTCTAAACACGCAGCTAGTCGCTTTTGTTGCTTTTGCGTCATATTCAGTTCCGTCATCTGCCGTGAGTTTTTATAGTAATGTGGCTATATTTATTAATAATGCACTTGAACCGAAACGACGAAGATATCCTTGCTGGCGAATTGGGAGCTGTAAAACAAAAAGCAATGGAGATCTTGGTCGCTCTTGGCGATATTTACGGGGCTGAGCGACTTATCCCAATCGAGAGCGCGCAGATCGCCGGTGTTTCATATAAAACTATCGGCGACGCTGGACTTGAATACTTGACAGATTTAACTGGAAGCGTTACCGTTCCAACAATGCTCAATCCTATGGGAATGGATCGATATAAGTGGCGACAAATGGGAATCGATGATTCATTCGTTGAAAAACAACTGGCTATCATCAGACGATATGAACTGCTCGGAATCGATGCCCAATGCACTTGCACGCCTTATTATGTGAATTCTCCACGTAGGGGGGCCCATTTAAGCTGGTCAGAGTCATCCGCAGTTTCTTATGCAAACTCAGTTCTCGGTGCACGCACTAATCGAGAAGGGGGGCCAAGTGCACTTGCTTCTGCACTCGTAGGGAAAACACCAGACTACGGCTATCACCTCGATGAGAACAGAATCCCAGATATATCTATAAAGATAGATTTTCCTCTGACGGGTGCTGATTTTGGCGCACTAGGGTACGTTGTAGGAAAGATCGTTCACTCACGGGTGCCACAGTTTTCCTTTGCTACCAGACCGAGCGATGATGAGCTTAAGGCTCTCGGTGCCGGTATGGCCGCTACGGGGGCTGTAGCCCTTTTTTGTACGAACAAAAGAGCAACGCCTAGCGAAATACTCGAACTAGATCGTTCAGACCTTGACATATTTTCATCGAGCGAACCTGACGTCGTTGTATTAGGCTGTCCACATTGTTCACGTTCAGAACTTACGGAGATTGCGCGGCTTCTAGAGGGACAGACCGTCGAACGGCCTCTCTGGATATGCACTTCACGCTTCTTAGCAGAGCGTTGCAGATCGTTGATATCTCGCATTGAAGCGACTGGCGCCCATGTAATCTGCGATACGTGCATGATTGTGTCGCCAGCTTTTGAAAAACGAAGCATGATGGTCAATTCCGGAAAAGCACTTGAATACGGACCAAGCCTGTGTAATTCGCCTACTGTGA
>CAYHCZ010000124.1:0-4691 GCA_964355295.1 uncultured Methanomicrobia archaeon
AGAAGAAATCACATCATAGATATACCGATCGAAAATCAGAATCTTTTTTTTGCCAATCTTTTTCGGAATCCAAACTTTTCGCAATCCGAAGAGCATATAGTCGAACAGAACTAGGCGCGGATAGAGTGCTCTGAAGAGCTTCAATGTTAACCGGTCCGTTCTTCGCCCGAATGACTTTGAGTCGTTCGGGCGCGGGCTAGACCTTAAAACACTCGCTCGGCCTAGCCTTCTTAGTAACCTCCTGAGAACCGAATCCTCATATTCTAGCCACCAAATGCGTTCCACGTTGTAAGTTCTCTCTTCAAGCTCGTTATACAAATAGGACGAAAGCGTGCTTTTGCCAGAGCCGTCCATCCCCATGAAATAAATGATTGCAGTATCTTTCATCTTGGTGTTTTCATCCTGTTACCATCGCGTTATCGCGAAAAACACGTAAACGAGCCTAGAATCGATTAAAATCGTAGCTTTTGAGCGCATCCCCCACGTTCAATTTTGTACCTCAGATCTCATTTGTATGCTGCGAGCGTATTTGACCTTCTTTCCACGAGTCACACCGCTGCTTGCTCGTTATTTGCGCATTATCGAGTTCAATCGGAACCAAATCGGTAGTATTCCGAGCAATTGACGGCTTATAAGATAGCCAACCCTTTGGGGTTTAGATTGCCTTGTGAATTACGGGGGGCGACCTTTAACGGTCCAGAGCGCGCAGTGTGCTTCATCTCTATAGTTGATACCCCACCTTGGTCGTGATCTTTGCTTAGAACGGCCTCTTATTACAGCCAGTGACGTTATCTGAGCAGTGAAATCAATTCACCCCAACAGCCCCTCATATATTTCTATTAGATCCTTCGTCAAAGCGTCCCAAGAATATTGCAAGATCTTACCGCGGGTCTCAACTGATCGGTGCTCATTTTTCACATCAAGCAATATTTGGGGTATATCCTCCGCTTTTTCGGCAAAGGAAAGGCCAGAGCCCTCGTTGAAGATTGTGGGGAGCGCTCCAAATCTTGTTGAAACAATTGATAAGTTGCACGCCATCGCTTCCAGGACTGACAAAGGGGTCTCTATGCAGGCTTTTTTGTGCATGGTGGGAAAGACATAACAATCTGACATTTGGTAAACCTGTTCAATCCTGGAAAAGTGCCGCGCCCAAATTAGACACCCCGCTTCTCGTAGCTCGTCCGTTAGTCTTTTATCGGCAGCTTCGCCCTCCCTCCCAATTATGACCACTTGGACTCCTTTTTCCGCTTGAATTCTTTTGAATATATCGAGATTTCGTTTTCTGCGCAACGACGCAAGGTGCAAAACAACAAAATCTTCCGGGGGGATCTCGAACTTTGTTCTTAAGTGGCGCTTGCTTTCCTTGTTTGCCGGTTTGAACTTGAGCACGTCGACACCGTTAGTAAAAAATCGCGTTTTGAAGCCCATGGATTGGAACAAATCCTTGCTCTCCTGTGATTGAACTAGCGTCAAGTCTGGCTTAAAAAACTTTAACAGATGGCTTCGTCGGAGGGACGGATGAACTGCTGAGATCACAGTTTTTGCGGGGGGAAAAACACTAGACACAAGTCGAGCTGTTAAAACTCCTAGGAAGGTAGGTGTAAGAATAAAATGGATAATATTCGGGCGAAAAGTCTTAATGGTCCTCCATTCGATCACTGACGAGATATCAACTTTTTCGACCTTAATGTCTTGGAGTTCTAATGCGACTTTTAAAGACTTTCCGACATTTCTCTTGCCTTCGTCAAGCGAATCACTGAACTGTCCAACTAAACATACCTTCACAATATCGCCAAAATTTCCAATTTTCGTTTTTTAGGGACGAAGCGAGGAAACCTCTTGTTGTACCTCACGTTAAAGTGCCGACTCCGCAAGCAAGCGCTCAAACTGTAGGCCTATCGACTCCCAGCTGTACCTTTCTTCAACAATCTTCCTGCCACGTATTCCCAGCTCGATTCGATAATCTTTATCATTATAAAGCTTTGTGAGCTGAGATTCAAACTCCGTCTCATCGGAAGCATACAATACAGCATCACCGACTGCTTCAACAACGCCTTGCAACTCAGTCGTAATCACGGGCTTTTGACAAGCTAAATACTCAAGAAGTTTTAGCGGGAGTGCGTGGTCAGCTACTGCGCCCTTATCGAAGGGGATGAGACATATATCCATAAGGTGGATATACGCTGGAATTTCGTCGTAGCTCACACTTCCAATAAAATCGATTATGTCTGGGACGTTTAATTGTTTAGCAGTTTCTTTGATATGCTTTTGTGCCGGTCCATCTCCTACTATAAGCAAATTAATCTTGTATTGCTTTTCAATTAACCTCCGCAAGCATTTCAACAGGTATGAAAAATCGAGCCAGTTTCCCAAAAAACCGGCGAATCCTATTGTGAATTCTCGTGCACGTATATCCGCATTGTTCGACAGGTTGCTATGCGCTTGAAACAATTCTAAATCGACACCGTTCGGTATTAGGAACGACTTATCGCTGCTCATTGCATACTTCTCTTTTAAGGATTCTAAGGTGAACGCGTTTTTTTGACTTATGTTGACGTTCTTCTGGATCATTTGCCTTCCGATATACTTCCCTAACGGCTTTAGCACCCGTGGCACTTGGCTTGAAACGCCAACATATTCTGCCATGTCGTCACATAGGTCGAAGACCATAGGGATTAGTGATCTTTTGCAAACAAAATACGCTGCAATTAATTCATTGAAGCTAACAAGAACATCAAATTCTTGCTTGAGAGAGGGGTTAAACGCATATTTCTTAACGATCAAAGCCTCTTGAAAGACCGAGTTTATTCTTCGATCTGTTGCATATTTGAGTTCTATGTTCTTTAAACAGTCATCTAAATATTTGTCCTGTAGCAGCTCAAGCCACCAGGCTTTAATGCAGACTACGGTCACCTCGTGTTTTTGAGACAAATATTTAATGAGATGATGAAACCGTTGAGGGTATGTCCTCTTCAAATCGTTCATGGCTATAATTAGTATACGCATAGTGAACACGTCTTAGAAGTCACCGATAATTTTTTAGGCATCTTTTTAGCAAATTCCATGAAAATTGCGCTTTAACAAATGCACGGTGCTTACGCAGTCTATGTTGCCCTATCTATTCATATCCTTCACTTTTAATTACTTGGGTCGAAATCACTAAAACTTGTTGCATATGCTATAAATGACGAATCTGCGTGAACAGGACATAGTTTTTCATTTTTTTGGGCAAGCGTCTCAAGGAACTGAACTCGGAATAACTTGATCGCGGGATAACACTCTTTAAGGAAAGCAAAAAGCAAATTCGTTTAAGATTCTCAAACTACAAGTTTCAATCAGTTAGCAACGCTTTAGCGTCGTTTGTTCGCTTTCTTTTTGTTTTTGGCATTGTGATCGTGCTGGATTCGCACTTAACATCAAGGAGGCAACTGCTATACTGTCATTACCTTCATGTTTCACGTGCGGCTCCGAACACGAAGCTCATTCCCCTACGCTGAGCCTAGCCGTATAAGCGTGTCGAGGCTGTATGGTGAATGAGTTCACTACGATGGTTTCGTAGGGCTATGGCGCCGGCTGCTTCTGGGATTTATATCGTTGATACAAAAGGAGGATAACAGGGACAATCACCATTAGGAGGAGCAAAACATTAATTGCCGTTAATGGGAGAGCGAGGAAATTTAAGGGCGAGAAATCAGTTTCCTTGAATAAGACCGGTAGCACGAGACCTAAAATGCCTAAAATCAGCAAGATATAAAGGATAACGCTCCCAGCCATCGAGAGCATATGACGTGAATTAGCCGATAGTCTTTCAGTAACAGCGCTTTTATCGTTATAGATGACCCCCAAAAGGTTCATGTCGCCAAAGATTGTTTCGTTGTTAGCGTTTTGTTGCTGAAATAACAAACCGGTGATATTCGATCCTGATAGACGCTTGATATTCTCTCCATCTGGTCCTTCATACATGATGCCTACAATCGACGAACCATTGAGAACCTTTAGTTTAACTCTTGATCCGGTGATAACTTGTTCCTCGCCCGTGTCCTTCTTGTGGCAAATCAACCCGACTATTTGAGACCCTTCGGGAAGCCTCTGCGCGAGCGAACCTGGCGCTCCACCCGACGCATCTATATCGTCTGAGCCACGCGCTGCTTCACTCGTGGCTGCTCTTCGACTCTGAAATATCACCCCGCTAATTCTTGAACTTCTCAGTATTACGTCATCGAGGTCGTCCTCGTATCGATACACAATACCTGTGACTTGTGCTCCACTTAGGATTTTATCTTCTGTAGACTTTTCTTGGCGGTACGTGAAGCCGGTAATAGGTACGTTGTCAAAAAGCTTGATATCAATCGTAAGCCCGCCCAAAAGCTGGATGTCAGTCGAATCCCTATATTGGTAGAGGACGCCGGTGACGATAGTGGAGTTGTCCAGGGGTTTCATGTGCTTGAAACATCAGTTCTATAAAGAATAGCCGCGACCTTCGCCCCATTCAAGCTCGAGAGGTCACTCGTGTCGCTCAGGAGCTTCACCTCAGTGCTTTCCCGTTCCTGATAGAGGAGTCCCCGTACGTTATGCCCGCTTATGAAATTTAGGGCGTTCGTCTGCCCCTCTTGTCGCAGTACGCCGACCAGTTTTGCCGCAATAGTGATCGAGAGGTCACTCGTGTCGCTCAGGAGCTTCACCTCAGTGCT
>CAYHCZ010000125.1:0-4657 GCA_964355295.1 uncultured Methanomicrobia archaeon
CTTGGTCATAATAGCTTCGTACGAGCTCCCCGACCTGTTTTATTCTCGTCCCATCTCCCACAGAGGTGCCGCCGAATTTCATTACATATCTCATTTTATCTTGACCTTATTGGCTGTGTTTGAAGCAGTTTATCCAGATTGATGGTATTAAAGCCTTCTGACAGACATCAGAGCTTTTGGATAAGATAAAATCACTTTAGCGGCTGAAACAGTAGTAAACTCGTAGTGTTACTTCGAGCCTTTTTCGGACCCCTTTTTTGTGCCACACCCTGATTTGAGACCGACACAAGCGAAGATAAGGATAACCAAAACCTTTTAGAGCACGTTAAAAACGCCAAAAAAGACGTAAATAGCTGCCAAAAAAGGCACAGTAGCTATCGCTATGTATTGAGGGATGCCCCAATCAAGCACTTTTTTTCCGTCGAGGACGCCTATCGGCAGTAAATTGAAAGCAGATAGCCAAACGTTGATTGCAAAACCGTACCACCCAGCGTAACTGAAAACACCCCCTAACGGTATAAGGAGCAAGTACAACCCGCCTAACGCTAGATTGAGAAGTGGCCCAGCGGCAGATATAACTCCATTTTGTCGCTTGGTTATGCTAGGTCCGTAAATCATTGTGGCGCCAGGAGCCGCGAAAACGATGTGCGTAACGTAGGCAAAGAGGATCGACAGCGCAAGGGTAACATAGTTAGCCCTGAATTCAGACCAGAAACCAAAATGTTGAGCTGTGAACTTGTGTAAAAGCTCGTGTAAAACAAAACTTGAGCCTACGACGAGGAGCGGAACGGTTAATGTCGCAAGGACATACTCGAGAGACACATTAGAAAAGTCAGGTCGGCTGAACGCCAGATAGAAGGCGAACGAAACGCCCAGCCACGCTATTAGTAGGTCGAGAACTTCCTTGCTGCTTGTTGCGAGTCGCGCCATATTTCTATGCCATCCCCATTACACGTGAGAGCGCAGTATGTAAGATACCATACGGGTTAACGCCAGTCATAGGAAATATCACGAGCAGAGCAATGAAAGTCGCAAGGGAGCTGCCTACGTTAACTGCGACGGCAACAATGAGTATTCTAAAAAGCTTGTTTGACAGAAGTTCTCGGACTGAAGTAGCTTTAATAATCGCTGAAAAATCTTCAGTTTTTGGCGGTCGCTTTGCTGCTTCAATTAACCCGGCAATGACGCCAACCTTAAGAAATGGAATTGGGATAAAGGGGCTAAATCCAGCGTATCCCGCAGACGCAGCAATGGTAAATGGATGACTTCTGCACGCTGTGGCAAAACCAGCTGCGAAAATAGCATGAAGGATAAACCAGTACCCAAAGGCAAGCAACACAACGGTGAGCGGGGCGCCGGACAGAAATATGAGCGCAAATAATCCTATTATTATCGCCAAAAAAGCAATTCCCACAATTTTTGTGAAGTTGAACCGTTTCTTCGGAACAATATTGAGCTCTTCAAGCGACGGAACAAGCTCCGGGTGCTCAAGATAATGTTTTATTCCCTCTTTATGGCCCGCGCCGACGACTGCTACGATCTTTCCGCGTAGTTTGAGCAAATTCCCTGCTAAGTACGCATCCCGCTCGTCAACGAGCACTTGCGCTGCGTTAGGCGAGAATTGCCGCAGTTCAGTAACAAGCTGTGAAATAGCATCGTCGTTCGTAATCTCTTTGATGTCGATTTCCTCATCGCTTGTGCCAATCCCGAGAAGCGCGATAAGCATCCTCAACTTTTCAATAAAACGCATCTTAGCCCAGAATCGGGCAATAGTTACGTTAATATCCCGATCGACGAACGCTACACTCGCACCGACGCGTCTAGCTGCGTCGATTGCTGACAACATCTCACTCCCTGGTTTAACGCCAACTTCCGATCCGAGCTTGTTCTGCACGTATGCAAGCAGCCAGTGGACTAAGAACTGGTACAGCTTCCCGCTCGAGAGGATATCCTTAATTGACGCTTCTTGCTGTTCTGGGTGCACTAAAGCCTGGTACCGCCCGGGGTCTAACTCAACAGCCACAACATCAGGCCGTTCCGCGTCGATGGTCCGCTGTACTTCTGCTATACTCTCTTCTGAGATATGCGCTGTGCCAACAACGATAATCTGTGCTGGCTGATCAGGGCTTTCATTCATCCGGTTCTGCTTCCACTACGCTTTGATGACAGTGCCGTCAGAGCGTATGATCTGTTCGCGCGCCTCTCCTAACAGAGTCATTGCGCTTGTTAAGTCTTTTTGTGTGATTATCCCAACGACGCTGCCTTGCTGAACAACTGGGATAGAACTCAGTCGCTTTTGAGCGAGTCTCACAAAGACCTCTGAAGCGTCTTCGTCGGGCTCAGCGGGATCTACGTTGCGCATCATGACGTTGCCAACCATGATGTCATCTCGGCGGTTTGCCGGCACCTGATGCACGTTACTAAATGTAATAAGACCCACAAGCGTTCCACTTTCGACGACAGGGTAACTCGCGTGTTTGCTTTGAAACATCTCTTCGATTAGTTTGGCAATCGTCATCGATGGCGGAACGATCACAACTTCTGCCGTCATGACGTCGCGCACCTTAATACCTGCAAGCGTTTGGGTAATTGCTGTTTGTCGCTCCTCATCAGACGCAGCGATGTAGATGAAGAAAGCTATTATAATCAAAAAGGGACTAGCAAGCACTCCAACGATGCCCATGACAATTGCAAAGACCTTGCCAATCTGAACCGCAGTGTGCGTCGCTTGCAAGTAAGGCCGCCGAAGGGCAAGCCACGCCCTTAAAACGCGACCTCCGTCCATAGGAAATGCAGGTAGAATGTTGAACCCGCCGAGAACTAGGTTCATATACGCAAAGTTCTGTAAAAAAAGGTTTGGAACCGTTGCGTTCACGAAAAAGCTTAGGCTAAGAAAAATTGCGCCGAGACCCAAACTTACCACCGGTCCGATTAATGCAGTTTTGAACTCAATTTTAGGGTCTCTTGGGATTTTTATGGCAGATACCCCTCCGATTAAGTAGAGGGTTATGCTTTCAACTTCGATTCCGTAACGAAGAGCTAGAAGAGAATGGCCGAGTTCGTGCAGTAGCACAAACACGAAGATCATGACCCCTGCTAGAGCCCCGTAGACAAACGAGTTAGCCACGTTTCCAAATCCGAATGGAGGAAGGGTTACCGAAAATACGTAGGCAAAGAGGGGAATAATCAGAATAAGCGTTATATTGATTAGAATCGGGATTCCGCGAACGGTAGCGATTCTAAAAGACCAAGCCATAAAATAATCCTGATTTAGCCTTTATTTAATAAACTATATATCACTTTAGTCGATAGTGAATGGAGGAGCTTTTGCACGAACTCGAATGGGAGGTCAAAATGCGAATCGAGCTGACACAGATAATGGATCTTAACGTGTACACTGATAAAGGAGATTATATAGGAAAAGTGGAGGATATCAAGATCGATACGAACGACAAGAGGGTGACGGGCCTCGTTATAGGCGACATAAATCATAATATTTTTGACATAAAGTACCGATTTGTAGTTATACCGTACCGGTTTGCAAAGTCTATTGCCGATATTATCCTCGTTAGCAGCGTCGTGAAAACGCTCATCAGTCGAGCTAAGCCCAAAGAAGAAGCGTAATGAAAGAGCGCGAGATCTACGCAGGCTTGCGCACGGTCCCTCCTTTTTTTGTACGCGTTGACGGAAGAAATTTCCGGCATGCGCTTTCGTTGCTTCAAAGCGAACAGCCGCACGACCTCACCTTTGCGCAGTCTATGGGTGCTGCTTCGGAAACCCTTATGCGCCGAAGTGGCCTGCCAATGCAGCTGGTTTTTACGTTTTCTGACGAAGCAAATGCTCTCTTTCTCGAAACTCCTTTTGACGGCAGGATCGAGAAGCTTGACTCTGTTATCGCCAGCTTCTTCGCGAGCGCAGTGACTTTAAAGCTCGCGCCGAGTACTCCTTTGGCGTTCGATGCGCGTGTTGTTCCCGTAGACAAGCTCGACGTAACTACTTATCTCGAATGGCGACAAAACGAAGCTTGGCGAAATCACCTGCACGCATATACGTACTACCATTTAAGACAAGAGGGCAAGACTGCGCGCGATGCTCACGCTAAACTGTTCGAGATGAACGCTAGCGAAATGCACGAATTTATGTTTAACCGTGGTGTCAACCTCGCAAAGACTCCATCATGGCAGCGGACAGGGATCCTTATTCATAAGGAGCTTTACGAAAAGCAGGGCCTTGACAACGCGGGTCGGCCACGCAGTGGGCAGCGGTCAAGAGTTGTTCAAAACTGGGACGTACCGCTTTTTAAATCGCGAAAGGGGCGAGAAATGCTCTTAGAACTTATTAATGAGAATACAGATAAAAATCAATGATTATAAGCTTAAAAAGATGCTTTTTGTAACAGATGCAGAAAAATAGATGGTTAGATAGCTGGAAAACATTGATTGCTGCGTGATAGAGTAATGTTGAGGAGAGGAAAACATCGTGGCCTTAGGTCTATGGGGGGCTAAACCGAAGATAGCTAGGAACCAAGAGGTGTCTCTGCTTGACATTAAAAAGGGGCCGTTCTATGTCGTAGCTTCGGTTGAAGTGGGCAACACCACGACGAAGAGTATCCTCACGGCCACGAACATGCGTGAAGGCAAGGCATATGTCGTTAACA
>CAYHCZ010000126.1:0-4648 GCA_964355295.1 uncultured Methanomicrobia archaeon
AGGAAGGTTTTGGCGCCCGCGCTATCATGTATGATACTTACGAAGTGGACGTGGCAAAAGGTGCATCACTTAGATCTCCTCGAGACCTGGCATGATGAAAAAAAGTTTGCGTTACAATTGTGTGTCCACACTTGAATGCATAACAAGGAATTGTTAACGAGAAAATCTCCACTTCATAATCGCCTAGCTACAAATAGTGTAGCGTCGTGCGTCGAAGGACTTGTATCGTGAGCGGAGAGCTATCCTTCTTTAGTTTCAAGAGAGAGCACGTGGAGATACAACAGTAAATATGTGAAGCAATCGAAAGAGTCCTTGAAAGCGGACGATATATTTTAGGAAATGAAGAAGCTGTATTTGAAACATAGTTTTCTAGCTACGTTAGGGTGCTTGCACGCTGGGATCAAAAGCGGGACCTAAATACCAAATTTGCGCATCTATGGGCGGTGGCGACCCCATATTCGTCAGTCCGAAGCGGTCCCGCCAAATAAAGAACGGGAATATACATCGCAACTCTTCTCCCGAGTATACGCAGTAGGGCACAAACCGGTACTTCGAATGCCGCTCAACAGTCTTTAGGAAGTCCCACTTGTGAAATAGTAATCCTTGTGGGCTGGTTTCGACAAACTGGTCCCATCGCTTTTTATCTTCAAGCAACTCAACAACCATTCTTACCCCATACACGTTTCGCCGTTTGTCATCAAAGCGCTTAACTAGCTTAAGCCACGCCTAACGTAATTTGAGTCTAGCAGCCCTCATAGGTGAGCACGCGGTAATACACCTGAGACAAGCTTTCTAATCCAGCTCAGCTTACTCCACGCGAAATTGACAGTCTTAAGCCGCGTATCTTCTCTATAGACATAGCAAAACGGTTCCAGTACTGGATTAAACTTCGCTTTGTACGGAGAAACACGCACATCACCTTCGCCCAAATCCAGCTTCTTAAAGCCCTCTGATTTTGCCTGCTTAACGACTTCCCATATAAGGTAATCGGTCACATTCAGGTCCTTCCGTAAATTAACGTTACCGATCCAATAGCAATATCGCTCCTTTCGCATCACACAGCACGCGGTTGCGGTCGCTAGTTCTCCGTCAATGGTAAGGTTGTATACTGTTATGTCTTGGGGGAACGTACCCACAAGCTCCTTGAGATAACTATCGCTTAATAGGGGCACTTTTATGCCGAGTTCGTTTAATCGCTTCCTCCAGATGACAAGCAACGCGCTTACGTCATTCGTTTGTTGTATCTCAGGTGAGTGTGCACTCACAGACTTGATGCCCTGCCTGCAGCGCCTGGTGAATGATGCCCAGATTTCATCGAGGGATCTTTCTAGGTTGATAGCATACGTAAAGCTCAACTGTGCTGTGAAGTTTTTCCAAACAAAAGAGCGCACGTCAATGAAATTTGGGACAGTCACAATGGAGACATAATTCGGCGCGATCGCTTGAATTTCCGTGCACAGCTCGTCCGTCACTTGGTTTAAGATCTTCTCCCTGGCACTTGTCTTGAGTCCTAGGAAGCTCGGATCAAAAGCAGGACCTAAATACAGAATTTGTGTGCCTAAATAGAAAGGGGGTGGAGAGCACATATAAGCAAGTGGGCGGTCCCGCCAAATAAAGAACGGGAATATACATCGCAACTCTTCTCCCGAGTATACGCAGTAGGGCACAAACCGGTACTTCGAATGCCGCTCAACAGTCTTTAGGAAGTCCCACTTGTGAAATAGTAATCCTTGTGGGCTGGTTTCGACAAACTGGTCCCATCGCTTTTTATCTTCAAGCAACTCAACAACCATTCTTACGTCACCACGTGGGGGGTGCCCGCTTTCTATGCAATTGCTTCGATCTGGGATAGGGCAAGCGAAATCGTTTCACTTATTTCATATTGCTTCATTTTTTTAGGCTTCTTAGGCTCCGCGTTAGCCCCTGCGCCTGCTGCTTCCGCAACTCGCAGGTTGCGCTTGGGAACTGCTCAATTCACGTTTAGCACGCCGACGCAAGATTTGCGTGATTCTCAGCTTTGAACCTGTCAGCTTTGGGTAGGCAACGTTGACGATCTTGGCCAGCGCGTCGGTTTTTGAGACATCGCAAAACGGCTCTAGTACTGGATTAAATTTCGATTTGTATCTAACAGGCCCCGGTTCGCCTAAATCCAGCTTCTTAAAGCCCTCTAATTTTGCCCGCTTAACCACTTCCCAAACTAGATAATCGTTCACAGGCAGATCCTGGCGAGCACTAGTTAGGCCGATCCAAAGGCCATAACGCTCCTTTTGCATTGCACAGCACGCGATTGCGGCAGCCAGCTTTCCGTCAATGGTAAGGTTGTAAACGGTCATATCCTGCGGGAACGTAGCCACAAGCTCCTTGAGGTAACTATCGCTTAGCAGAGGCACTTGTATCCCAAGTTCGGAGAATCTCTGTCGCCAAATGTCAAGCATTCCGCTCACGTCATTCGTTTGTTGTATCTGAGGTGAAAGTGAGCTCATACGTTTAATCCCCTTCCTGCAGCTGCTAGAGAATGATGCCCAGATCTCGTCGAGGGATCTTTCCAAGTCGATAGCGTAGGTGAACCGCAAGTCCGCAGTGAAGTTATTTAGCATGAAGGAGCGCACGTCAAGGAAATTTGGGACGGTCGTCATAGAGACGATATTCGGAGCGATCTCATCGATCTCCCTGCACAGCTCCTCCGCCACTTGATTTAAGATCTTTTCCTTAGCACCTGCCTTGCCTGCTTGCATGCTAGGATTAAAAGCAGGACCTAGATAGGAAATTTGTGCGTACGGCGGTGGAGAGCGCATGACGGTCATTACCCGGTGCCGCGCAACAAAAAACGGGAATATACATTTCGGCTCTTCTCCCGAGTATACGCAGTAGGGCACAAACCGGTACTTCGAATGCCGCTCAACAGTCTTTAGGAAGTCCCACTTGTGAAATAGTAATCCTTGTGGGCTGGTTTCGACAAACTGGTCCCATCGCTTCTTATCTTCAAGCAGCTCAACAACCATTCTTACGCCACGCACGTATTTCGCCGTTTTAGCTCCAATCGTTGTTTTCGGAGCAGTATCGCTACTTCATTTCATAAAGACTTACTCATTTAGGTTAAGATTGAAGGGAAAGAGGAATTATG
The DNA here is from genome assembly GCA_964355295.1 of uncultured Methanomicrobia archaeon. GTDB lineage: Archaea > Halobacteriota > Bog-38 > Methanoflorentales > Methanoflorentaceae > Methanoflorens. The sequence goes on from CAYHCZ010000126.1 coordinate 3,125, forward strand.
TCGCAAGAGCGTTAGAACACCTTTATCACGTTAAGTCCTAACTGAGTCTTTGCAATATTTCCCACCAGCGCCAAACACTTCGGGGGCACAAAAGCGCTCAATGAAAGCGTCGGGCTCCATTGATGTCGCAATGAGTTTCGTTTGGTTTATTATGCAGAGTACGCTTGCGAGTTGCGCGATACGTAGCGTGATGTCCAACTGCCTGGATGTGAGGATCTAGGAACTCAGAATAGACTTTTTTGGAGATTATCCGACTCACGCGTATTAACTAGGGACCTCGATGGGAGGCGAAGACGACATTCGTCAAAGTGAGCGCCGTAAACAACGAAAGCAAAAAATTGATTATGCCACCTTATGCAGCTTGTATCTACTATTAGCAACATTGTCAGCAAAAGCCATCCCAAGCTACTTAAGCAAAGCAAGCGACGGTTACACTCTTAATCGAATGAGCTGAACCTCAATTTTGCTACAAGCATTGTGCGTTTCCACTTGCATTGCTTCCAAAAACTTATTGCGCATAACTGAACACGTTAAGTTGCCTTAGAAAAGACCAACGAACCCTAAGTACCTTGCATTTATCTTATCATTTTATCGCATTCTCGATGTATCCCCGTGAATAGATGAAGCTCGAGACCCGCATCAACCTGAAAGAAGTAGGCATAAATCGATTGCTAGCCACGGTGCTTTCGCTTCAAATCGCATTGTGGATAGTAATGGGACTAAACGTTTTAGGAGTATCAATCCCGTTTGTTCAGCAGCTAATAGGCCTTGTGTATCTCACTTTCGTCCCCGGGACTCTTATTTTAGCAGCCCTCAGACTGCGTAACCTGGGTATCGTTGAAGCTGCATTGTATGCAGTGGGGCTGAGCATCACACTCGTGATGTCGATCGGGCTTGCAAACACCCTTATCTTCAATACAATCAACGTGATTAAACCGCTCTCTAGTATTGCTGTCATTAGCTCGGTAAGTTTTGTGGTACTGGTATTGTGTGTTATTGCCTATTTCAGAAACAGGACCGATCCAAAACCGCTTTTCAACACCGAAATATCTATCCCGTTGACTCCAACGCTATTTTTAATCATAATACCTTTTATCACAGTTTTTAGCACATATCTCGTCAATAATTACAACGTAAATGTAGGACAGTTTGCTCTTTACTTGATACTTGGTGCCGTTGTCCTTTTAATCGCGTTCGATAAGTTCATTCCTTCGAAACTAAATCCCTTAGCAGTTTTTGTGATAGCCCTATCGCTCCTATTTCACAGGACACTTATCTCAGCGTGGCTAACTGGATGGGACATTCTGAGTGAGTGGAGCTTAGCTAACTCTGTATTGAATGCAGGTGTCTGGAATCCCAATGTGCTCAATCACTATGATGGTATGTTAAGCGTTGTTTCAGTTGCGCCTATTTACTCCATCATCTCGAGCCTCAACCTCATTTGGGTTTTCAAGATCGTATATCCCGCAATATTTGCCCTGGTCCCGCTCGGCTTATTCCAAATATTTCGCAGACAGGTGGATG
>CAYHCZ010000127.1:0-4604 GCA_964355295.1 uncultured Methanomicrobia archaeon
ATATCTCGCGATAAGCGTTGAGCGTGGAACCCCCTGGTCAGCCACGTCAGCATCAAGATTTTCAGCAACGGGGTCAGGTAGCGTAATGGTGAATTTCGCCATATATGCCCTCGCCGTATCTTCGCAATTTTGCCGCTGTATCACGAGCTACGATAATACAGCACTTGTGCCTTACAATACAGCCACATAAAAAGATGATACAGCCCTTACTAAAAGCCATCGCAATGTCGCTGTATCGCGACTGTAGCACCAAGCTGATAGATACAGCGCCAATACCGCGACTCTTCAGCTATCCGAATAAAGAAAAGATGTTGATGAGAAGGCACGCAATCGTAAAAAGCATACTGAGCTGGATACATAGAGCTCTATTTCAAAGCTGGCCACTGGATCATCCATAAAATGATTAGTCGGTCGCACGGCCCTGTGACTTAAATTTATCTTGTCAATGTAATAATCGTATCGCTAAACGATGTATACAAGCGTATGAGCTCACTCCTGTCTCCGAGCTCAAAATCTGCAAATTCGAAGCCCGGTGATACCGTTGTGCCGAGCAGCGCATATGTGCCCCCCTCTGCAAGCCGTGCTCCGTGCCAAGTCCCACGCGACACGACGGTCTGCACCTGCGCGCCGCCCGCAATATCGTTGCCAAGCATCACCACGCATCCAGAACCGTCAGGCAGCAATTGAACGAGTTCGACGGGATCCCCGAGATAAAAGTGATATACCTCGTCCGTTTTGATTCGGTGAAGGGCAGAAAACGTTTCTCGCGTCAACAAGTAATAGATTGCCGTTCCATAGTTTCTATTCCCAGTATAGCGTTCGGGCAACGCCTCCTTACCGATGATCTCATCCGATCTGTACATCTCTCTGTAGTAGCCTCCCTCAGGATGGGGCTTTAGGCCGAGCAGCTTTACGAGTTTTTCTGCGGTGATCATAACTTGGAAAAACATTGGATCGGCATGACTTAGCCTTATGCTTGTAATGTTTCCAATCGATTCCACTCACGCTGTGCGTCGTTATCTATACTTTGTTTGGCTGATCCAATTGAATAAGATTGGATATTGCTCAGTTTTCATTGATGACATGAACACTGAGCGACATCATTATTACCTTCTCGACGTGATTGCCGGATATGACAAAGGCAGAAGAGGCAGTTACGCTTTTTCAGCAAGGTTTCAACTGTGCACAGGCCGTGCTCTCGGTCTTTGCACCGGATTTCGGGATCGATCGGGATATAGCGCTTCGAATCTCACACGGATTCGGCGCTGGGATTACCCGTACAGACGATACATGCGGGGTTCTCTCTGCGGCGATCATGGCGATCGGCCTACGATATGGCGGCGTAAGGGCTGATGACAGCGCAGCGAAAGAAAAAACCTACGCGGTGGTCGCTGAGTTTCTAAACGAATTTAAAGCACTTTATGGTTCGTTAGCCTGCACAGACCTCCTTGGTTACAACCTGTCAGACCCGCAACAGTTCGCTGAGGCGAAGACGCATAAAGTCGTGTTGGAGCGTTGCCCGGCTTTTGTCCGCGGTGCCGTTGAACTCGTTGAAACACTGATCTAGATAAACTACATGACCCATATTAGGTAGGAAGGGCAGGGTGACCACAGTGAGATTTATTCCTTGGACCTAAAGTCGATTACTGAGCAACGGGCAAAAGCGTAGCACTATGAGTGATGATTGAGAATGTTTTTTTTGACGTCCGTAATCCGTTTCCCTAGATAACAGATTCTTTATTGAAAGAAGCACGCTGTCATGTTTGTTAGCATGACTACGATGCACCAGCTACAGCCAATGCACAACAATCCATCAGTATCGATCATTATCCCCACCTACAATGAGCGGAACTACATACACGAGCTCCTCGAGCGAATTCAGCGATCTGTGGAACCATTGAGAGTTCCTTATGAGATCATTATTGTCGATGACGACAGTCTCGCCTTGGAACTTGGAACGTTGCTTCACATTATTTAGATGGCCACCCCGTACGAGTTATACAAAGAAAAGGGAAAAAGGGACGTGCAGCAGCGATTTTTGAGGGGATTAAAGCCTCAAATTACATTATTGTCTTTGTCATGGGTGCTGACTTACAACATCCTCCTGAAATTTTACCTAAACTGATCGAAAACGTAAGCGGCGGGGCGGACATAGTGATAGGCAGTCGCTTTGTCGAGCCAGGCGCTGTGCAACAGCGCGGTTTGTTTGGACGAACCGTTTCTAGAGGTGCTGATTTACTTGCTAGAACTGCATTCAGGAAGATTCGAAGTATTAATGATGTTGACTCCAGTTTCTTCGCCTTTCGAAAGGACGTATTGCACACGCGAATCTCAATCCCGTAGGAAACAAGATTCTGTTAGAGATCCTCGTCCTAGGCAACTATAAGTCGGTATCAGAGATCGCATACAGCGTTGATATGCGAACAGCAGGAGCTCGTTCAAGCACTTCGAGATTCGCGCCGCGAGCGAAATAGACGAGGCTCGCATCACGCGTCTTTTGCAGCTGGTTTGGAAAGCGAGCAGATAATTTCACCCTTCAAAAATACGTGGAAACGGCTCCTCCGGGACCGGAAAAACGGTGTTGGTTCTTTAAACGAACGCACTTGAAAAGACAAAAACGGGGCTAAACAGAGGGCAGCTCGTTTTTTGAGTGCCCTGGTTTCCGCTTAAAATGGAACTCGCTTAATGTCAGCCTCGCGCACGTTGTCTTCCCACGTCCAAAACCACGCCTCGCACTACATAGCACTCAGAAATGGTGGTCGGAAGTTGTAAGCTTTCAACGATGACCGCTTGGTACAAGGTCTAGCGCGCATCATCTCGCTCGCTAACGCGTGACGTGGAGTGCTTATCTAACATCTGCGCTTAAGCGAGTCCCGTTCTTTAGCATGTGAGCGCGCGTGTACAACGTCTTTAACATCTTACCCCCATCATCTAGATTCTGCTCTACTATCTGCGCGAATGCGCTCCCGATTATCGCCGCGTTCGCCCCGTTGTCGATCACCTGACGGACGTGGGACGGCAACGAAAGCCCGAATCCTACGGCTAGCGGCACTCTTCCTCTTGTGATAGAGGCGGTTCGTTTTATAAACGCGATGCTTTCTTCTTGCACTATGTCGCGCGCGCCTGTAACGCCATTCGCCGAAACGAGGTACAAGAAACCTGACGAGGCGTTCAACAGCTTTTCGAGTCGCGCCTCCGAAGTCGACTGCGCTGCGAGAAAGATAGTATCAAGACCGTAATACATAGCTACCTCTTTATACAGCGTCGCCTCTTCGATAGGAAGATCCGGAGCGATGATACCGTTTACGCCACTTTGTTCAGCTGCGCTGCAGAACGCTTTTACGCCCATCTGGTGCACAATGTTATAATACGTCATTACAATTACCGGGACATCGTGCGCCCTCTTTATCGCGCCGGCTATGTCAAAGACTTTTTTAGGGTTTGTTCCGGCTAGCAACGCCCGCACCGATGCGCGCTGTAACGTAGGACCGTCTGCTATTGGATCGGAGAATGGGATTCCGAGTTCTATGATGTCGGCCCCGCCGGCAATTAACGCATCGGCAATTTTAACGGTGTGCTTCGGGGTAGGATCACCGGCCATCATGTAAGCGATGAGGCCGCCTTCATTCCTTTGTTGAAATTCGCGAAACGTTGCTGCGATGGCGCTCATATGTTTGTCCCCAAGTAACGTGCTACGACCTCGACGTCCTTATCGCCTCTACCCGAAAGCGTAACGACGACGACGTTGTCCTTGTCCAAGCTAGGGGCCAGCTCAATAGCGTGAGCAACGGCGTGTGCTGACTCCAAAGCGGGCAGGATACCCTCTGTTCTTGATAGTTCGAGGAAAGCCTCAAGCGCGTCCACGTCAGTCACGGCACTAAAGCGCACGCGCTTCTCGTCTTTCAAAAACGCGTGCTCGGGGCCAACGCCGGGATAGTCGAGGCCGGCTGAAATGCTGTGCGTTGCCTGCACTTGGCCGTCGGCGTCTTGGAGCAAGTACGTCAACATACCGTGGAAAACGCCCTCAGATCCTGCGCATAACGAAGCACCGTGCTTTGCCGTCGCCAGCCCCTCTCCCCCAGCCTCGACTCCGTGCATCGCGACGTTATCGTCAAGGAATGGATAGAACGTGCCGATCGCATTGCTGCCGCCGCCGACGCATGCGATAAGCGCGTCGGGGTGACGCCCGACCTGTTCCATCGCTTGCTCGCGTATTTCGCGTCCGATTACGCTTTGGAAGTCCCGGACTATCATCGGATAGGGGTGGGATCCCACGACGGAGCCGATCAAATAGTGCGTTGTGCGCACGTGAGCAGTCCAGTCGCGTAGGGCTTCATTGATCGCATCCTTGAGGGTCATCGATCCGAGCTCTACAGGATGTACTGTTGCATTGAGTAGTCCCATTCGGAACACGTTGAGCTTCTGACGCTCTACGTCGTCAGTTCCCATGTAAACTTCACAGCTTAGTCCAAGTGCGGCACACGCAATAGCGGTCGCGACGCCGTGCTGCCCTGCACCCGTCTCGGCGATAACACGCGTTTTCCCCATATGCTTTGCCATCAGCGCCTGACCAAGCGTGTTATTAATCTTGTGGGCGCCGCCGT
>CAYHCZ010000128.1:0-4546 GCA_964355295.1 uncultured Methanomicrobia archaeon
GCGAGAAAACATGTTTCGTATCGTGCCCGATGACGGCCATCAAGGCCCCGCACTCGCCACGGTGATGCAGGAAGAAGGAGTGAGGTTACTCATACCGTTTGTTCGCGACGATGTCTACGGCAACGGCCTTATCAACGCCACGAGGACCGCATTTGAGCAGCATGGTGGAGTCGTGACTGAGGGGACACGATTCTCGGTCAATACAACGAACTTTAGCGGCGCGCTCGATGCTGTACGGCCGCAATTCACTCAAGCAACCGCTGCGTATGGATTGGGATCGGTCGGTGTTCTCTTCATCGGCTTTGAAAACAACACTATACCGATGCTTATAGCGGCAGGTAGCGATTCTCAGTGGTCTGGAGCCCATTGGTACGGCGTCGCCGCGACGCCCATCAACACCATCCTCGCCAACGGCACGGCTACACAGTCTGCCGCCCGCCTGAACTACACTGCTATCCAACAAATAGAAGGACAAGGCGAACGCTACGATCGCCTCACACAAAATGCGAGCGTGCAGCACACTATCCAAACGCCCTATGGTTCTTTTGCTTATGACGCGGTGTGGATCATGGCTCGTGCGCTCGCTGAGACGAACGCAGGGAACAGCACCACACTTCGAGAGGCGATTCCTCGTGTCGCGAGCTCCTACACTGGCATCACCGGCAACACCACGCTCAATGCGGTCGGCGATCGGGCGTATGCGAACTATGACTTCTGGACGATCAGGAGTCAAAACGGCACGTACGTCAAAGTGAAGACAGGCCAGTTTAGAACCGATTCCATCTCAGGCCAGTTGTCGTCCAGCCGAGCACGACCACCGCGATGGCGCACTGATTCACCGGTGTGTTCTTCAGCTTGTGTGGACGAGTGATGCAAAACAGCCGGAGCCTAATACAGGCTCTCCAGCAGCCCCAGATCAAGCGCGTGGGCGTATTACAAGCATCCGTTACCGGAACATGTGTATGCTGTGTATATGAAATGCTGGAGGGATGTGACTCTCAAGTGAGAGAGAAAAAAATCAATCATCAGTCGCTTGAGAGAATGTAACGAAAAATGTCGTTTTTTTTTCCTTTATCACTCTCAAACTCGATAGTGCCCTATGTGCCTCTCCATCTATCTCAGTATTATCGACTCTGGTGGTTTCCCGGTCTTTATCGGGTCCGTATGACGATGCACGAGCTTCCATACGCCATCTTCGCGTCGAAAAATGTTCGTTACCTGCTGAGCAACTGGGGCGAAGTTTCCTCCTGCGACCTTCGCATTATACTTCTCTATCTCAACGGTCCATCCAACATCAGCAGTCGCATATTTTGATATGCTCTCGAATCCGATTACTTCTCCTTCTTTGAAGTACAAAATTGACCTGTCCAATGCCTCAGCAACCTCTTTCCATCCGCGAGCGATGGGTGCGGTAATTTCCCTGTGGACCGTCGGCTGAAGGCCAGCGAGAGTCACATCATCTCTATGGGAGAACATCTTCTTCGCTGGCTCAACGTTCCCTTTGATGAATCCTGCCAGCCACGCGTGATTTTGTTCGATAGCTTTGTCCAAATCTAATTCAGCCAAATTTTAGCCTCCATCAAACAGTTAAGCTCAAGCTAAACGCTTTACTCATTAAAAAGCGCCAATCAATCTGTCAACCGAACTGATAATCGGCTCTTGAATTGTGACGTAGTGCTGGAAGTCAGCCAAATATAACCTATTAATGACGTACGGCATGAGCAATAGCGATTGGAAGCATTACAAACATCCGCTATCTGAGCACGTTTATGATGTATATATGCAGTATTAAGCGAACGTGTGGCTAGTGTGTGACGATTAGCGCACAGACCGAAAACACGGGCCGGAACTACTGCCACGCCGAGGTTCCTTAACTCAAATTTCAGGGTTATAGGTTTAATTATGCAATCCGTGATGATCTAATACAGGTCAATGAGTTCCTTTTGCAGCTGGCTCAAAAAATTCCAATCGAGATCTTTCGAAACGTATAATTAACACAGCACTGATGTTTCGGACTGCACTTTATTCTAGAGGCAACCTATGTCTATTGTAGCAACTGCGTCAGAAAGTTTGTTAGGGCCATATCTACAGCTTTTCGCTAGTACTGAGATTTTTATCTTTGTTTTTATGGAAATTGTCTCAAAGCTTGAAACAATCCAACGGGTTGTGTTTAAACAAGCACGATTGCTTGACAATGTGATCTTTGTTCTGGTTTTTGGCCTTTTTTCCATATTCGGAACGTACGTCGGATTGCAGGGCAGTTATGGCTCCATTTCTAACATCCGGGATGTAGCACCTATTGTAGCCGGGTTGCTTGGCGGCCCGTATATAGGTCTGGCAGTTGGATTGATTGGCGGCATTCACCGCGTGTTCCTTGGCGGTGAAAGCAACGTTGCCTGTGGACTGGCAACTATTCTTGCTGGACTGCTTGCAGGTATGGTTTACCGGTACAACAAAAGAAGACTACTAGGAGCAATCTGGGCAATGATATTCGCAGCTGGTATCGAATTAATGCACGGCGGACTTGCATTGCTGCTAGTGCGACCTTTCGCCGATGCGATTGACATAGTGCGCACTTCTATCCCCGAAATGATCATTGCCGTCTCATTAGGCGTGGGAATCGGCGTTGTTATCTTCCATGATGTCATAAAGGTAGAAGGGCCCAAAATAGAGAGGCAGAGTACGCCGGAATAAGTAGGTAGGCAATTTGGCATAATAAATCGCGCCACTAACGGTATGATAGCATGAAAAAGAACTTCATCTGGTGCACACTCTTAATCGCAGCCTTGGCGAACTTTATTATCATCGTCGACACGTTCTTCCTGACCGTTGCCATTACCACGCTCGTGCGCGAGCTAAATACCACGGTGCAGGTCATCCAAGCTACCATCGCTGGGTACTCACTCGCGATTGCGTCCCTGCTCCTGCTCGGCGCTAAACTTCAAGACATACTGGGGCGCAAGCGGACCTTTTTGTATGGAGCGCTTGCGTTCGGAATAGGAACTGTGATCGCCGCGCTTAGCCTCAACGCTCCCATGCTCTTTTTCGGCTGGTCGGTTCTTGAGGGAATCGGTGCAGCACTCATGCTCCCCGCCTCCGCGGCGCTCATCTCCAGCACATATGGGGGCAAGGAGCGTGCGTTTGCATTTGGCCTCTGGGTGGCTATCGGCGGGATCGCCGCTGCGATTGGTCCGCTATTCGGCGGCATTTTAGCTACATTTTTAAGCTGGCGTGTCGGCTTCGGAATCGAAGCGGTTATTATCGTGCTGATCTTTGCACTCTCCGGGCGACTCTTCGAAACACCGCCTACCATCAAGTGGCGCGATCTTGATGTAGTAGGCGTCGCGTTGTCGGCGGCTGGCCTCTCGTTAGTCGTCGCCGGAACGCTCGCGCTACGCGCCCTCGGGGCGTGGGAACGTGTTCTTGTGCTCATCGGCACAGGAGCTCTGCTTTTGGTAATTTTCGCTCTGTGGGAGCGCCGCCGAATCCACCACGGCAAAGTTCCGCTCACAGACATCACACTCTTTCGTTTAAGCGCATATAGCGCAGGGAACGTGGCAAACTTGGTTGTGCGTCTTAGCATTGCAGGAATCATCTTCATCCTCCCTATATACTTACAGTTCGTAATGAGCGCAAGTTCCTTTATGACAGGAGTGACGTTTATTCCGCTAACGGTCGCTCTGCTCATCGCCTCGTTTGGATCAGGACCTCTATAGGCGCGCCTCCCCCCACGCTTCCTGATCCCGCTCGGCATTCTCATCGCGCTTGTCGGGTCGCTGCTCCTGCGAGGCGTTTTTAGCTTAAACACGCAGATTATTGATATCTTTCCCGGTATTATCCTCATTGGTGCGGGAGTTAGGCTTGCTCTCGGACCGCTCTTCAACGTCATCCTCTCGTCAGCGCCTGAAGAACAGCAGGCAGATGCATCGGGAATCTTGAATACAACGACACACCTCGGAGCATCGTTAGGAACAGCGGTCATCGGAGTGCTGCTTCTTACGAGCATCTACTCGGCGCTCGGCACTGCGGTACAAAAAGCATATCCAGACCAATTGACGACTGAGGATATCAAAGCGAGACTTCCGGAATGGGTTGACAGGCTCAAGACGACCGATCTTCAGGTTGTGAAAGCAGAGCACAATACTACGACACAAATCGTCGATGAGACAGTAAGTACTGCGATGCGATACGCAGTTGACGGCATCTCGGTCTTCTTGTTTGGTGGGTTTGTCGCTTCGCTTTTTATCGGTCGCCGGACGCACGTCGTGGAACCGCGTTAACGGCAGTCACTCTATTAGCTTTATTGAACGAGTAGCCTGGCGCGGTTGTCTTTCATACTTATGAAACAGCTTTTTCATTAATATGATTAGACACGGTTGCAATATGCGAAGGTTGCAGCAGGTGCTGGGGCATACAAACATCAATACGACGGCAGTTTATCTGCAGTTCAATGACAGGGACGTGCAGGACTCAAGTCCCACACTCATATCGCCTCCATCACAAAGAGGCTACACTCCGAGGTAAACTCTAGCGGACAAGTTCGGCG
>CAYHCZ010000129.1:0-4455 GCA_964355295.1 uncultured Methanomicrobia archaeon
CCGCTGATTGCGTCCTGCTCTACGCTGCAGGACACGAAGTCGTCCCGATAGACACACACGTAGAACGAGTTGCCCGCAGACTCGGATTCATCGAGCGTGGCGCATCGAAGCGCGGCATTGTCATCAATGCAAAAGAAATTCGCGGAAGCGACAAGTCAAAGGATATCGCCAAAGAAGCGCTTGAAACAGAGCTTTCTCATCCTGGCAGAAGTCATTTGCTGCTCATTCAGCACGGCTTTGAGTTTTGTCATGCAATCGCTCCCGAGTGCTTCGCATGTCCGATTCGATACGAGTGCCAGTCGGTCGATAACCGGTATAAATCGGGGGCGCTTAGCTCGAGGTAGATATAAAGACGGTGTCACCGCTTGCAATACCATGTTGCTCAGAAAACCCCGCATTCACTTCAAGCACATACTTTATCGGCGCATTCGACGCGTATGAAACGCATGGATCGGCTGTACACGGCGGCACAGATTGGTAAATATCGAGCACGTGCATGTCTGTCGTAATAAAAACGATATCGAGTGAGATGCGCATATTTTTCATCCAAAAGCTCTGTTTTTGTTCCGTTTGAAAGACGAATAGCATTCCAGCATTTTCATTCAAAAAGGTCCGATTCATGAGGCCTGTTTCGAGCTCTGCAGGTGTGGTTGCTGCCTCAGCATATACCCTCGTTTTTCCGATAGTAACCAAGTAAGAGGAGGGTCCTGTTAAAGAATTGCCATCTGCGCTGCTTTTCGTGGCAGCGCTACCTGACACGGTTGTCGATGTTATACTCAAATTATTTAACGCGCCGGTTTGTGTCGTAACGCATCCGGGTAACGTGCTCGCTGCGACCATTGCACATACGAGCAATACCAATAAAGGTATTTGTGCCCGCACTAAAACAACCTCGTTTTCATAATTTCGCGTAGAACCGCTGTAGCATAGCCTCCTTTAGGTATGAAGAAGCGTAGTTCGACTTTCACTTGATCGTTAGTGAGCTCATCAGGCGCTATAGTAAACCCTATATCTGCTGGCAATGCGATGTTGCGCATTACGCCCTTTGATGCCAGTCGTGGACAGTTGTCGATTTTAAAAGCGTCTAGATCAACCCCCTCTGACACAAGAACCTCTCGCTCGATCTGACCGATGACTCCGTCTGACAGCTCTGTTTCGTACCCGGGAACCGGCATTTGAACAGAGATACGTCCTGCTGCGAGACCCTGGTTCACATCTTTCATGTTCTTTGGCACGACCGTTTTGACGCGCTCTTTATCCGGTATCCACACGCGATCGCCGTCAAATCCCGAAGTAAGCGGAAAACCGCGAGCAAGTCGGCTGCTCACCATCAAGTTAAAAAGATATGACTGAAATGAGTGGACAAAAAGCTTCTGCAGGTTCATTGAGAGAACGCCAAGGGCTCCATCGAAGTCAGTGTGGCGCTTTGCAAGGTGATTCAGCATAGCGCGCTCAAAGCGCAACCGAACGGGCATCCGCTGAAGCCCTTCCTTAAAATCATGGGTATCCGAAATGAGCTGTCGGGCTTCTTTGACGTCCTCAGGTTCATCGGGGAAAGGCTTTCCGATGTATGTCATGACTGCCTGCTCAACATCGCCTTCGACGAGCGCTCGCCCTACGAGGTGATTTACAGGACGGATTGATCCAAAACGTTGAATTCCAAAGAAATTCGGAACTCCGCGCGCGTCGTGTATCTCATCGATAATGCTTGCGACAGCACGTTCGATATCATCTTGGGCGCCTTCAACCGTTCTGATGGTTATCGAGAAATCGTTGCCCTCCAGGTCTCCGAGCGAGATCGGTCTGTCAGATCTACCAATCGGCTCCACGATCGCATTTCCTACGTTTAACGGTGCTTCAAGGTTAATCGAATCGAGACTCATGCGCTGCGTGGTGATCGCACGCTTGTCCTTGGTTCCTGCCCAGCTAATTCGCCTCTGACTAATCCTCAAACGCCGTGACAGGTCGCGCACCAAATGATGCGTCTCTGTATCAGTCTTTGTAACTCTGACCAGTTGATAGCGCCCATCTGAATCGCGGTGCTCGTTGTAGAGCTCATTTACTATAAAATCCTCAGGCCGCTGCCGAATCTGTCCGCCGATGCCGCGCGACTTTGTCAAATATATGGACAGCCCCACGAAAGAATCGATGTCTGACATGGTCACCGTACTAGTCATCGTTATTGGCACTACAGCAGCTTTAGGTCGCTCGTCACTTTATCGAGCTCCTCCTCTTTCTCAGGACCTATGCCAAGAGCGGTAACCGTTCCAGGTGGTACTTCAGTAAGCCCAGCATCGACGACGAGTGCCGTAACCAGACCGCGCGCCTCTGCTATCGACTTTAATTCATACAAATCCTTGAGCGTCGGAACCTTGAGTGCGACTTTTTTTTGTCCCTCATTGTACCACCGACTCTTTGTTTGGCGGTCTGAATGCTCATACGCAGCAACCGCAGCGTGTGCGAGCTGGACAGCCGCTTTTCCGGATGTCAGTTTCAAGTCTGATCGAATAACAAGACATTGCTTATATTCCATATGTCCTTCCTTCACGCGGTAGCTTAACCCGTGAGCTCTGACACGAGAGCCTAAGACTGGTTTAGTATATAAATGGTAAACTCGTAAGCGCTTACGAACATGGAGTATGATGTCGTTGTCGTCGGTGCAGGGCCCGCAGGTTCAATGGCCGCAAAATACGCTGCAAATGCGGGCGCGCGTGTGCTTATGATCGAAGAGCACGCGACCATCGGCCTACCTGTGCAGTGCGCCGGCCTTATAAGCACCCGAGCATACGAGGGGTGTGAGTTACCGGGAACACTCAGCAAGCACACAATCCGCGGCGCACATATTCATGCACCCGGAGGCCGCGTTTTGAGGGTCGATGGCAAGCGAACTATGGCCTACGTCATCGACAGAGGGGAACTGGATCGAGCAATGGCGTTAGAGGCACTGAAATCAGGGGTTGCCTCGCTTGTCAAAACGCGATTCACCGGTATTCGACGGACAGAGAATCAGCTCTTCATCACAGCGATTAGCCATGGAGAACCTGTTGAGATACAAACGTCTGTGCTTATCGGAGCTGATGGTGTGCAAAGCGCCGTTGGGAGGCTGGCAGGATTGGACCGCGTACAGTCAGTGCTTACGTGCGCGCAGGCGGAAGTCTATACCGAAATCGTCGACCCGGATTTCGTTGAGCTTTACGTTGGACAAGATGTAGCTCCGGGCTTATTCGCTTGGGCTATCCCTACACAATGGGGCACGGTCAGAATCGGACTCTGCTCATCCGAACGATCGATTGAGCTTCTTAATTCGCTCATAGGGCGCATTTGCCCGCGCTCTTCAACGTCACTAGTACGGTTTTCGGCGGGGGCCATACCGATCGGGCCGCCTGCGTGTACGGTCACAGACGGAATATTAATCGTTGGAGATGCTGCGGGTCAAGTCAAACCAACAAGCGGCGGAGGGGTCTATCCTGGCACGCTGTGCGCAAAAATCGCAGGTGCCATAGCCGGAAAAACCGTGGCGCAAGGCGACACGTCAAAGAACGCCCTTATGGTGTATGACAGAAAGTGGCGGTCTGAAATCGGTCGCGAGCTCGTGAATGGGTTACGCATCCGCGATAGGTTGAACAAGCTCAGCGACGACGAGTTAGACTACGTGATCGGTGCCCTAGACGATGAGCAGATGTTAGACATCATTTCGAGGTATGGTGACATGGATCGTCCTTCTATCGTCCTTCGCAAGTTGTTATTTAGCACGAAAGTGCCTCGCTTGTTGAAGCTCATCAAACCGATGATCAAGCTCGGGATTGCGAAAACCAGTTCATAGCTCCGGCCAAACGAGATGAAACCCGTGCGCGCGTGTGATGAAAGTTCGCCGTTTGATTGACGTTCTCTATTTAAAGGTTTATCAAAAGCATTATTTCGTAGTAAAAAGAAATGGGGGCATAATGGACAGACAAGTTGACGTACAAGCAAATAAACCCGAATTCTCCATAAATCTTACACGAGTCGGCGTGACTAACGTCAAGAAATTAATAAAGGTTACTCGCCGTGACAAACGTCCGATCATCTTAGTCTCTGAATTCGACTTGTTCGTTGACCTGCCGTCGAACCGTAAAGGCGCTAACTTAAGCAGAAACTTTGAAGTCATGGACGAAGCGTTGGAAGAGGCATTGAACGCGCCTGTTTACGAAATAGAGCAGTTTTGCGGGGATGTAGCTGAGAAGCTGCTTGATCGACACGAGTACGCGTCACGCGCTGAAGTGCGCATGCGTAGTGAATATATGGTCAAACGGGAGACCCCGAGCACTGGTATCGCGACCCAAGAGATTACCCAAATCTTCGCAGAGACAACGACGTTTCGTACAGCTGACAAGAAACACAAGACGCGACGGATGATCGGTGCTGAGGTCGTTGGAATGACCGCGTGTCCCTGCGCCCAAGAGCATGTGCGAGAGT
>CAYHCZ010000130.1:0-4396 GCA_964355295.1 uncultured Methanomicrobia archaeon
CTGACCGATCACAAACCTCACAATGCACTGGAGTCCACGGAAGAGGGCGGACAAAAGAGCCGATGTATTATTCCGATGTTTGTTGCCGCTACTCACGGGCGCACAGTAGTCCTCGAAAAAGAGACTGTGCTCTGCCCGGGCGGGCAGGTGGGGCTATGCTTCGGCCACTATCAACTTGGCTACATCGATTACTTCCTTTCAACTGGAAAAGAGGGACAATTTGAAGGGGATTACCGAAAAAAAACCCCTGAACTAGTACGAGAATTCATAAAAAACCTCCCTGATATCACCCTTCCGGCGCGCTACGTAGTGATGAAACCGCTCGGTGAAGTGAACGACGATGAAAGTGCTGAGATAGCAATCATCGTCTTCGTAGTGAACGCTGACCAGCTATCTGCACTCGCAACGCTGGCGAATTTCGATCGACCGACTAATGATAACGTCTCGACACTTTTTGGGTCTGGATGCGGTAGTTTGGTCATGCAGGTTCTCGATCAGGAGCGGGCCGACATGCCAAAGGCCGTAATAGGCCTCACCGATATTACCGCACGCAAGTACTTTGACAAAAGTGAGCTATCATTCAGCGTAACCTTCAAGCGATTTCAGGAAATGGAAGCGAACGTCGACGCGAGTTTCCTTGTCAGAGGGAGGGACTGGCCTGAAATTGCTGAGCGGCTCTGAAAGCCTAAGAAAAATGTAAAAAACCTCAATTGGACTGCGATTTCATCGTAAGTTTGTTGCTGCCCGGTCAAGGTGGTCGCCGGTATATGCCACCCAGGCGACTGACGCGTATAGCTTTCTCATCCACGCCTTCATATTTTTTTGGGTCCGCTGTCATGTCGGCTGCCCT
Source organism: uncultured Methanomicrobia archaeon (assembly GCA_964355295.1). Classification (GTDB taxonomy): domain Archaea; phylum Halobacteriota; class Bog-38; order Methanoflorentales; family Methanoflorentaceae; genus Methanoflorens. The sequence continues at coordinate 851 of CAYHCZ010000130.1, forward strand.
CTCTGACCTGTGTTGGAGCGCACGAGAATGGGCAGGAGGACGGCTCGCGAAAGGCAAGATATTGCAGCTCATAACTATTTCCATTAATAGAATAACGCACTGGATCCAGCCGGAGAACGATCTCATGGAGCGCCTTACATAAACTATATAGTGCACGTTATGCATTTGGCAACGATGCTCCTCTTTTTGTCGCTTGTTCACCCGCCAGTAGCGGCTACGTATCTCGGTGGTTTCGACTACAACGCCACGCATTTCATCCGAGCACTCAACGATGGCGGCTTTCTTAACACGCTGTTTTGGTGGATCACGTTCACGGGCAGCCTCACCTTCATGGTGGTTACCATTATCACGCTATATCTCGCCGGTGCCCGCAAGGAAGCGCTTGTCTTCGCGGTGGTCTTTATTACAGCGAATGTAGTCGCGTTCGGACTGAAGTACGCCATTGCGCGCCCACGGCCAAGCGATTTAGGGGTGACGCCTGAAGCCCAGCCCGCGTTTCCAAGCGGCCACACCACAAATGCATTTGCGTTCGCCACGACGCTATCGTCGTACTATCGGAAGTTCAGCGTCGTGATGTTCTCGTGGGCTTTGCTTGTCGCATTTAGCAGGGTCTACCTCGGGTTTCACTATGTGACCGACCTAATTGGCGGGGCACTTGTCGGTATCACAATAAGCATTATCGTCACTCGTGCTGCGAAACGCGTTGACGGAGAAGTCACGCGTATCGCGAACACGCCGCCCCTCCCAACGACTTGGCGGGGTGTCGTCAAACTGCCGTTCGTGTTCATAACGCAGTTACTTCAGGTGGGTTACGCTTTAGTTAAGAGGCGTAAGTAGCAAGAGTTTGTCCGACGTTCGCCTTTGCGACGATATCTATTTATGTGCGCCCCGGTATGGGGGATGGTGCATGTTGCTCACGCAGCTTATCCTGGCTCAAAGCTTCAATATCATTGAGACGCTCAGCGATTTTATGATCTCTGTGATTGAGCAGCTCGGATATGCAGGCGTCTTTGTCGGTATGACGTTGGAGAGCGCTGGTTTACCAATCCCAAGCGAAGTTATTATGCCCTTCGCCGGGTACGTCGTGTGGGAAGGGGGGCTGACCCTTATTGGCATCACCGTGGCAGGCACACTCGGCTGCCTCGCTGGGTCATTGATCGCCTACTACATCGGCCTGTGGGGCGGCAGACCTCTGCTCGAGCGCTACGGTAAATATGTGTTAATTAGCAAGCGCGAGCTCGATTTGGCAGATAAATGGTTCGAAAAGTACGGAGATCGTGCTGTTTTTGTTAGCAGGCTACTTCCAGTTATCCGCACGTATATTTCGTTCCCCGCTGGCATAGTCAACATGGATGTAAAGAAATTTTCTCTCTATACGGTTTTAGGATCACTTCCCTGGTGTTTTGGACTTGCCTATATCGGGGTCCTGCTAGGCCCTCATTGGGAGGATATTAAAGGGCTGTTCAAATATCTCGATATAGTGGTCATTGTAGGCATCATCGCCCTCGTTGCGTATCTTATTTATCGCCGTGAGCGAATTGTGTCGCATATGCGCTCGCAGGACTAGTCACTTCCTCGGTGAGCTGCTGTGACAAGTGTTCTGCGGTGCTCTTAGTTCCATTCAGGTATGAGACCTTTTAAGTGAGCGTTCAAAGCGGGTGCGTGCAGCAGCATTGCTTATTAGGGGCTTTTTTTGCGTTATCAAAAAACGTTGGGCAAATGCGAGATGACAAGACAGAGCTGCACGCGAGATTGTTATTCCTTTTCATAACGCCCTATAAATCGCTTTTGAGGCTTCGAATAGCACGAGGCTACTCAGTCCGGCCGCTACGCTCGCAATCGTCGCCACAGCAGAAAGTGGGGCAAAAAGAAATACCCCTTGCAAAGCCGGTACGTAGAGCGCCCCCGCAAGGAATACAACTGCTCCGCCCGACACATACCACAGCGCCCGGTTCGATCGTCGCACTGAGTCAACTAAGGTGTCTGTCCAAGATCGAATACTGAGTATGAGGCACAAATTGGCAATCACGAGCGTTGTGAAAGCCATCGTACGCGCTTGATCTTCATTGTGCCCGTAAGCGGTTGCCCCGACATAGACAAGCATTACGATCATTAGAATACCTATACCCTGGAACAGATCCACGCTCAATTGCCTGCGCGTAAACAGAGGCTCTTGAGGATTGCGAGGGGTGCGGCGCATCACGTTGGGATCTGCAGGCTCTGCTTCAAAAACGACTGATGATACGGGATCAATAATAAGCTCTAGAAACGCGATATGGATTGGCAAGAGGATGAGGGGCCAGTGGAAGAGCACTGGAAGGAGCGTTACACCTGCGATAGGCACGTGAATCGCGAGGATATAGCCCATCGCTTTTTTAATGTTGTCATAAATCCGCCGCCCTAGCCTCACTGCGTGTACGATAGAAGAAAAATCATCGTCTAGTAACACCAGTGAGGACGCCTCGCGGGCAACGTCAGTGCCTTTTTTTCCCATGGCAACGCCTATGTCTGCCGCTTTCATTGCTGGAGCGTCATTCACGCCATCACCCGTCATGGCAACGACTTCGCCGTTGGCCTTCAGCGCTTTCACTAAACGAAGCTTCTGTTCAGGGACTATTCGAGCAAAGATGCATGCAGTTTTAATACGCTCCTGAAGTGAGCGATCATCGATATTTTCGAGCTCTACCCCTGTAATAATTTCATCGCGCGGAGCAAGTCCGATTTGTTCTGCGACGCTGCGCGCGGTCCCGGGATAATCACCAGTTATCATGATCACCCGTATTCCTGCATCGTAGCACTCCTGAACTGCTTGCTTCACCGTGGGCCGCACAGGGTCAACAAGACCTATCAATCCGAGGAACTCAAATGTAAAGTCGTGCTGTGCCATTGGGAGCTTCTCCGGCCGGAATTGCGCCTCCGCTACGGCCAACACGCGCAGTCCATCATTCGCGAGCGCAGAAATGTGCCACGCAAGGTCGCGCTCTTGCACATCAGAAAAATGACACAGATCTGCTATCGCCTCGGGTGCGCCCTTCGCGGCGATGATGTAGTCCCCCCCGCTAGGAGATCTCCATACTCGTGAAAGGGCCAGTAAGCGCTCCGATAGGGGATATTCTCGTTCAAGCGTCCAATCGGCGTGGAGGTGTTCAGTCGCAGCTAAGAAGTGCTCACCTAACACCTTAAAGGCCTTTTCCATCGGATCGAACGGGTCTATCTGACTTGCTAAGATACTGAACTCGACGATTGGGTGGAATGATTCAGGGAGTACCTGACCCGAATCAAAGTTGACATCATAAAGCTGATCGTTCGCAAAAAGGGTTTTCACCGTCATGCGATTGAGCGTAAGCGTGCCCGTCTTGTCAGTACAGAGCACCGTCGCAGCCCCAAGTGTCTCGACCGCAGGAGGGTCGCGGGTGAGCACCTGCTGCTGAGAGATGCGCCAAGCGCCGAGCACCAGAAACACGGTAAGAACGACAGGGAATTCCTCAGGAAGCATTGCCATTGCTAACGCAATGCCGGCGAGAAGCCCATCAAGCCAGTTGCCTC
>CAYHCZ010000131.1:0-4370 GCA_964355295.1 uncultured Methanomicrobia archaeon
GGTAATCGTAGAGTCACGAGTTCGAGTTGCTTTTGAATTGATTCTTTGTCGCGACGCAGGTCAGCGTTAAGACTCTTTTCCGTCTGAAGCAACGTTTCCGAAGTTGTAAGCTTCTCTTTCAAAAGTTCATTTTCGTGCTGCAAGCCGGTAACAATCGTGTTTTTCGAGGCTTCTGAATCTCGAAGTTTTTCGACTGCTGACGCATTGCGTTCTTCACATAACTTCAGATCAGATTTGTACTTCTGTGAAATTGATTCGAGTTGTTCAACATCCTCTTCTAGCTGTTGAGTTATAGCAGCTTTGTCAGCGTTAATCTGTTCAATCTGTGTTTCGTAGTTAGTGCGAACCTGCTGCAATTCAGTTTCACGAGTAGCGATAAGGTGCTGAATTTTCTTTTCGTGTTCATCCCGCACGCGTTGAACTATGTCGGCACTTTCTATACGTAGCCGAGTTATTTCAGCATCAATATCCGCTTCTGATTTCCCTTCGTAGTGTTGTTCAATAAATTGCGCAATAAGTGTAGAACGCGCCATTTCTTGATTATCAGCGTCCTCATCAAGTCGTTGAGCAATAGAATCAGGTATAGTGATATTATAACGCGCCATTTTCTTCTAAATTCTCTTGTGTATTGCTTGTGTATTACATCTGTTGATAATATACTTAGCAGCCGAAATAACACATCATCACATGGCAGGCGGTCCAGCGTGTTTTATTTACTCTACCATACTTCGATTAACATGATCGATTGGTCGATTACAATCACTTCAACCACTATTTACGCTCTCGTCGGGAAGAAGAACGTCGTGAAAAGTACATAGTCACGTAGGTTTGATCGAAAGGAAATTGCTAGCCACAGATCCTCAGAACAGAGACGGAGCATATTTTATTCGTGTAAAAAGTTAATATAGCTAGCGAATGCTTGCCTATTAATCCTAAAGGCCATATTTGCCTTTACGTTCTAAAGGTCAAATAATGAGGACAGGAAAAAGATCGAGGGACTATCAGGATTATCACAGACCACTCGCGACCTACTCAGAAAAAGAACGAAACCGGATTTTAGAAAGCAAAGCAGAAAGGAGGGCTCGGGCCCAACTACACAAGAAGCTCAGGAGTGCGAGTCCTGGGGTTTTTAGCATGTTGCAAGACACCTCCTATTAAGCTTACTTTTTTCAGAAGAGGGAGACATACACACCACGCTTGCGGAAAACGCCCTTTACTTTTTTGTATCCTTCCGCCTTTGTGAACGATCTACGCGCCTTTCCTACCTGAAGCTGGCTTCGTAAGCTCTGTTCATTCGTCGCGGCGTCAACAGCACGATGAGGTGCGATATCACAGTGACCGTCGCCTCGCTGAGGTGACTGTTTATTTCATCAAACCGAACTGCTGCCTTGACGCAGCACGAGAAGCCTCGACCGGAACATTAATTTCCACTTGATGCGGCCTCTTGCTGACTCGTTTTTTGATTTTTCTGTTATTAGCCGCAAGGTTTCGTTATCTCCTCCACGTTTGCTATTACGTGGTTCATATGCGCTCGTATTTCCGCAGCCACCGCACGCAAAAAAGGCTCGTCTAGTTGTAACTCCTTAAGCTTGTTTAACTGACTACACGCCTGTTCAACTTCACATAACTTCACATATGTAGCTTCTTGACCTGTACTTAAGCGGGGCTCTTTTGGCTTGCGCTCCCGTGTAGTCAGACGTTGTCACTTTGTACACCATGCTATACGCCAATGCTGGAGCATCACGCCTTCTTGTCCTTGCCGAATCGCGGTATTGGCTCTTTATACTTAGGAAGGTCAACACCTGTCTTCTCACATAGTTCAGCGATCACGGTTCTTATTTCTGCAATTGCCTCCCATACATGCCGAAACTCAATTGTCCCCTCATCGTGTGCTTTCTTCGCCCTATTCTCGCCTGCGATGTAGACCGAACTAATCTCCTCGCGCAGTTCTTCCTTATCCGCGTCTGTCATCACTTCAACTCGTGTGCCCATTTTTCAAGCCTCCTGCTGGGGTGCTATTATGTTGGTATTATGTTGGCGTTATAGCAGCACGTTATTATGTACGCTCTACAGTATCTTTTTTATTACAGCAACTGTAGCAGACGTAACTTTTAAGCAAACAGCCGCTGTGTGCGTGTTTGTGTAATGAAAAAGAATCGGAGGTGGATATGGTGACGAAAGGATGGTGCGAAAACTGTCAATTCCAAAACCGTAACGGCGTACTGTATTGCTCTCAATGTGGTGAGGAACTGCAAAATAAGTCACAAAGATGGCGCCAAATTTTAGCCGTTGTATTAATTATGATTGTGGTAACTAGTGTGATTCTAGCCGTGTGGCGTCCTTTTTAATCTCGCTTCAATCAATGGAGGGGGTATAGCGTGATTCTTTTAAGGTCTTGCCATCTCCTGTTTACCAATTCTTTTTTCGATTTTAAGACCATCACGGCTTTCGTTAACGACCTGACCCAATAAAGATGGCGTAAGGGCATGAAAGGTGCCGTGTACCACTGTCATTCAAAACAGGAGTAACGCTAAGAGGGCTCTTGTAAGCCTTATCCTCTGCGCACGTCTCTCCACAAACGCTTATGCGCGGCAGGTAGAAAAAAGAAAAAAGTGCCGGTCTAACTTCATCGAACCGGCTGTGGCGTCTCATCTAATCTAACGCAGTCAAACCCGTTGTGCGTCGCAGCTGAGCGTAGCTATCCGCGATAGTGGCATCTAGCTGCTGGAGCGTCGTGTCTGCTAGCTCTAAGATGTGCTTTGCCTCCCCCTGTTTCACGTTAGCCTCGAGTATGATTGCTGCGCGTTGCCCGCCGTCAAGCGATTTAATCTCATCTTTGAGCATTTTGGCCGTCTGCTCTGTGCTGCCGATTTCAATTTTCGTGCGAGCGACATTATTCGTACTGACCGCGACATCGCTTGTCTCATCTTGTTCTGTTTTTGTTTCTTCTCTCATCAAAGGTACAACGATGGGTGATAGTATATAGCTGCGCACGTTAGATACGTCGAAATAGAAGGGCGTTATCAAAACTACCGTAGCACGTGCACACACGACGCGCAAAAGCTTGCGATTTTTGCGCTCGAAAGCTACGAAGCCGGTTATCGTGAAGAGCGTTTCTTCTAATACACTTTATTTGTGTTAGCCCTCTTTGAGCGGGCATTCTCAGGCGAAATCTTTTGCAGATGTACGGTAGTGGAAAGATGTAGAGTTCAAACCGGGTTAAAGAACAAAGCATCAAAAAGAAGCGGTAGACTGAAGCACAATAGGCGGAGCGCGGCATACTAAAACTATAACAATCGATAGGTTCAACGTATTCTTATGCAAAAAGACGGTGAGACGATAAAGACGCTTATTGTATGCCAGTCCTACCACCACGGAAACACGAAAAAGATCGCGGACGCGGTGGCGGTAGTTCTGCACGCGGAGGTCGTCAGCCCGAGCGACGTGAACGCCGAAATGCTCGGTGGCTATGAGCTCGTTGGGTTTGGCTCAGGCATTGCCTTCGGAAAGCATTACGCGCAGATACTTAAGTTGGTCGACCGGCTTCCCGTTTTTCACAAAAACGCGTTTGTGTTCTCAACGAGGGGATCGCCGCGCCAGGGGTCGCATCATCGTGCCTTGAGACGTCAACTTGAGGAGAAGGGATGGACTATCGTTGGTGAGTTCTCGTGTCGCGGATACGACACGTATGGGCTCATGAAGCTTGTAGGTGGGATAGCTAAAGGAAGGCCGAACGAGCAGGATGTGCGCGATGCTGAGGAATTTGCAGAATCCGTCGCTTAGCGTCTTATTCCCTTTGCGCTCTCTAGGCTCTCCAGCTGAGCCTTTGTGAACCAAGAAGGAAGGAGGAAGCGTATGGTTGAACCACGGGACACTATTGAAATTGTAAATGTGGTTGCCTCTACCGGTATAGGACAAGAGATAAACCTCAAGGATGCAACGCTTGCTTTGGAGGGCGCAGATTACGAGCCTAAACGGTTTCCGGGCCTCGTCTACCGCACCACGAACCCGAAGACCGCTGCACTCATCTTTCGATCGGGAAAAATCGTGTGCACTGGCGCAAAGAGCATCGATGACGTTTACAGGGGTTTGGAAAACGTATTTCAAAGTCTGCGAAATATCGGGATCGACGTGAAGGGAACGCCAGAGATCAAGGTGCAAAACATCGTCGCGTCAGCAAATCTTCACTCAACTTTGAATTTGAACGCCATTGCTATCGGTCTCGGGCTTGAGAACATTGAGTACGAGCCCGAACAGTTTCCCGGCCTCGTCTACCGGGTAGCGGACCCCAAAGTGGTGGTTCTTATATTTGGTTCCGGCAAACTGGTCATCACCGGCGGCCGAAAGCCCGAAGACGCGGCTAATGCGGT
>CAYHCZ010000132.1:0-4350 GCA_964355295.1 uncultured Methanomicrobia archaeon
CGGTCTTTTATGACGATGAACTCCCACGGCTGTTCGTTCGCTGCCGATGGTGCATTCATCGCTGCCGAGAGGAGTCGCTCTACGATCTCATCGTCAATCTGTTTGTTCTTATATCGTCGCACACTTCTGCGCGTTTCAATTGCTTCTAGCGCTTCCATCGTATCTACCTCGCGATCCTGTTTTTAACAGCTACTACGTGAATATTACGTGAAGTGAAAGTATGTGCGCAATATTAAGTATCTCTCCGCTGTAGTCTTTGCACATGTATGTCGGGAAGTCAGTTCGGCTTGAACGAATATTTAGTCGTTCCACGAGCAACACCATCATCGTGCCGATGGACCATGGCGTGAGTGTAGGTCCAATCAGAGGATTAGAGGATCCCCGCATCACAGTAAATAAGGTTGCAGCGGGAGGGGTTAACGCCGTACTTGGACATATCGGCTTGGCAAAACACTGTTATAGGGGTTACGGTCGTGACGTTGGGCTCATACTCCATCTTTCAGCAAGTACTTCTCTTGCCCCCGATCCGAACCGTAAAGTGCTTGTGAAGACCGTCGAAGAGGCCATCAAATATGGCGCGGACGCTGTCAGCGTTCACGTGAACGTCGGGGCTCAGTATGAATCTGAGATGTTGGCTACACTCGGGCAGATTTCAGAACGCTGCGACTACTGGGGAATGCCGCTGCTTGCGATGATGTATCCGCGCGGTGAGAAAGTCAAGGACGAGCATGAAGTTGAGTACGTGAAACTTGCTGCTCGAGTAGGTGCTGAACTTGGCGCGGACATCATCAAGACCAACTATACAGGCGAGGTCGACACCTTTAAGGAGGTAATAGCGGGATGTCCCGTGCCCGTTGTGGTAGCAGGCGGCCCGCAAATGGACACCGAACGCGAACTGCTACAGATGGTAAGAGACTCGATCGATGCTGGAGGACGCGGCGTCGCGATAGGCAGGAATGTATTTCAAGCCAAGGATCCAACCAACTTAGTTCGGAAAATAGCGCGTGTGGTACACGAAGGGTACGACGTAGACGAGGCTATGAGGCTTTAGTGCGTTCGTTTTAAGCCGCCAATTAGGATCTGTTCGGCGAAAAGCCGATTGTCAACGTGTGAATGTTAAAAAAAGCTGGTTGAGCTTCTTTTAGTGTAAGCGAGTATCATATGAGTTGATGAAACGTTTCAAAGCGCTTTGATCAGTCGCTTAATGCCCTCTTTTGCTACAGAGACTGTGATCAGACTGAAGACTCCTCTAGATACGCTTCGCCGTAAAGCCATCCGCGTAACCAGCCACATCAGTGCAAAACGCACTGCATGATGTTCGATAACAGCAATTATTCGGTAGCTTGCCCAAACGCTGACGATCACGATCCATAAGAAGAACAGAGCTAAGAGACTGAGCGGGAACGAGATGAGTCGATCGATGAACAGAGTCCCAAGGCCACCGACGATAAGAAGCAGGGCCGTCGTACGCCAAAATGTAAACCGCCGCTTTCGACGACGCAGGACCTGATCGATGAACCCATCTATAATCTCTTCTCGATATTCAGGATGCTCCTCAGCCGCCATGATAACGGCCTCGACGTCGTCATAGACTTGGCCGGCCTGCATATATGTAGGGTACTATCCAGCTGTATATAAACGTACGTTTCAAGGGATGTACGATGGTTTAGCGCCGTCTGCTTACTACATATGCAGCGATTACAAGTCCAGCAACTACGAAACCGGCCTCAAATCCTGGAATTGGGTTCCAGCTCTTGGCCGCTGAGACAGTTGGGTTGCCGATTTGAATGGGAATCGTTCTGTTCTCACTCGTCAAGTTACCGCTTGTTGCTTGGAACTGAAGGTCATAGTTGCCAGAAGCGCTGCTAGAAGCGGTGATTTTTACCGCGAACCCTGCGGTTGAATTTGAAGCAATGTCTGAAGCGCCTCCGTTGTCGACGCTTATTTCAGTAGGTAAGTTTTGGAAGACGAGGAACGTGGCGTCCGCGGGGGTAGCACCTCTATTCTTGACCGTAACGTTCACAGTAACCGTACTGTTATCGTAGGCTGGTGCCGAAATAGCCGTTATGGTGAGCGTTGTGTTACTTTTAGTGGACTCTGTTTCGTTTAAAATATTTGTTTCGTTTGCAGTCGCGTTGCTCGTAGTCTTGGCATTGGTTGAGGCGTTGTGGCTCGATATGGTTAGATTCGCCTCGGTCACCTGGATATAGGTTTGCACCTTTGCTCCTTCACTCAGATAGGGCGATATCTGCACGTTCCAGCCCACAATGCCGTGACCTACTGTCATCTGGGCCGGTACTGCCGTATCGTTTGGGTTGCCGGTCAAGCCGCGCAAGTCTGCTTTTACGTGTGATTTCATCTTCTGCTCATCAAAACCAGTGCTTGAGGCATTCCACGTAGACGGATCGCCACTGTGACAAAGCGCGCAGTTGTTGCTCACGTCTGCTTGCACCTGTACGAATCCTGCGGGACTTACGCGAGTAGCGGTACTCCCATTAACGAAGAACGAAACTTGGGGCGTCGCGGGGCTCGTGAGATCGACGCCGGCGACCTTGGGCGTAGAATTGTCTGAATCGGTCACCCGGATCAGGTAGTGGCCAGGGTTAATATTGGATGATGGAACCCAGCGGTACGCGATCTGCCCGTCCGCCACTGGATTTAGACTATTCGAGTCGCCATCTTTTACTTGTGCGATAGATGTCCACGCGCTACTGTCATCATCGATGCCATTGTTATTGGTGTCATAGTAATACTCGATCTTCGCTGTGTTTCCAGCCTTTCCAAGATCAGATTGTATGTAGATTGAAGCTCCAGCGTTAGCCGTTTTCTTGTCAATAGTTACCATAGTCGTCGCCGCGATTGGCGCGGCGATAAAAGCAGCGATAAGTGCAGCAACTATCAAGATTGGTATACACGTACGTAATCGCGCGCTAGTTATAGGACATCACCCCATAAAAACGAAATATCGGCCCGAAACGTACGATAAACGTATATCTATAAAAACACTTCGAACTTGACTTAAAGGAGAGGCAGGCAATTAGGGGCTGTTTTTGGCCGCTTTTACGCGTGCTCCGTCAATGTCTGCCAAAACGACGTCAACACGTTGCGCGGCGTTGATGCCGTCGTTCCAGAGGAGTTCAAAGCTTGCCTCGAGATATTGAGCAAATTCGGGGCTGTTAGTCCAGAAAGCCGTATCAGATGCGTCCTTTCCGTGGCGGAGTGCATCAAACGTTATCGTCGTTAGACTTTCGCGAGTATCCGCAACGAGGTATCGCATTCCTGCGTAGTTGTCGCAGTGGCGCACTTCGATTCCTCCTGCAAGCGTCTCACGTACCGAACTGATGTTGCGAGGCACAATATCCGTGATGAACCTCACGCGAACGCTTCTTTCTACGGCGTTGATGCAATGCTCGAGAATCCCGCTAGTGGAAAGTATTGAGATGCCGACCAGTGATGAAATGAATATGATGTGTGCTTCAGCCGTGTTGACTAGCTGCTCCATAATGGCGAGCGTGTTCGAACGGCCTTTTATCACTTTAAACGTGTAAAGATCGTCTGAAAGGGCCTCGCTTGACAAGTACTCTTGTGCGAGCTCTAGTACTTGATCACGATTATTTTCCATCCAACGGAGCTCATATGCATGCTGCATCATAGCTCCCGTGAGCGCTGCTTCGACGGCAACTGCCGCGTATTTTGTCGGCTTTTCGACCGATTCTTCAACCATTCCTTTTTCGGTGAGCGTTTCCACAAGACGATAGATGTCGACGCGGTAGCTGTGTAGTAGCTTAGCGAGCTCACCCGTTGTTTTTGGACCATACTTCAACAATATGACGTAGAGGTGAGCCTCTTTCGTGCTAAGGCCGAAAGCTTCCAGCTTCTCGACGAGCACTTGCTGCATAGATTGGACTACGTGGCAGTCAGACTTATGCCTTTGGGTCGCTTCTGTGCGACATTACACAAAAAGAAGGGGAAGGGGCCCTCCGCTCGCAGCAGCGTACAACGTTTCGACGGAAGGCCAGAACCCGGCGCTTCTTGCCGACACAACGTAAAAGTTATCCCATTGTCTATCGTTGCGAGGTATAAGGTCGGCTTTAGTACCGCGGCATTCGCTGCGAACCTACCGTAGATCGGTCTCTCGTCTAACCCGGCTTAGGAAGTATATGGGCGACGTTGATTGGCAGCTGTTTGACATAAGCACGATTCCGCTACGGCGATGCTCGCTTTGCCGTCATCAGGCTAAGTTCAAGGCCTCAGCGATAGACTACTATTATTGCGCGCGCCTTAAGCAATGGACATCTTCCGTCTTTGAATGCCCTTTCTGGGACGCACGAGAGGATTGGAAAGAGTGGT
>CAYHCZ010000133.1:0-4347 GCA_964355295.1 uncultured Methanomicrobia archaeon
CCCTTGATTTTTTACTGCAGAAAGGTGGTTAAATGGACCGAAGAAGGATTGCGATTATAGCTTTTTTCTTGGGCCTCCTCCTGATACTAGTAAGCTTTCTATTCCTTTTCCTGCCTCTAGGAATGCCATAAAATGAACTCACTTCAAACGAAGATTGTAGCGGCTGCTATAGCCATTATGCTAGTATTCGGCCTCCTGGTTTTCTACCTGTCAATACGGCCGTTTTAACGGCCTATTCTTCTAGCAAGAACAAGGCTAGTTCGATAGTATGACGGCGTAGATACCGCAATGTTTTAACTGTAAGCAATATAGAGGTTATATGCGCTGAGGGACGTATCCAGACGATATACCTACAGAAATATGGATAAATAAGTTAAACACACGAAACCATACCAGGGCGATCATAACATCCGGTTCTCCCCTACCGCAAATGAGGGGGAGCTGTTACAAGCAACTTAGCGGGCAGCGGCCCCAAGGCTCACGCCTTCCTTGGGGTGGTCTTCAGTTGAAACACGCATATAGCCTATGACCTTCATTCTTGGACCTCTGGTCTAAATTTTTTATCATCCTTAAGAATCTGCCACAGTTCTAGATTGCTTGTTATTGCATCTAGAGCAATGGCCCCAGCTTCGTGTATATCACAAGCAACGTGTCTCAAAATGCCGTCATCCCTGCAGCCAGCTTGGTTTATCTCTTCTTTTAACTCTGTTAGTTTGCGGGTGAGTTCATCAACCTCATAAGAAACAGCTTCAAGACCTGTTAAATGCGCAGTCTTACTCATTTGTCGCTGACGAGCTCTTTTACGTGCTGTAGCTTCAGCCTCATAAGCTTTAGAAAAGGCGTTGGCTACTGCCCATTCAATGCTCCCCCTTTCAAATCCCTCTATAATAGGCTCTTCAAACCGGGTCTGGTCTTCAGTGAGCTCTCTAAAATTGCCCTTCATACTAAACTACCTCCAATCGTCTCCTGCCTTCTTAACTATCTCAAAGCCAGCAAAATCGCTCATCCGCTGCCCAAAGTTAAAGAGCGACTTTAATTTGTCGACGTCTTTCCTAAGTTCAATTACTGCCTCTTCAATTCTGCTGATGCCCTGCTGCGATAGGCGAGAACTGCTCCAAGGATTATGCATGCTACGCCAATGAATACGTTATATAGAGCCGCCGTTTGTACTATTACTCCGTACGACGATATCACTGTAACAAACAGACCAACAATTAGGAAAGCCCATGCAAGTATAGAGACCAACGCTTTTCCCCCCCTTTTCTCATATATGGTCGAAAAAATAAATCAAAAACGTACGTTGGTGATAATTTAGTTAAGTGTTACCTTTTAAGCGAAGGGCAGCACAAAAGACGACCTTATCTTGTTGCTGTAATAGGTCTTATGGCAAAGTGAGAGGACCAGAGGCAGAAACCGGCCCCGAATTCGTTGGTTTTAGGTCTCACTATGTAGACTAAATCTCCCTAGGTAGGCAAAATATCATTCTCTGTGGGAGCCCAATTACACTATTTTTTCAACAAGTTTTATGGCATCTAGTATAAACACCGGACAGCTTGTCGCGAAGGCTTTGGTCTTCGCCTCCTCATACTGTTGTGGGTCTGACAGGTTATACCCGATAAGGTCTGTGCAGCTTATCGATCCGTGGAGCTTTTTAAACTCCTGCAGAAATTCAGCAACCGCAGCGTAGGTTTTTTCTCGCGCATCGACATCATCAGCCTTTGGACTGGCGTATCGCAGCCCGATCGCCATGATCGCACCATTGACGGCCCCGCAGACATTATCATCCGTGTTCCACATGCCGCCAACAAATCCCTGCGAGATCCGAAGTGCTGTGTCACGGTCAAGCCGTAGTCCGGTGCAAACATCGACACCACGGTCTGTGGGCAGGCGTATCCCTGTTTCATAAGGGCAATCGCATCTCTACGGTTAGCGCTTGTCAACGCCCTCTTGCATAGATCTAACTTTGACACAGATAATCGCCTCCTTAACTCTTGTTCAGAATTGCACTCTCGTCTCAGCGCAAGCGCGACAGGCAACGGGAATCACCCCGCAGGAAAGCCCCACAAAAAAGAAAAGCTGATGAACTCGTAACATGCCGTGTCGGCTGTGGCATGCTTTATTTGTTAAGTGGTAGGGTTCGTATGAGGGATAATAAGGCTATGGAAGTTATTCTGATGGTCGGCGTCGCCACAAGAGCTATAGAAGCAACTTAACGGGCGATGCTGTAGCTAGAAAAAATCAGCAGATGATATCAACAGAAATCACATTTTCTTAAACTTATAGATGCTTAATATCTTTGAATCATGAGAAGCTTTGATCTATTCTCATCATCAGCAAGTTGCTGAAAATCGAGTTTTGAAAAACTAGCAAACAAACAAAATAAGCGTAAAAGCCCGAAACCGTCGAACGCACTAGCACCCGCTTCCTGCATCAGTTTTGATGTTTATATGAAATATTGGGCAGGCATGTCTTTTTAGACTTAAGCCTTAGTTGTGAGATTTTGGTAAGGCCCATGCTGACCGATAATGCGAGAAATAATTCGAGTGCAAAAGAATTTCAGATCGCCCCGATATCTTCTATGCCTGTGGGAGGCCATGCTCCAAGAGCTCCTGTATCCGCTCTTCTGCAGGAACGGCTTCTGACCACGCCTTCTCGAAGAGCGGCCGTTTCTACGTCCTAACGCTGAAAATATGGTTCTGTTCCGCGTTGAAAAAGGCGAAGCGTGGTTTTGGACTTTTATCGACAGTGGACACGAGTCTGCCATTGAACGAATTAAATTTTAAAGCGAGGAAACGCTCACCAGTACGCTCGGAACGGTGGGAACGTACCAGTACCTGATGTAGTATACAGGGAGTATGGCCTACGCCCCATCAAGGCCAAGGGCAACAAGCTGCGCCTTACGATGTTACTCGCCACGAACATTCCGTAATAAAAGGGCTAAAAAGTACCGATAATTCGCGTTATTTAACGCAACAAGATGTACTAAGTACTCAGAAATCGTTTTAGGTTGCCTTCGTTATCCGAAAAGGTGAACGCCGCATAGCGTGTTCCGTTTAACCTATTCCTCATCTCCTAGCACGTTATTTCTCTTGACGATTTCCTGCACACAGAAGGGTTCGTTTCAGACTTATCACTAAACTTCATGAGAAACGGCATGAAAAGTGCCGCATAGAATAAGAACAGTTAAGCCAACACCACCTCGTATTTCTACAGTTATTCTGAGTGAATAAACGTTGATTGAAAATGACTAAGAAGGTAATGGGTGCGGTAATCGTGCTTCTGTTCGTATTGGCGGTTGCAGGAGCAGGGTGCACATCGTCGACCCAAACAGCTCAAGCATCAGGTTCAAGCAAAGACCTTATGCTGACCGTGACCCCGCTGGGAGAGCAGACGACCATTGGATCGATCTCTAAAGCTGCCGCAGGAAACAAGTTCGCCCTCTACAATGCAGTATTAAAAAATAAAGATGTAAAAAATCTGAGTATTAACCCCATTTGGTTCGATCTACACCTTTCAAACGGGAGTTCTGTCAGAATTAATGGATTTGCATGGGCTTTTACGGATGGGCGTTTTCTAGTGACTCACGGAACGGAACCGGGAGACACCGTCAACGGAACCATCGTCTTCGCAATTCCGCAAACCGCAAAACCTGTCGCCATTGAGTATAACGACGGATTCCGCAACGTCACCGCGAACCTGTACGGCCCAGGCTTTGAAGAAGAGTCAACGCCGACGCCACCGGTCACAGCAACCGTAGCGGCTACAGCAACGCCTTCAGGGCCTCAGCTCTCACACGCGCAACTAAACGCTATACAACGCGATATGGAGGCTAAGGGTTATAACATTACACAGCCACTCAAACAGTCTGGCGGCATTGGTACTGGCGCTAATGGCTCAACGTTCTACAAAGGCGCGATAACCCAAAACCCCGGTATACAATACAATTTTATTATACAATACAATCTTACCGTAGAGGTCTGCAAGGACAACGCAACGGCTAATGCTCATTTTTCTTCAACGGTAAGCAACTTACAAAAACTTGGCATTGCGGGCAGCTACAACAGTCCAACTCAATGGTCGGGGGTGACTACGCTTAACGACATCCAAGTAAGTAGTAGTGTTACTAAAAGCGCAACTGGGCCACCATACACTATTAAAACTATAGAGTGAGGTGACAACGTTGCAGGGGTGGAATAAGCTGGGATAGCAAATTTGTTTATCCGGTAGTAACACGGCAAATCTAGCTATCAGAGCGGGATAGGGTGTGCCGTTTGCCCACCCCCCATCTCCTCCTTCTTTAATGACAAAGATTATTATCTAAATTATCTGTCTACTTTTGAAGGACTA
>CAYHCZ010000134.1:0-4310 GCA_964355295.1 uncultured Methanomicrobia archaeon
GTTCCGCGACAGCGGTTTTCAAAATATACTCGCGGCCTCTAGAATTTCAGAATAACTCGACAACGGTGTACTCCATTAGACAACAAGATAAGCTCATTGAAACATTGACAGGAACAGTAGCAGCAACATAGAGTTACTCACTAATCAGGACCGCATTGCGTGGTCCGTTTAGCCTCTCCTCCGCACAGAGGGGAGGGTCTTATTTTTGATTTTAGGTTTTGCATCCCCCTTTGCTGACCAGTGAGACCATTTAAAGGCGTTGTGGTGCGACAATAAGGACAGTTACTGCTGAGTAAAAACCACCTACCGCAATGCTAAAGCATTGTCACCATAACGCTGCGGTGGGGCTTTTTGATTTGTGGTGGCCAAAATATTCCTACCGTCAGCGTGAGATAGATGAACGTTCGTGCGACCTCCAGAAAAAAACTGCGATCATCGCAGAAGTAACCTGTTTCGCTCAGTTTGCATTCCGTGGCCGCAGCACGTTGTTCACCGCGTTGGCGAGGCGCTCGGCGCACTTGGTGCAGTTCGGGTCGTTTGTGGTGTTCACACAGCCGAAGCGAAGGCCGTAGAGGCAGGCCCCGTTTTTTATGGTCGTTGCGTTTGTTGCCATCACGCTCATCTCCGAATCAAGACTACACGGAGTGGTGTGATAAGGCCGCGTGAGGCAGCGATTTCGTGGAAAAGCGTGACAGAGGGTCTGTGTCACACGACAGAGGCGTGTGGATGACACTATTCCTGTTCATAAAAGGCTCAAGGTATGTCGAGGTGAAGGGTATCATTAAATGAGGGTACAGACGGAGTTCCTTTGGATAACGTATGCTTGATACTGAAAAAGCCGAACTCATCGCTCCATGCGGCATGAACTGTTCGGTATGTAGCAAGTACCTCGCGCGCAAACACGACATAAAAAGCAAAGGGGTGCGCGTGTCGTATTGTACCGGATGTCGCCCCCGAGACAAGAAATGCGCGTTTCTAAAGAAACACTGTGATTCCCTCCTTAACCACACACTGCAATTTTGTTACGAATGCAGCAGCTTCCCGTACAAGAATTTGGTGCGGCTTGACGCACGATATCAGAAGGATTACCGAATGAGTTGGATCGAGAATCTCGCCTTTATCGAGCAGCATTCGCTTGACGCATTTATTGAACGTGAGAGAACTAAGTGGCAGTGTAAGAAGTGTGGAGCGCTGCTATGCTGCCACAACGGGATTTGTTTCATTTGTAGCGTTGATCTCCTACTAATGAAGAAGCAGTTGTACGAGTGGGGGGATTGAAGAGACGCTAACGCTGGTCTAACTAACCGTTACAAATGAGGGGTCGCCTCTGTAGGTTACAAAAAGAGGAGCGGACGGCACTCAGGGTAGATTTAGCTATGACGTACAAAAAGAAAACGTGGATGGAAAAACTGGAAGATAAGAAAGGGCTGCCAAAGGTGATGGAGTTAGAGGAGCGGTTCCCCTGCTACAACGCGGTGCATAAGATGGGTGCTGAGGTTGGCGATTCAGTCGTGCTCGTCAATCCGAGCGAGGTCGTTGCTGTCATGAAAGACGTTCCTGAAGGCAAGCTGATTACCATTGTTGAGATATGTAAGAGAATTGCCAAGAATCACGGCGTTCAAGCGTGCTGTTCGCTTACCACAGGCATTTTCATCATGACGGCAGGAAACGCCGTTGAAGAAGAAATACGAGAAGGCAGGCACTTGAATATTCCATACTGGCGAACTCTGAAGGCCGACGGATTTCTAAACGATAAATACCCTGGCGGTGCCGAAGCACAGAAACGACTCTTAGAAAGTGAGGGTTTTACTCTAAACCAAAAAGGTAAGAGATATTTCGTCCAAAACTATCAAGATTATCTCGTTTGCGCGTAGAAGCAGAAGTTGATATAAAAGCCAAAAAGCCTGTCCATGACGTTTTTTTATCTAAACGTGCATCGATAGGGTTGCATACTAGCCCGGAACACCCACAGCTCAAGCACGTCCGCCAAAAGATGGTCTTGTGCGGAGCTTCGAGCGGATTCCTCTCGCTATCACGCCCTCAGCTTAGGAAAATGATTGCTCGAATTAAGTTTAAGCCACGTTACTCAAGCTTTACGGTCGCCTTTGCTTCCTGTATCACGACAAACGATTCGTCTATATCAAGCACCGGACGGACCTTCCACGTGACGAATGGCCGGTACTTGGTCATAACCGCAGCCAAGTTTGTTATGTCCTTAACATCACTTATTAAGTATCCATCCCTGCCGTTACCAAATTGTCCAAACGCGCTAAAGGACCCGTAGCGCAGATCCTCTTTTACCATAGTGAGCATTTTGGCATACAGCTTCTCTATCTGTTCAGGTGTACACTTAGAAAGCGTTGCATTGTCAACGCGCCACCTTACAAAATATTGCACTATTTTTCACCTCGGTGCATTTTGCTTTGTGCGAAACTCATCTCATCTAAACTAATCTGCCGTACTATACAAACAAAAGTAGTCTTGTTTGAGGTCGTACCCTAAGTACACAGGGCAATGCAGACACTCAAAGCCTTTTTGTTCGGGGCTTGTTAAGCTCTTGCCAGTCGCGCAATAAAACCCGCCGCAGAGTGTATGTTTGAACGTAGGGCAGGTTTTACAGCACCTGCACCGCATCAGGTTCTCTGATGGTGTCGGAACTTTCACGGGCATCCCTTAGCAGTTTTAGCGCGCATAATTCTTATCTTTTCCCTTAAAAACTTGTGCAAGCAACGCGCTCCTTGCGTTGGATATGAATAATGAAGCCAAGTTATTTGTCGACAGGTCAGCGTACCTACCCCGGACTGGCTTCAGATGGTGGCCGCAATGCTAATGCCAATCCTGTCGTTTTTTTTGCGCATTCATTGAACCGCTAGGTAAACAGTACCGCGTGCAAACCCCCTCGTTAAACTGAACGAAACTGCTGACATGTCAGGAGGTTCTAGTCCGTTAAAGTTATCGCTGGGTACATACTAACACTCGATCGTCGCGACATAAGGTGCGGTTTGTCGCATTTTTCACGTGCTAGATTATACCCCCACTAACTATTGAAGACTAATCGGAGTCCGATATAACGTGAAACAAAAATTCATCGAATTGAACGACGTTAAATGTATTCTCGGCAAAACCAACATCGGCCTGTACGAAAATCACTTAATCGATACAGCTGTTGTCGATGCCCCACTCAATCTTAAGGCGATCCTCATCACGCACGGACACACCGATCATTTTGCGTGGGCGAGCACGCTGCTGAAACGCACGCGTGCCCTTTTAGTAGCTCCGAAAGAGGACGCATTTTTGATCGAGAATCCTGAGGTCAACGTGCGCGGGATGTTCAACTGGGCACGTCCGCCAGTTGAGATGACGACAAAGTTCTTCCTGGGAGAGCCGTGTAAGGTCGACCGCTATACCGAAGAGTACCCGTTCGAAGGAGATATAGCCCCATTGCCCTTATCTGGTCACACGATGGGGCACACGGGCTATTTATGCGACGGCGTGCTCTTTGCAGGAGACGCACTCTACCCAGAGGTAATCTGGGAACGACACAAGTTGCCCTACTCTATAGACGTCGAGCTTACGCGCCGCTCGCTTGACGCGATTAACAAGACCGCGTTTGATTGGATCGTTCCGAGTCACAGCGCGGTTATGTCAAAGGAAGAAAGCGTTGAACAGATCGCGCTTCACTTAGAGCGGCTTGCACAGATCGATGCTATGATACTCCGACTTTTAGCGCGTGCCCGATCAACAGAAGAGCTCATCTACGACGTGCTCAACGAACTTGACGTACAGGACAACCTAGCTCAATACTGGCTTTCCGTCACTACTATTAAAGGCCACTTGAGCGGGCTAGTCAGTACCTACAAAGTTACGTACGACATTACTGATCATCGGGTGTACTGGAAGTTGAACGAATGAGTGCGCCGTTCCGGACAGCGATTCGGGATTGGCACGCGGTCATTTTGCATGACACCGACATACACATGACAAATTTCTTCAGAAGCGTATATCAACACGAGCCAAACCCATTAATGAAAGAAGATGCTGGGCGGCTACAGCGTTATTAATGCAATTTAGTGCCGTGGCCGCAGCACGTTGTTCACCGCGTTGGCGAGGCGCTCTGCGCACTTGGTGCAGTTCGGGTCGTTTGTGGTGTTCACACAGCCGAAGCGAAGGCCGTAGAGGCAGGCCCCGTTTTTTATGGTCGTTGCGTTTGTTGCCATCACGCTCATCTCCGAATCAAGACTACACGGAGTGGTGTGATAAGGCCGCGTGAGGCAGCGATTTCGTGGAAAAGCGTGACAGAGGGTCTGTGT
>CAYHCZ010000135.1:0-4267 GCA_964355295.1 uncultured Methanomicrobia archaeon
TTTCTACTTTGGAACCGCGATTGGCGCTCGAGCGAAGCTATTTGAGCGTCAAGCCCGATACAGTGACATCAAGCGATGTCATATCAGGTGTCAATCGAAAAGTGTGGCTCTTACGATGATCACGAGGTTAGAAAGGCCGTCGAAGCGTGTTTAGCACCGCTGGGCGGACTCGAGTCGGTCGTCGCGGACGGTGATCACGTCCTTGTCAAGCTAAACTTGTTGTCCTCCAAGTTACCTGAGGCTGCTGTAACGACACACCCAACCATAGTGAAAGCGACAGTCGAACTGGTACAAGAGCTCGGAGCGACACCGGTGCTTGGGGACTCTCCCGGCGGCGGAAGCACTGCGGCGTCTTACAAAGCACTGTTGGAGAAGACGGGTATTCAGGATGTTGTAGATGACACAGGATGTGAAATTGTCCGATTCGATGAGGCTAAACGAGACGTTGCCTCAGTGAAAGCTAAGACGTTTAAGAAGCTCACGCTGGCCAAAGCAGTTACCGAGGCAGACGTGATCATAGGGCTCCCGAAGCTTAAGACACACACTCTCACGTACTACACGGGCGCTGTTAAGCTTCTGTACGGTTACATACCCGGATTGTTCAAAACCGAGTACCATCTGCATACCGCTAACGACATAAACCTGTTTGCTGACCTGCTGCTTGACATCTATGAGACGTACCCCCCGCCCTTACGCTTATGGATGCGATTGTAGGTATGGAGGGGGCGGGCCCCTCTAACGGAAAACCGCGCAAAATCGGGCTTCTTCTATCGAGCAAAAGTTGCACAGCTCTAGACTACGTGGCAGTAACGATCGCAGGTTTTGATCCTATGTCTGTTCCAACTGTGAGACTGGCTCAGGAGAGAGGGGTTGGTCCATCGCGCTTGGAGGACGTCAGGGTGTTAGAAGAGCAGGTTCAGCCGCTTATTATAGAGGATTTTGAAAAGACGTTAACTGCATCGCTTTCGAGGGCTGCGCCATTCCTTATAAACACGTTGAAGCGGTTTATTGCTGTTAAACCTATCATCGACGTTTCCAATTGCAGACGCTGTGGAGAATGTTATAAAGCTTGCCCACCAAACGCCATTGCGCTTAAAAAAGCCACGGGGCCGGAGATTGATTACAGCAAGTGTATACGCTGCTATTGCTGCCAGGAGTTATGCCCGGAGGGTGCCATTACCGTTTCTGCACCGCTTATTAGAAGACTATTAAAACGGTGATTTTCCTTTCGTAGTTTACAGGCCATCTATGTCTTGAGATCTGGTTCAAATCAGAATGCGATTCCAATTTGAGGCTGTTTAAGCTAAAGGTGTGAGGCAAAATCGCAACAACGCGGCATAATATTATATGTCATAAAACATATTGTTTGCTAACAAGAAAGGAGGTGAAACGTGTACAGATCAAATAAGAGTAGTTTTGGCAATAGTAGTAGTTTTAACAAGCACGGCAGTGGATCTTATAATGACGCTCCCGTTGACGTCGGCGAACAATACGACGTGAAAATTGAAGATACTGCTAGACAAGGAGATGGCATCGCGCGCATCAGCGGCCTTGTAGTCTTTGTCCCAAACACAAAAGTCAACGATTCAGTTAAAATTGAAATCAAAGCAATAAAGCGCAACTGCGCGGTCGCTGAAGTTGTGGAAACATCTGAGGAAGCGGAAACTGTTAGCGACGCTGAGTAGTCACTTGTCATAACTGAGTCTTTTTTTAAGGATGGATCGACGCATTGTTGTTTGGGGGTTTAGGCCTTTTGTATTTGACGAGGATGTTGTTTTTCCATCAGTTTTTCTGTTATAATAACTTGTATTTCTTTCGAATCACGTTGAGTGATGCTTGACTTTCGGGGCACGTCACGACTGTGTTCACGCCTGCGCAGCTGCATTCTGGGATAAGAATTTCGTTAAACTATACTTTACAGTTTGTCAACGGACCAGATTCTCACGCTGCAGCTGGTAGCTTACGCGATTTAAAAGCGACAAACTCGAAGCATTTTTATGCCCTCATTCGTTAGCACTGTTTTGGGAGGAGGTCTGACGCACAAGCACGGGGGGAAGGAGTTACCTGCATGCGGTTGTTCAAACCCGACATTGACAAACTAACGGCACGTAATGACGTCGGCGGGCTCATAAAAGCGTTAGATGATCCGGCGTATGAACTGCGAATCAAGGCAATATATGCGCTTGGCAACATTGGTAATCGTCGAGCGGTCGGCGGGCTTATTGAACGTTTGGGTGATGCAGATAGGAGTGTCAGACAAGAATCGGCATTGGCACTCGGCAAACTCGGCGATCCGCGAGCGGTCGACGCACTGATTGCAACCTTGGATGACGAATACGAACGCACGCGGGGATGCGCAGCATATGCGCTTGGAAAAATTGGCGATCTTCGAGCTGTCGATGCGCTCGTGCAAGCGTTACACGACAAACACGATGGGGTTCGCAGACTCGCCCTAAAGGCACTCGGCAAGCTCGGCGATCAGCGTGCAGTTGGGGCATTGATCAGTGCTCTGACGGACACGAGCAGCGACATTCGTTTGGTAGCCGTTAGAGAGCTAGCGACGCTCGGCGATTCTCGTGTAATAACACCGTTAGTCTCAGCGTTGAGAGACGGGAGCCGTGCAGTTCAAATGGTTGCTATAGAAGCACTCGGTGCTTTAGGGGATGCGAGCGTCGTAAAGCCCTTACTAACATCACTGATAGCGAACCGTGAGCTTGTGAGCATGCAACGCGCAGTAGTGAGGACGCTCTTGGAAATTGGGGACTTAGCAGTCGAACCGCTGATCATAGCGCTGAGCGATGATCATGAAGTGGTTCGAATAGTGGCTGCAGAGGTGCTCGGGGAGCTTGGCGACGCACGTGCTGTAGGCCCACTTATTGAGATGTTATCGCAGGTCGACCTGCAAACGCCAAACCAGAGGAGCACGATGCAACGAACTGCGGCATCAGCGCTCGGAAATATGGGGGATCCTCGGGCGATAGAGCCTTTGATAGATGCATTGATTCAGCCTCGGGACGTTGACGTCCGGATCCTTGCAGCATCCGCACTGGGAAAGATTGCTGATCCTCGAGGGGTAGCACCTTTGATACAGACGCTAGATGACGCCGCTCCTGATGTGCGAACCGCTGCTATGTATGCCCTTGGGGAGATTGGCGATACCAGAGCGGTTCAGCCGCTAGCGGAAAAGCTGATCTCCGAAAGAAGGGAGATACGCGTGTCTGCCGCCTCAGCTCTTGGACAAATTGGTGATACAGCGGCCGTGGAACCACTCATTCAGGCGCTCGGCGATTCTGACAGCACTGTTCGAGGAAATGCGGCTTATGCACTTGGACAGATCGGCGACGTGAGAGCCATAGAGCCGCTTATTAAAGCCTTGATGAGTGAGAAAAGTAAAACCCCACGTCAGACAGTGGAAGAGGCACTCGAAAAGCTGGCCGGTGCAAAAGACAGCCCAATCTGATTTGGACGGGCGCGAGTGATGAAGTGTCACCATTTGGCTGAATAGCGCTATTCGTGACAACCTATCAATGATTGCGTTCCAAACTGTGATATCACAGTTCTAGACGGTTGTGGGTGTTGTCTCTCGTCATTCGCTGTTATGATTGTGTCCATTCTCGGAGATCCCCTTTTAGGAAATCGGAACTCTTATAAGCCCTCCTTTGCCTTTTGCATATATACATTTAACAAGATACGTAAGCGCTAGAGGTAAAATGGTGTTTAAGCGAATAATTTCATTGACAGTCGTCGCCTTGTTGTTAATTTCATGTGCAATCGTGCCAGCACTGGCAGCACTTTTGTCGGTCGGACAGCAGGCCCCGGATTTTCAGCTCACCGATCTTTCCAATAACGTCCACAAGCTGAGCAGCTATCGCGGAAACGTCGTCGTCATTGACTTCTTTATTCCTTCTTGTGCGGCCTGTCAGGAGGACGCCAAAAATAACCTCATCCCCCTTTATAACAACTACGATAAGAACAACGCAAACGTTCAATTCCTAAGCATCGAAGGCAGTAACGCTGATGCTGCGGCAATTCAGTCATATCGTACAGCGACAGGAATACCGTGGCCTATCCTAACTAACGGAGCTGCCGTAAAAACGACATACGGAGTAGGTGTCTACCCAACGGTCTACGTCATTGATCCTATAGGTAACATCGCCGCCGCGATGCCATACCCGATTGACGTAACGACGTTAAAGTCTACGATTGACAAGTTAACAGGCAGCACCACCGCCACCGCCCTCACTCCGACCACCACCGCCCCCACCGT
>CAYHCZ010000136.1:0-4197 GCA_964355295.1 uncultured Methanomicrobia archaeon
CCAGCGGAATGAACTCTTCCGCTAGTCTGTTGCCAATCGTTATCGTGCCCGTCTTGTCAAGGATGAGGGTATTGATATCGCCTGAAGCCTCAACGGCCTTTCCAGATTTGGCAATGACGTTGTACTGCGTCACCCGATCCATTCCTGCGATCCCGATTGCAGACAATAGTCCCCCGATCGTCGTCGGGATGAGACAAACGAGCAGAGCGATCAGCGTAGTCGTATCGACAAACACGCCGGAGTAGCTCGCAAGCGCATTGAGCGTCACAATGACGAGAAGAAATATCCACGTCAGGCCGGCAAGCACCATCGTAAGTGCGATCTCGTTTGGCGTTTTTTGTCGTGAGGCCCCTTCGACCAACGTGATCATTTTGTCGAGAAACGACTCTCCGGGATTCGCCGTGATGCGAATAACGAGCTCATCACTCAGCAGCGTAGTGCCACCGGTCACGGAGCTGAAATCCCCCCCGCTCTCTCTTATGACTGGCGCCGACTCGCCCGTTATCGCTGATTCGTCGACCGCCCCCCGGCCCCTGATAACCTCGCCGTCGTTCGGAATAAGGTCGCCGGCGGTGACCACGATGACGTCACCTTTCACGAGGTCGTGCCCCGCCACTTCCACGACCTCGTCGCCAACGATCTTTTTTGCAGTAGTCTCCTTTTTCGTCTTTTTGAGGCTCTCTGCCTGAGCCTTGCCACGACCTTCGGCGATCGCTTCAGAAAACGTTGCAAAGAGTACAGTGATAAACAAGAGTGCCGCGATCTCGCCAATAAATGCCGCCTTGCCGCTTCCGGAGATCGCTGCGTAGAGCGCCAAGATGAACGTATAGATGAAGCCGACCTCAACCACAAACATCACGGGGTTAGCGACGAGGAGGCGTGGGTCAAGCTTCTTTATCGATGCGCGCAGCGCCTCTGTGAGCAATGCCCTGCTGTACCACGTCGAGCTAGCCATACTCAACCCCCCTCACAACAGCGCCTCCCCCAAGGGCCCAAGCACGAGCACCGGGAAAAAAGTGAGCGCACCGAGAATCACGATGACGCCGATGAGTATGAGGCCAAAAATCCACTTGTCAGTACGAAACGTTCCAACGTCGTAGGGGGCGATCTTCTTCTGCATAAATGAGTTCGAAACGAGGAGCATTAGGGGGAAGATGATGTACCGGCCGAGGAGCATCGTGAGCCCTAGAGTATAGTTTAAAAAAGGGGAATTCGCTTGCAAGCCGGCAAACGCGGATCCGTTGTTTGCCGCGGCCGAAGCATATGCGTAGAGCATCTCAGTGAAGCCGTGGAAGCCAGGGTTTCCCATTGAGCTTGCTGCGAAGAGGACTCCCGCTGCGGTAAATACGAGAATCAAGATCGGATGAACGAGAAACGCCAACAGGGTGAGCTTGATCTCCTTGGACTCGATCTTTCGACCGAGGTACTGTGGGGTTCGCCCTACCATGAGACCTGCAATGAATACTGCGAGTATCACATAGATCAAAATGCTTAGCAGCCCCGATCCTTCGCCCGCAAACGGAGCGTTGAGCATGAGCAGACTTAGAGGGACCAGACCGCCGAGTGCTGTATAGCTATCTAACATGCTGTTTACCGATCCTGTCCCAGTCGAGGTCGTCGTCACCGTGAACAACACGGACCCGCCGACGCCGAAGCGAACCTCTTTTCCCTCGAGGTTCCCGCTCGACTGGTTTATAGCGTCGTTCGAAATGGCCTGATTTGCAGACTCCGCAGCAAGCCCGACGCTCACCATCACAGCAAAAATAAGTATGAGTGCTCCGATGATAACCCACGCCTCTTTGCTGTTGCCGACCATAACGCCGAATGCGTAGATCAGTGAAATTGGTAGAAGCAGCATACAAACGATTTCCACCACGTTCGTCACAGGGGTAGGGTTTTCGTACGCGTTCGCTGAGTTCTGCGCGAAAAATCCCCCTCCGTTCGTTCCTACATGTTTAATTGACTCTAACGACGCCACCGGCCCCCTGTACAGAATAGCACTCTCCCCCTCGACGGTCGTGTAATTCAAAGGCCCGCTAAGCGTTTGTGGAACGCCCAGTGCTACTAGGATAAGTGAAACGATCAATGCAAGCGGCAGGAGCACGCGCGTTAGTGAACGCACGAAATCAAAGTAGAAGTTACCTAAGCCCGATATTTCCCGAAAACCAGGTCTTTTGTCCCTGCTCGCAAAACCTCTGATGAATGCTGCGCCTACAGCAAGTCCAGTGGCTGCTGAGGTGAACATGAGAAACGTGATACAGGCCATTTGGCTGAGATAAGACAGCTGTGTTTCACCGCTATAGCTCTGCCAATTCGTGTTCGTTATGAAGCTTGCGGCGGTGTTAAAAGCTTGGTCGATCGCCATATTTGGCGCCGCGTTTGGATTCAGCGGAAGAGAGGCTTGGTTAAGGAGGATCAGCAGAACAACGATGGCCATGAGACCGTTGACGAGTAGGAGGTTGAGGATGTATCGCTTTACGCCCATATTTTCGGCGGGATTAACGCCGACAATCCGAAACAAGCCGCGCTCCACCGGGCTAAACAGCGCATCGTATCTGCTGCGTTGCTTAAAATAAACGGTGACCAGGTATCCTCCCACGGGACGGGTGAGGAGCAGCACAAGCCCAATAATCGCTGCAGCTTGAATAATCCCCAGCGAATCCACTTACATCACTAGAACCTTTCTGGATACAGTATCACATATGTCAGGTACATGAGTAACGCTATTGAAATAATCACAAACGCCAGGTAAACTGCATCCATTTAACGCCAATATAGGTGTTGTTATATAAAACGGTCACGCATTTCGCGTCTTTCACGAAGCACGAAGGAAACGGTGAGCAAGCAGCCCGTGAAGACGAGCAATAGCAGAAACCCCCCAAAAATCAAAAAGCACTGTTATTGCCTGAAAAACCAGCATTTATATACGGTAGACTTTCAAATTAATGAGCTGATTACGAAGCGATGTACAAACGTATTTTGTTGCCGGTTTCAAATCCGATAAATGCCGAGTACTCGCTTAAGGCAGCCTTGCAACTGCTCGATCCTGGCGGCACAGTCGTGTTGTTAAGTGTCGTTGGAACTCGCGAGGACTACCCCAATCGAGCAAAGAGTTACAGCGACAAAACCAATCTTGTAATCCGCCTGATGCAAGTAGGACAATCGGACGACATCGAGATCGTGCCCGAAGTCATACTCGCTTCGTCGGTTCATGATGCGATCCTTACCCAGATAGCGACACACCAGGTAGGCTTGGCCCTCCTTGGGTATAGCCTTCAATCAACCCTCTATAAGATTAGATATGGGGACATCATCTACCCGCTGATGAACGAGGCCCCATGTGATGTAATACTATCAAACCTCAAGTACGAAAGCACGTTTAAGCGGATTTTAGTGCCCTCAGCAGGATTTAAGCACTCTCTTGCAGCGGTAAACGTGGCGAGAACCCTTGCTGAAGGCGCACAGGGACACATCACGTTACTTCATATTACCGAGGATGATAAAAGTGAAGTAAAGACTGATTTGGAGCGGCTTGCCGCTCTATACGTCAATGTCGACATCGACGTCCGCCCAGGTCCGGTCGTTGAGACGATCGCCTCGATGGAGGTAGACTATGACATCATAATTATGGGCGCTTCAGAGCGATCTCGCGGGGCAAGCGTCATTTTTGGCACCGTCGTGGACAAGGTCATCGAGCAGACAACACGAAATATTTTAGTTGTCCGGACATAGGCGCTCTATATCATTTGGCCGTTAAGTTTACAGTCGTTGCGTTCAACACTATCGCGTTAAGCCCCGTGGCGTTTGCCTGGGCGGCTCTTAATGCCGCAGGGCTCAACAAACCGTCGAGCGCAATGTTGAGCTGCAGGACGTCCACCCGCGCCTCTCCAAAGACGCCCACAACGGGCCCTAAAGAATAGCGATTAACAAGCCTGATGAGTACTTCTTGCGAGATGCCGGTCAAGTTCGATATACGCGGCACTTGTAAGAGGGCGCTCTCTGGTGAGATGTTGGGATCAGCTCCCGATCGAGACCGGGTGACCAAGTCGACAGACATCTGAGGCAGAAGAATAAAAGAGACGAGGAATAAGAGGTACAATCTCTCTATGAATCACGACGGATTTTTATTGGAAGACAAAGTAATTCAATCAATACCATCTCTGGCTAAGGATGATGTTCTTAAAGCCCTTGCAAGCA
>CAYHCZ010000137.1:0-4135 GCA_964355295.1 uncultured Methanomicrobia archaeon
GGTACGGAACTGGACAAAGCACGCTTCACGGCATTATGAACGCAACGAATTTCCTATTTGCTGGAAAAACCGTAGTCATTGCGGGTTACGGATGGTGCGGTAGAGGTGTCGCAGCGCGTGCGAAAGGTCTTGGGGCGAACGTAGTTGTTGTGGAGGTCGAGCCGCGAAAAGCCCTTGAGGCAGCTATGGACGGCTTTAGAGTGATGGCGATGCCCGAGGCAGCGATGATCGGGGACCTCTTTATTACGCTAACCGGGGACATCTCCGTCATTAGAGGGGAACACTTCGCTGTCATGAAAGACGAAGCCATCGTCTGCAATTCTGGACATTTCAACGTAGAACTCGACTTGGAAGAGCTTAAGGAGATGGCGACCGGCACGGCAAACGTCAAAGAGAACGTGGATGAGTATCGAATGGCTGACGGTAGGACCATCTATGTGCTCGCAGAAGGACGGCTCATCAACCTCTCAGCAGCGTTCGGACATCCCCCAGAAGTTATGGATATGAGTTTTGCGAATCAGGCGCTCTGTGTTAAATACATCGTCGAAAATCACGCGCGTTTAGAGAACGTTGTACATAGCGTGCCAACTGATCTCGACAAACGGGTCGCTGCTCTAAAACTCGACGCAATTGGCATTAACATTGAAAAACTCACCGCGAAGCAAGAGGAGTACCTACACTCGTGGACGCTCGGCACGTAGTCCGTCCATGAAGCGCATATCGCAGCGCGAAACGGAAGAGCCAAGGAATCGTGAACAATGGCGGCGATCGATGAGTACATCACAGAGGTGTTTGGATCTGACGCGCGTCATACAGGTCTGTGAGCTTGGACAGCCGAAGGCTGAGCTTAACGGCTTTTGTTACGGAAAGTTCTACTAAATTACGTTTTATTTGGACGGAGCTGTCAAATCCGTCGTGTTGTCATCGATACGACGAGAGGGCGGTTCCTTAGTGGATTTGGGTTTTTGATCCTAGCTGCATCCGGTCGCGGAGCTCAGGAACAAAGCAAAAATAAACTATTTAAGTGCAGCCTCATATGTTTAAAAGTCTAAATTAATACGCAAAATAAAGAAAATATTACACGGGGCTGAAAAATAATCGGGCGAAGCCGGATAATAGAGCCAGACGTGTCCTGATGGAAATTAATTCAATACCTTAGCTGCTGGAAAAGTAAATCTGATGAAAAAAGTACTTGGCATAGGCAATGCTCTTGTGGATGTCCTGATCACGCTGGAAAATGACAAGAAACTTCTCCTGTTAAACCTTCCAAAAGGAAGCATGCGGCTGGTTGATGAGGACCAGAGCAATACCATTTTGGATTCTCTTAAAGAGTATTCCCGGATCGAAGCAGCCGGGGGATCGGCAGCCAATACAATTCACGGGCTTGCAAAGCTTGGCGTTCCTGCCGGGTACATCGGTATGATCGGGGAAGATGAGCTGGGGGGATTTTTTGTGAGGGATATGATCGATGCCGGGGTTGAACCCATTATGATCCACAGCGTTGAGCAGACAGGAAGAGCCACTGCCCTGATCACTCCTGACTCAGAGCGCACATTCGCCACTTGCCTTGGTGCCGCGATAGGGCTTTCCGCCGGCCACATCGACCGTCTTTCAACCGTCTTCGGAAAGTATGATATCCTGCACCTTGAAGGATACCTGGCGCAAAACCATGAACTGATAGAAAAAGCCCTGGCCGAGGCAAAAAAAAGCAATCTCCTGGTATCGCTTGACCTTGCCAGCTATAATGTGGTTGAAGCGAACCTGGATTTTCTCGAACGAATGATAAAGAAATATGTCGATATAGTTTTTGCCAACGAGGAAGAAGCTAAGTCGTTTACCGGAGAAGAGCCTCGGGAAGCTTTGACCAGCATCAGTAAAGCATGCAAAATAGCCGTTGTAAAAACAGGAAAAAAAGGATCCCTTATACGTGCCGGAAATGAGATCATTGAGATCGGGATCATTCCGGTGACGCCGTTGGATACAACCGGTGCCGGAGACCTTTATGCTTCGGGATTCCTCTATGGTATCGCCAATGACCTTCCTTTAAAAAGATGCGGAGAGATCGGAGCCCTCCTGGCAGGCAATGTAGTTGAAGTGATGGGGGCGAAGATGCCGGAGGAGAGATGGATAAATATCTTAAACAAAGTGATAGGGTAACAGGGTCACAAAGTTACAGGCTCACTTGTGACGTGCAGGCAGCGAGAGGCACACCATAGTCCGAAGTTCGCTCCAAAAAAGATCTATGAGAGATCACAGGCACCCGACGCCGTAGCGCCGGGAGTCAACGTACCGTACGAGGCGACAGAGGGTCCCGAGTTGACTTTAGACAGCAATAGCGTCGCACCCACAGAGGCAGCTGAAATCATCGTGCGGGAGATAAAGCGGCGGTTAGATGGAGCTTGAAAGTGTTATCGCCATGGCCACCGGGGTGATGGAGTCCGTCCTTGCCTTCATCGGAACTACAGAAAACTTCTCGGAGATAACAAAGTATAAGGAGCACGATGTGACGAGGAGGTTCGACCTCGTTGCAGAGCAGAAGCTACAAGACGAATTGTTCAAAAGGGGTGTTAGCGCGCGCATTGTCTCAGAAGAACGCGGCGACCGGATTATAGGCGACGACCCGATCTGCACGTTTGTGTTAGATCCGATCGACGGATCAACCAACGCCGCGATCGGCTTTCCCTACTTTTGCACGTCTCTCGCCTATGCGCCAAAAATCTACGACGTTTCGCTCAGTGATGTCACTATGGGCACGGTCGTAACGAACTCGCTCGATGTATATGCGGCCGAGAGGAGGCACGGAGCCCGCCTCAACGGAGCACAGCTCGTGACACAGAAAGCACCGCGCTATAAGCCCGTTGTTGCTGGATACGCCTATGGCGTGTCGCACATTCAGCGCGGACTCATCGAGTTCGAAAAACAGACTAAAGTGCGGATTTTCGGTAGCATTGCGTACGATATTTGCAAAGTCGCAACAGGAACGCTCGACGCAGTAATCGACACCAGAGACCGCCTGAGCAGTTATGACGTAGCTGCCGCGCTACTCGTCCTATACGAATCTAACGGGATTACAACGACGGGCGACGGCAGCCTGTTCGATGCTCCAGTAACCGCTTCCAATCTATCGCTTGTGTGTTCTACAGACCGGACCCTACATGACAGAATTGTCGACACGTTGGACCAATTCTCGAAGGATCAGTGAGCAGAAACGCCGAATCGTGTAAGATGCCCTAGACGCAGATGCAGCCAAGCGGCACAACTGCTAGGAAGGCTTGTACGCTGAGCCTTGTCGTAACAACTCCACATCTTGAAAAAATCGGTCCTGCTCATTTGCAGCTCGTGAATGATGCCATGCAGTAATCCTGTAGGAAGCTGGCGATGTGCGTGAATCGGTATTGTGGTCGCTCGACCGTCCTGGGAGACTAAACGAACGTGTGAACCTCGTGTTCGAGTAACGTGAAAACCGATAGATTCTAGGAACTTCACGAGCTAGCTCCCGCTGATCGATGGGAACTTCTCGGCGCGTGCTGCAACAGCGCCCGTTTGCTCACAGCTCGACGTCAGCTTCAGTTACGTCCCTCCTCCTCAAGCTCTTCCTGACAAAGCAGTATACACTCCTTAATGTTATCGAGTGCCTCCTCGAGCGTTGCACCGTAGGAGTGATAGCCTTTCAACGACGGGCACGTCGCAATGAAATGGCCCGCGTCATCTTTCCGAATTACTATTTGACGCTCCTCCACGAAGTATCCCCTAAATGGGCTTCTCCCTCCCGTATATGGATGCATGGGCCGTTGATTGGCGTCTCTGACGCAAACAAGCCGTTGCAAGCTGGCCCAATAGGGGGGCAGCGTTACAGCGCAGCGTGCGTAGATATGGTCAGCGCAAGACGCCAAGCTCGCGGGGCTGCCGGACAAAGACTTAAGTCGGCAAACACTCGTGAGTACTGTGTCTAAATAGATCAAATAACCGCGTTTTTGCATCGTCCTAAACACGCGGGGATGTCCAATCATGTTGAGTGACGGACAAGAAAATCGAAAGCTCAAGAGGGTCGGCGAGGGCCTCAGATCTCGCGTAACTCGAACTGGCGATGTCGCTTATACACAGAGCGCCGATGCCCCTCAGTTCATCCCCGCGC
>CAYHCZ010000138.1:0-4052 GCA_964355295.1 uncultured Methanomicrobia archaeon
CGGCCATAATCGCGACGAGCAGGAGCGCGATAACTTGTTCGTCTCATTTCGTTTCACCTCTTGTGTATTCATGGTGGCGTTTGTTGCCACCGTTTACAAAATGTTAGAGTGTGGTATGATTAAACCATGCTCAAACGCCAGACAATGTGTCTGAAGATGTAATAAACTCTTCGGTTGAAGCGCAAAAAACGCCTGAAAGACCGCCCGATTGGTAAAAAAAAAGCAACATTGACGTTATTTGACAACGCAAGGCTTGGGCTCTGCGTCTTGTACGTTAAACCAAACTCGGCGTAAAGCGCCGGAAAAAGGTGAGAACGTGTGTAAAAAGGCAGTGCTGCCTCTGCTCTGTGTTGTCAAAAACAAAAACAGAACTTTCTACACCATAGCGCGAATGTGCTCTCAACCCCCGTTAACGTTCACAGCAGTGCCCGTCATCACGGTGGTCGAGGTCTTTATCGACTTCAA
This sequence comes from uncultured Methanomicrobia archaeon, assembly GCA_964355295.1. Taxonomy (GTDB): domain Archaea; phylum Halobacteriota; class Bog-38; order Methanoflorentales; family Methanoflorentaceae; genus Methanoflorens. The sequence goes on from CAYHCZ010000138.1 coordinate 466, forward strand.
GAAAAGCAAATGGAGCTCAGCTTAACTAGTTTGCTATTAAAACGTTTCCACCAGTTCTCTCAGGTGTTCTTTTGAGGACGCTCCAATTACGCAGCTCTTTATGGCATTAAGTGATTTAATGTAGGACGCTGATTCAGATATGGAATAGGCTCCTCCGCCAAGCACGTTCATTGCGAAAACGGTTCCGTCGTAGTTGCGTAGCCCGGCTTCGACCTCTTGCTGAGAAGGGTTCATGTCAAATCCCTTCACATTAACGGGCGTCATAATGATTGAGGGGCGTATGTGCCATTGCTCGAGATTGTCCTTCACCATCAAGAAGTTCCACGTTGCCAATCCAAAGTCAAGCCTCAACACCTCATCCGCGTACTGCTGATATTCCGAAAATACCGACGATACCCCTAACGCCATCAGCAAATCTGTGAGTGTATTGTGTAATATAAGTGCCTTCACGTTGAACTCAGAAAATGGCGCGACCTCAAGTTTGAGATAGGATAGTGCGAGCGCCACGTAATCTTTCTTAAGCAGGTTGAACGCGCTTTTCACTGCGAGGCCGACCGCCCCACCTAGCCCAGCATTGCCAATCACCTCAGAAAGGAAGCCTTTCATCCCGCTTTGGTTTATCGTCTGGATGTATCGCTGCACGTATGGCACTTGCAGATAGAACTCCATGTCGAACGTCTGAGCTTTTGCGTAATATTCTAGAAACTCGAGCATGCGAGGATGGGTCTCAATGATCATTCCCTTGTAGCCTAGCGCGCTGGCTGCTTCCACGACGCTATAGATGTTTTCAACTTTTGAGAATTTTTTCTCTCGTTCCCGTGCCCGTCCCTCGGAGGTGTGGCTGACGCCGATAAACTGATTATGTCCGAGGATTAACTCCACATTTACACCTCATAGTGAACCCTATGCACCTCTCCCGTCTTGATCGAGTCGTACATCGCATCTACGACGAAATTGGTTTTCGCTGCCTCTCGGAAGTTGCAGAGCGTCTCTTCATCGTTTCGAATGCACTCAAGCAGGTGCAGATCCTGCGCGGTATACTCAGGGCCGCCGAGATCGATCGGCACTCCTCGTGTTAGGTCCTGTAAATAAAACGTGTTCCATCCGCGATTAAGGAAGTCGTTGTCCACTTCAGAGTATACCTCGACATATTTCTCGGTGACCGTCAGTGCTCCCTTGTCGAATTGCATCGTGAACTTCATTTCTGGCAGTCGGAAGTTTCTTACCGACCACGAGACCTCCAATGAGCCAATAAGGCCGCCCTCAAATTGCAGGTCAGCCGAAGCGTAGTCATCAACCTTATCACTGTATATAGATCGTGCGACGCTGTGAATGTGAGAGATCGGACCGATAAGGTAGTGAAGCATGTCGATCAAGTGGGTTCCCAAATCTATTATAGCGCCGCCACCACTATTTGCGGGATCGTAGCGCCAGCCTTCTTCCCGCTTAAATACCTGCGTAACGAACATATGCGACTGAAGCAAATTGATCGTGCCAAGCAAAGAATCATCGATAACTCGCTTGGCTAGTTTGAACGTCTCAAGGAATCGTCTGTTGTAACCGACAAGCGTCTTCCGGTCGGACGTTGCGCGAAGAACCGACCGACATTCTTCGCCATCTAGCGCTAAAGGCTTTTCAACAAAGACGTGACAGTCGTTTTCGAGTGCGCTTTCGATGACCGGCTTGTGAAGAAAAACAGGTGTCGCTATGGCCGCAACGTCCAGGTTTTCCTGCTTGAGCATCTCGTTGTAGTCGCTATAAACGTGTATTCCCGGCACATATGTCTCTATGAGATTTCTCGTGAGTTTATCTTTTTCGGCAGCGGCAACAAAAGCGCTCGGCTCTAATTGACTAAAAATCCCCGCGTGGAGAAGACCCATTTTTCCTAGGCCGATAATGCCGACGCGCAACTTGGTCAACTAACAAAACCACCTAAACTTGTGCGAATTTATCGTTTAAACGGACATGTGCAGACGTTCTAGGTGTGCAAGGGAGTATACCGAAGCGAATTGCTCCACGCTAGTGCTATCCACACCATCTTAACCCCTTTATAAAACTTAAGTATTCCGCTGGTGCAGGGGGTCTTTATGGAAACATTGTTTAAGCAATATTACTAGATTGTGTCGGCGCTGCGGCCTCGCGAAACCGATAGATTTTTAAACCGATCATTTACTTAATTATGTGTGCTTTAGGGGGCGTTCGTGGGCAAAAAAATCGCCGTTATAGGTGCTCGAGGAATCTCTAATTGGGGCGGATTCGAAACGGCGGCTCGTGAGATAGCTCCTCGACTTGCGGAGCGAGGCTACGAGGTATATTGTAGTTGTGAGAAGAACAGTTGCGATCTAGATACTTATAGGGGAGTAAAGATGATATACTTCCCTCTTCGGATGCCAAACAACTATGGGCTTCGAAAGATTTTCGAAGTGTTCTACGATCTGTACTTTATCATCATCAGCACCACTGTGCTGAACTGCGATATCATCTATAGTCTTGGATACAATGCAAATATTCTCTTGCTCATTCCGCGAGTGTTCGGGAAAAAAATCATATTCAACATGGCCGGCGTCGAATGGGACCGAAAAAAGTTCAGCAGAGCGCAGCAACACGTTATAAAATGCCTTTTTCTTCTCGCGTCGGTTGGCACAAACCACATCATTATCGATCACGAAAAGTTAAAACCATATGTGCCATCCCGCTACCACGGCAAGGTCGTTTATTTATCCTACGGTGCCAATGAGCCGATTGTGCAGCGGTGGGACGCGGCGAAGCTCAGCGAATACTCAACTTCTGATGGAGTCAGCCGTATTTCGGCGAATGAGTACTGGTTAGTGGTAGCACGGTTGGAACCCGACCAGCAAATCGCGACCATCGTTCAAGCATACTGGCAAAGCGCTAGCACAAAACCACTTGTTGTCGTGGGCGACTTTACTTCCGGAAAGTATAAGCAAACAATAATGGAAGTGCTAAGTGACTCACGCCCGCACAAAGAAGTTATCTTTACCGGGGGTATATACGACGAGGAAACGCTTTCCATGTTAAGGCACAACTGCCTTGCGTATCTCCACGGGCATTTCAGAGGAGGAACAAACCCCTCTCTTTTGGAAGCGATGGTCAACCGAGATGTCATTATTGCGCACGATAATAAATTCAATAGGGACGTTTGCGGTGATTTTGCTCTCTATTTTAAAGATGCGGAAGAATTGCGCGACAAGATGACGATGGTTGAGAGCGACCCATCGCTATATGCCGGGCTCAAAAATAGCGTCTGCGAGAGAGCAAAGGCTGAGTACTCGTGGGATAGAGTCGCGGATCAATACGACGTTTTTTTTAAGGAGCTATTGAGGGAGAACAGCGTGAGCCCAGCGGCAAAAGACGAACCGTTCAGATCGAGGATGAAGAACGAGCGAGAACGAACCTGAAGGGCAAAACCCTAATATCTGCCAGAACAGCAGAAAATCATAATATGCTTAGCTTATTCAGAATCGGTGTTGAGGCCGTCTCTTTGTGGCGAGAGAAATCATGTGTGAACAGGCAGCAACAGTGCGATTCAAGGTGAACGCGGCGGACGTATCCCAAGATAAGGCAGA
>CAYHCZ010000139.1:0-4028 GCA_964355295.1 uncultured Methanomicrobia archaeon
TGTTCAGCGCGGTATTCTGCATTTACCAGGACATGAAGTATATCTCGATTATTCAGATTACCGAGCGAATCACGTTCGCCACGTTGGCGTTCGTCTTTCTAATTGCAGGTCTTGGCGTCCCCGGCGTCATACTTGCAATCGTTATCGCTGCTTTTGCCAGTCTGATACTGAATTTCATAAATAGCCGACGGATTCACTACTACAAGCTGAACTTTAAACCGATATTCGACCGTGCAATACTGATGCCGGCGCTGTGGTTCGGACTCGCAGGAATGCTTGGGATGATATGGCAGCACGTAGACACCATCCTGATCTCACTTTTGTCGAACATGACACAGGTCGGGCTTTACACACCTGCAGTAAACTACATAGGTATTGGTGATATGGCCGTCATCGCATTGACAAGTGCATTTTTCCCCATAATCTGTAAAGCAGCACATGAGAGAAGGATTTCCAAAAAAGAATATTCTAAGTACTTTGGCTACTTTGCCGTAGCAGGGCTCGTCGCAGTCGGAGTAACGTATGCGTTCGGAGGCCAAGTGATGATTTTCGCCTTCGGTCCCGGATTCGCTGATTCTATCGTTTTCATCAACGTCCTTATCATCGGATTCGCCATCAATCTGCTTACCATCCCCACGTCTCTGCTGCTGGATGCAACTGACAATCAAAAGGTGCACGTGCTAAATGCGACTTATATGTGTGGGGTAAATATTAGTCTGAATTGGATCCTGATCCCAACTTTAGGTGCCTTAGGCGCTGCGTATTCGACGACGATATCGCGAATTCTTGGGGCAGTTCTCGGAATCCCTATTGCACTTTACTTCCTTAGGCGGTCGCACAGTTTGTAAGAATTTGGCCCTAGTAACAAATTCTGTTTATAGGGCAGCTCTTCATATTTCTGTAACACGCGTTTCGTTTTCGCTCGTCTGTCACCGGTAGCCGAGGAGAGCGAGATGAAATCGAAAAGCTCTTTAACTCCTCAAGCGTTGCGCAGATGAAAAACGGTTAGTCATCTATTAATTCAGGCCACATCAAACTGGGCATAATTCTTAAGCTAAAATTGTTTTAGCTGAAAGTGTGGAAGTGTATTGCTAATACGCCTTAGCAAGCCCTTAGTGGGAAAAAGGATAGGAATTATTAAGCCAACGTTTGCCTCTTGCATAAGCGTATGCAATCGAAATCAATAGCAACGATAGTTGTTCTTTCGCTTTTGGTTGCGTCTTTGTCAGTATCGGGTTGTACTAATACAGAAAATGCGGAAACGAACCCAATTTCTAGCACCGTACCTGATTCGCAGCTTGCAGAATACGTCAACGCGTACCATCAAACACTAAAGGAGTTGTATCCTTCAAACCTTTCCGCGTTTAATGTTACGTGGATTAATAACACCACCGCCGAATACAAACAACGTTCACTTATCACCCAGGGCACCCTAACACAAACACAACGAGTGGTAATTACAGCGAAAACGATACGGTCATCAAATTTAGCTCTGCTGACGAAGCAACTAAATACGTTTATAGCCACGCTACTGACTATCGGTTGATGTCGACTAGCTTAAATAATCTAAACAACAGCTCTCTTCAGCATCATTATCGACTAGTGAACGCGTACAAACTAGCGACTGGATATACACCGATTGTCCACGTATATTACGGGTATGATAACAACTCTTCCACAACGAGCGGTAGCGGATATTTTGGGCGGTACGCTGAACAAAACACAGAATATCTATGGTTTATATCTTACCACGCTAGCGTTGTTTATTGAGTCTTGCTTTTGACTCGCTCCAATTTAAGCGTGTAACGTGTTCCGTTTTACCTATCTTTATCTCTTAGCTCGCTATATTTTTTTTTCGATTTCCTGCTCAAGAATAGGATTTTTTAAGTTACTGCTCATTTCTTGCTTACGTGATTAAGATATAAGGTCGAAACATGAAACCCTAGAATCAATGTCCGCTTGATAGAGCAGGAGGTTGGTGGCTATATTGTCGTTATACCCTAAGATAAATGATGAAACAAAGGGGGAGACTATGGCAATGAAATCTCTATTGATTTTGTATTCTTATCATCACAATAATACTGAGAAAATCGCGAAAGTCTTCGCTAAAGTACTAGATGCACAAATAAAAACGCCACAGCAAGTAAACTTTGAAGAGCTTCAAGAGTATAGCCTCATTGGCTTTGGGAGGGATATATGGTGAAAAACACTTTGAGTATCTGCTTGACCTTGCTGATATACTCCCACACGTCACTAACAAGAAAGCATTCATTTTCTCAACCAGTGCAATTACAGGAGAAGCTAAAGTCGCCAAAGATCATTCGCTGCTTAGGGAAAAACTACAATCTAAAGGTTACATAATCGTTGATGAATTCAGTTGTAAAGGTTTCACACGAATAGCTTCCTTAAACTATTTGGCGGAATGAACAAGGGTAGACCTAATGCTGAAGATCTCAAAAATGCGGAAGAGTTTGCATCGAACCTGAAGCAGAACATTAAAAATGTTCGTTTACTCTCTCCTCATCTCCTAACTCGTTAATTCTTTTGGCTGCAAACGCGACTCGAATAAGAAAGTATATTATGAAAATCGTCAACCTTGCTTAGCGTTTGTTATCATTAAAGTGATATTATGAATAAAAAAGCGTTTTTAGGACTGTTGGTCGTAGTGGTGATGCTCGTCGTAGCAACGGCAGGTTGCACATCGATCACTAATCCCTTTAGCGGAAGTGCCAGCCCTTCGGCGTCGGCGGTACCTCAAAACATCCCTGGATACGCGACTTATACGAATGTGAGTGTGGGTATTAGCATTCAATATCCATCAGGATGGAACGTAACCGAGGGCGGAAAAACTCCCAAGGTCGTGACGTTTCGAGCGCCCGACAATGCCACGAACGTTGTGGTGCTTTTGTCCCCAGTGGGCACGAGCAGCTTAGAAGAAATACAAAACGGCGTTGTAAGTGGACTCTTGAATGAAACAAGCCTCAATTATACGCTCGTTAGCATCGAAAAAACCACGCTCGCGGGGAATCCTGCGATCAATTCGACCTTAAATGCGTCGGCAAGCGGCGTAACCATAACGCAAAGATATACGACGACGGTGAAATATAACCAAGCGTACTCGTTACTGTTCTCGACCTACGCAGAGGATTGGAACAAGTACCTAAACGACTTTAGTAATATGAGTAATTCGTTTGCCATAACCTTCGGCTCTTAGGATGGCACCTCCGCTTATCAGCACTTACCAAGTCCTCCACCGAAACTAACTCGAGCTCACTCTCGCGACACAGATAAACTGCAAATGAACTGCACCAGCGCCTAAACCTCACATCAAAATCAGAGCTCCGGCCTTGAGGCTCTTGTGGGATAGGTGGGGATGCGTGTTCGCACCGTTAGGAGATGCCTTACAAAATAATGCCGATTGCATAGAGCAGTACGATCACCAAGGCTCCAGGGATCCCTGCTATGGCGCTGATCGACACCGTGATCCAATTGATCGGCACTCCAATGCCAATGAGGTTGGCCACGCTAAGTATGATGATACCTACGATCGCGTTGGCGAGCAGATACCAAATGATCCGAAAGCCCCACCGAATGATCATACCGACAATGAGCAAAATCAGTATGATGATCACGGCTGCGGCTAGGATACTGACTAAGTCTACCATGAGTTAAGCAAGCGTAGTTGAACTGTTTAAGGTTTTGCTTTTATAAGCGTGAAGAACGCTTTACATTGTTTTTGAAATAAAATTACCTGCTCTTAGAGCGAATAGGTAGCTGTAAAAAGAACGTTGATTAAAGTTAGACACATTTTAATAGTGAATTCGCGTGTGATTGTAAACGAACGACAAACTATAACACGCTGCGTTATAACCTCTTGCTATTATGTCGGAACTATCTCCGACCATGCGTAACAATTGTGGGAAATGCGGCGCCTTGATATGCCCTGACGCAAAGTACTGCCAAAATTGTGGCAAGTTAATATCGGTTAGCGATGCGCCTTTTGATGTCGTTGAACAGGTTAAGGACTT
>CAYHCZ010000140.1:0-3996 GCA_964355295.1 uncultured Methanomicrobia archaeon
CAATGCTTGCGAACAGATTACAGTCCAAAATAGCAACCGTTATTGCCGATAACTATACTATTCGGCAATTAGTGAAGAATATTACTGACTACCTGGAAAAAGAACAGATAGATGACGTACTCACAGCAGCACAGCAGTGCAGCCAACGTGACTATCTTATGCTCCGCGTGCTTTGGCGAACAGGCGTGCGCGTCAATGAGCTGCTCAACATCAGGCCGAGTGACATTGAAGCTCGCAACGGCGTAGTCAACATAACGAAAGCTAAGGGAGGGAAGCAGCGGAGGGTTCATTTAGACGAAGAGACGCTTAAAATGCTCTCCGAATATGTTTCTGCACAACAACTCCCTGAGGATCGGCCTATTTTTACCCTCAAACAACGACAGGTGCGCAACATCGTCAAGCGATATGGGTCGGTCATCGGAACGGACGTCCATCCTCATACCTTCCGACATTCGTATGCGATTCACTGTGTGCGAAATGGCTGGGATATCAGGAGGCTGCAGCAGGTGCTCGGACACTCGTCGCTGAGTACGACGGCGGTGTATCTGCGGTTCAACGATCGCGACATCAAAGAGCTGTATGATAAGACACCGTTTTAATCAGTGCGCTCATTTAAAACGTATTCAAACTGGAACTGGACCACACTTCTCAAAGTGCCGTTAAGCGCGAGTGTGGCACGTTTTTTCTCGTAAAGTGCTATTGGTAACCGCGCTCCAACTTGCATCAAACCCCGACGCTCCCAGGATTCATATAAACAAGAAAGCTAAGTTTGCACCGGACCTTATCGACGAACTCAGAAGTTACGAAGCACGCGAAAGCACAAGTACCGGCCATGTCACTTACGGAGCTCTTACGTCCGGACATGATGACCTTGTTAGTGCGCTCGGGTACTGCGTATCGTTCGCCTCAAGATGTAGCTATAATAGGCCGCGTATCCGATGGCTTTAGCTGGTTTTAATTCTTTTTCGAAATAAGCCAAAATAAGAGGCTCGCGAAGGGCAAACGCGGCATGAATACCCCGAGTTACGGCGCGAAAAAGCACATAAAAAAGAGTGTTTTGAAAAAAGAATAGGAATTGTTAAGCCAACCTTCGCCCCTTGCATACGCATATGCAACTGAAACCGATAACCGCGTTAGCTGTTCTAGTGCTCGTGGTTGCTTCTTGGTTAATAGGAGATATCATATGAAGCACAAACGTATCGTAATAAGTGTCGCTTTAGCGACCATCATGCTCGTCGCGGTGTGCGCCGTGTGCGTGAACCCGCTGAGCGTAAGCGCAGCAACAAGCACTACCGCTACAAACACCCAATCCGGCATCCATTTCGGCCCAGCTTCCGCCGCTTCAGCGCCCTCCGCGCAGAGCGGCAAAGCAATCGTCAAAGCTCCAGGGCTGGTCGGCAGCTCCATCCTCGGAGCGCCGGCCATAACCACGGAAGATGGAATCGGGTTCGACCTCTTTGTTGTAGGTACGGATGGTGCGCTGTGGTGGAAGACGCAAGGCGTGTGGACGTCTCTCGGAGGGCAAATAACGGCAGATCCCGCCGCTGTATCCCAAAGTGCAGGGGTGATGGACGTCTTTGTCCGCGGCACCGACGGCGCCCTCTGGTCGAGGTATACCGAGAACGGTGGCGCCACTTGGACCGCTTGGTTCAAGGTCGGAGGGCAGCTCCTTCCTGGCACCGGCCCTGCCGCCTACGCGTGGGGGAACCAACGCATCGGCGTCTGCGTCATCGGCACCGACAACGCCCTCTGGCACGTATGGGCCGACAGCGCCCACCTCCCGCAGTGGGAGTCCCTCGGCGGGACACTGACCTCGTCACCCACTGCAACGTCATGGGGAACTGGCAGGATCGACGTCTTCGCGCGTGCCACCGACAACCACCCCTGGCAGATAACTTATTCAGGCAACATGTGGGGTTCCTGGACCCAGATCTCCGGGATCATCGGCCCTGCAGGCACAGGGCCAGCGGCCACCTCATACCAGGCCACATCCTCGGGGCAGACTAGGCAAGCCATCGACCTCTTCGTCATCGGTACAGACAACCACCTCTGGTGGAACCACTTTGATAAAGCGTCACTTAGTACGACCGGCTGGTCCAACTGGGCAAATGGTAACCTCGGCGGAACACTGACGTCGTCACCCTCAGCTATGAACCTTGGTGGGGTGTTGAATCCACCATCGCCAGTGACGGCCCAAGTCTTCGTCTTCGCGCGCGCGACCGACACTCAGCCCTGGTATATTTGGGGCTATCGTGACTCGTGGTTTTCATGGTTTAACTACGGCGCATAACCGCTCTGATAGCCTACTCACTTCCGGGCAGAACACAACCAAGGACGTATAGTCCGTCCCGCGCCGAGAAAAAGCCAGCAGGCACGGACGGGGTCTGCTGGTGTCCCCCCTCGTGGGCTTAATAGAGAGCGGATAGCTCGCTCCCGTTTAAAAGCAGGCATAGCTCCGTTGCGTTCACGCGCATAGAAAGGCAACGGTCATGCCTGCTTCTTTATTCCTTCAGTAATCAGAACGGCACGTTAGCATACACGTCTTGCAGGTCCTGACCTATTCCTTATCTCCTAGCTAATTATTTATTTTTTCGATTTCCTTTGATTTTTGACCCGCATTTAAATAACTGCTGCTTTTCTAGGATTCAGTTCCGTGAAGACTGACTACTTCCACACCGCGCTTCCTAATCGTTTACACCCCATGTTTTACTACACTAATGCGTGCGCGACGATTGTCTCCAGGTCGATGAACTCCTATTGCAGCTCGCGGATTACAAAAACGATATCGCAGACATGGCAGCCGAAAAACTTTTACGGAAGTGCTCAACCAGTTGGGAAGCTTACCGCTATCTGCAAGATCGCGTACACGATGTATGGTTGCCTGATAGTGCCCGGCAGCAGGTGCGACAGATCATCAAAAGGATACAGGTACAGTTGCATCAACGGCGAGAGTTTGGCTGGGCGTATGAACCAGGTTAAGTGCTTGCCACCTGAATTAACGGCCAGATTGTGACTAATATCGTCAACAGAAAAAATCGAACATGCTAAAAGTCGAGCTTTTCCATGTAAAAAGTACGAGGAGGAGGAAAAAATGATTGAGAGAGGATTAATCATAACGGGCAGCGATGCGGAGCTATTGAGCAATGCACTTTCAGAAGTGAAAACAAAAGCCTATGAAGAATCAGAAGCTCAATTAGATGATGCTCAAGCGCTCCATGCGCTTGTTTCGTGCTTCAAGATTGCCTCGAATGCTGAACAGGAAAAAGAAAGACATCAATCGTATTTTAGCCCCTTACGTAAGCGACTGGTGCTCGGCACGATTATCGATATGAAAGGTGATCCCTCGAAGCGTAGAGATAGAGAGGGTGCCTATAATAAGAGTACGCGTTCGTAGCCTACTCCTTTGGTTTGTTATAGGGATAATTATCGGGATTTTCATCGGCTGGTATTGGTTATAGTGTAGCTTAATTAAACAACCAAATCCTCAAGCGCATCTAATAGTGCTTTCCGTTCAATTCAGGCGTTCGTTTATGGTTGTAGAGCCTCCGTTTTTCTCTCATTTTGATGTCCTGTTTCTTGCTTCCGAATAGCAAAAATAGCAAGAGCTATGGCAACAACAGCTACAGCAACCGCAATTAATAACACATCCGCGACAATCTCTATTGGCACAGATGGGATTAAAGAAATGCCTACGAAGATGGCCCCAAAAACTCCACTAATTACAATAAACGCATTAATTATCTGAGAGAGCGTCTCATCCTTCATACAGTCATCGAGGTAATCAAAGCCTTTATTAATTTATTTCTCACGTTCGTTCATCCACTCAAACCACTAAGTCTTTGAGCGCATCTAATAATGCTTTCCGTTCAACCGAGTCAGTCGGATAGATATAAAAATCGACGCCTCGACCCCTGCCGCGTCCTTTTCGCTCGACCTCGACATAGCCGTACAACTCCAATTCAGCGATGAGTGCTAAAAGCGTCTTATGCGAAACCT
>CAYHCZ010000141.1:0-3950 GCA_964355295.1 uncultured Methanomicrobia archaeon
TTCAACATGATCATTGGAATCGTTGGATGTGGCGCCATGGGAAGCGAAATTTGTCACGCGTTAAGCGCTGACAGCTTCCAAGGTGAACTGCTGTTGATGGATAGGCACCTTGATCGTGCCCAGCATCTGGCAGAAGTGAGCGCCGCCGCGACTGCTGTCGTATCGCTGCAACAGGTCGTAGAAGGCTCCGATCTCGTCGTTGAATGTGCTTCAGTCCAGGCAGCGCGCGATATCGCACTCAGCGTGTTAACGAAGGGCAAGGATCTGATGATACTCAGTGTCGGTGCGCTCGTTGACGCAGATTTTCGCCAAAGGGCGTATACTGCGGCGCGTACAAACAAGTGCTGCTTATATATCCCTTCTGGCGCTATAGGGGGCATTGATGCACTTCTTGCGGCATCGCAGGGAGGAATCACTAGGGTGACGCTTACAACAACTAAGCCTTCTAAGGGTCTCGAAACCGCTCCTTACGTTTTAAACAATGACGTGAATTTGACCCGACCTGGCCTCATATTCGAAGGAACGGCTGAGGAGGCGATTGCAGGGTTTCCGCAGAACATTAACGTGTCGGCTACGCTTGCTTTAGCGGGAGTTGGATTCGAGAAAACGAACGTTCGCATCGCGGTCGATCCAACGTACACTCGTAATGTGCACGTCGTTGACGTTGAAGGGGAGTTTGGGACGTTTACTGCCCGATTTGAAAACGTTCCGACTGAAAAAAAACGCACAAGCAAACTCGCCGCATACTCGGCGGTTGCGACTCTTAAGAGAATCATGGATCCGGTTAAGCTTGGAACGTGAGATCCATTCAGATCGAACGAAAACTGAGTGTGCCAGGCGTATGCGAACACGAATTTTTACGTATATTACCGAGATACGACCTGCGAACTGCCTTATGGGCGCGTCTGCCACGTTAATCGGCATATTGGTAAGCAAAACAACGCTCTCTTTCGAGGTTCTCGGCCCTGGTGTTTTAGCGTTTGTCGCAGTATTTCTTGTGACTGCAGGCGGGAACGTCATCAATGATTACTTTGACGTTGTGATTGATACAGTCAATAAGCCTCTCCGAGCCCTCCCAAGCGGACGGATCACACAAAGGGACGCCCTGCGCTACGCAATCATGTTGACGCTTTCCGGCGTTGTAATCGCTCTGTTTATTAACTCTTTATGTTTTGGACTCGCTACGTTAAACGCCATACTCCTTGTGCTTTATTCATGGAAGCTAAAGCGATCTGCCCTAATTGGCAACTTGCTCGTTGGATATTTGACAGGGTCAGTGTTTCTCTTCGGGGGGGCAGCGGTATCTGCAGTTTTTCTTCCGGGGATGCTCTTTTTGAGCGCAATGTTGGCGATAACGTCGCGTGAAATCGTTAAAGACGTTGAGGACCTCCCAGGAGATAAGCGAGCTGGAGCGTCGACAATGCCTATCCGTCATGGGGTCGTTGCTTCTCTCGTGGCGGCGACTATTTTTATGCTGACTGCCGTTGCTATCAGTCCACTTCCTTTCATCGTTTCAACGCTAGGCCCTGCGTACTTAGCAATCGTTATATTGGCTGATTCGATTCTGCTATATGGCATAGCGCTATCGTGGAGGGCCCCTTCAAGAGCATCAGTTCTCATAAAGTACGGAATGCTCGTCGTTTTACTCGCTTACATCATTGGTGTAATCTGAGCTCAAAGAGGGACAAAAAGGGTCAGTAGACTCTTTACGTTTTGTGAATTTCGTAAATGAAGCATATTATAGCTTCAAACCGCGGTCGCCGCTTTTGACCATCGCTGTAAGCACCGCTTGACCGAAGGAAATACCCCCATCCCCTCTCGGCACTTTCGTGTTCGTACATAAGACATAGTCGTGCGTGTTGCACACCTCGTTGATGGTCTTGACGATCGCTTTGTTGTAAGCGACACCACCCGATAATCCTATGTTTTTTATTCCCGCCGATTCTGCTGCTTCGACGGCTATCATAGCGATGCCTCGTGCAAGAGTAGCTTGAGCCGATGCGGCAATGTTCTTAACGCTTTTGCGCTCCTTTTTCGCGTGAAGCACCTCAGCAAGCAGCGGGCGCGTGTCTAAGACCTGTCGTCGTTGGTAGGTCGCTATTTCGAGGGGAAGTGTAATGTTAGGGTGCCCGTAGTGTGCGACCCCCTCCAACGTCATGGCAGGCTCTCCATCATACGTCCTTTTTTGGCATACCCCTAATGCTGAAGCAACTGCATCGAGCACTCGCCCAGTGCTAGAGGTTAACGGTATGTTGACCCTTCGTTCAATTTGCTCCATAAGAATCGACGATTCGAGTTCACTAAGACCTAACGAAGTGAGCGTTGACGTAAGCTTGCGGACGTCGAAAATGCTGTGAAGGATGCCGGCGACCATTCGTACAGGATACTTAGTTGCCAGGTCACCCCCCGGCATTGGTACGGGGATGAGGCTGCCAATTCGTTCAAGTGTTGGTAAAAACACCTCACCCCCCCAGATGGTGCCGTCCCACCCGTAGCCTATACCGTCAATAGCGATGCCTATGAGGTCTCTTGGTGCTCCTTCGCCAAAGAGTGATGCGATATGCGCTTGGTGGTGCTGAACGGCGTATGTCTCTCCGAGCTCGACAGCTAAGCGCGTTGAACGCAACGTCGGATGATAGTCATGCGCGATAACACTTACATCGACACCGCTCATTGAGATGAGGTTGTGTACTGAGGCTTCGAGGTAATCGAAGGTCTTCGGCTTATCGATGTTGCCCACGTGTTGGCTGACGTAGCACCGTCCGTCTTTATAGGTCGTCACCGTCGCGTTCATCTCGGCTCCCAGCGCGAGTATGTTCTTATCACACTGTACAGGTACGGCGAAAGATGTGGGGGCATACCCACGGGACATCCTAATAAATGTTGGCTGGTCGAGTACCTTCATAACCGAGTCGTCACAGCGGTTGACGATGCGCCGATCGTGCAGCAGGAAGAAATCTGCTTTTTGACGTAAGTTCGCAAGTGCGTCGTCGATGGCGATAATCATCGGTTCGCCCGGCGTATTTGCACTCGTCATAATAAGTGGTTGATCCACTATGTCGAAGAGGAGGTGGTGCAAGCCGCTGTAGGGCAGCATTACACCTATATTATGGAGATTCGAGACCTCCTCGAACTTGCCCTCGTTGCGTTTGTCGAGTACCATTATGGGTCGTCTGATGGACGTTAGATGGACGCGCTCAACTTCATTTATGTGAAGATTGTGTTCAACCCACCCCTCATTCGGCGCCATAATCGCAAGGGGTTGTGTCGGTCTACCTAGGCGCTGTTTGAGTTTAACAGCGGAATCGAAGATGCACGCGAGATGAAATCCGCCAATCCCCTTTACCGCTAGAATGTGGCCTGCAAGCAGCAATCGTCCGGCAGTGCGGATCGGTCCATCCAAGCGTTTTAAATTCCCATCAAGCAGCGTTAGTGTCGGGCCGCAGCGTTCACATGCGATGGTTTGAGCATGATGCCGTCGGTCTTGCGGATTGCGGTACTCCTGTTCACATGCGGAGCACATGGGAAAGTCAACCATTGAGGTCGTCTCACGGTCGTATGGGAGTCGCTCAGTGACAGTGAATCGTGGTCCGCAGTTGACACAAGAGGTGGCCCAATACGCTTCGTACCTACTGCTTTCTCTCAAATCGTGGAGACAATCGTCACAGATGGCAATATCTGGGGACGTGAAGCCAAAGTCACCTTCACCGCTCGAAGCAATCGAAAAATCAGTATATCCACGCAAGCGGTGCCACTCAACATGAACATCATCTATGCGCGATATCGGGGGGCCTTGCTTTAGGAAAGCGATTAACTTCATAATAGCGGCGCGTGATCCCTCGACGTCGATATCAACGTGCGCGCCAAGGTTCTTGACGTAGCCAGTCAGATGCAGCTCAACGGCGTGCTTGTAAACGAAAGGCCGAAAGCCGACCCCCTGCACAACGCCC
>CAYHCZ010000142.1:0-3902 GCA_964355295.1 uncultured Methanomicrobia archaeon
CTGACCACCAAAGACAAAACCGCGAAAATTACCGAGGTACGTGTCTACGACATGGGGCAGACAGGCGGCAATGAAGTAATATATGCGACCGACCCGAATTGGACGGCAGACCCGGCAAGAGAGAAAGAGTCGGATTTCGTGCAGTTCAATCTCCCAGATGTTCAAGCCTTTGAAGGTGCAGTGTTGAGCGTCAAAGTCGATTTTTCCCGCCCGTCGGGGTCAATCCCGTCGGGGTCAATAACATTCCTTGGAGCGGGAATGCGTTTTTACAGGACCAAGTACGCGGGCAGCGTGATAGGGTACTTCTAAAACAAGAGACACCTACAACTTAGCTTTTACAGCTTATCTAAGCCCTTCCTGAGATGCCCCTCCTGAAAACGAAGACTCGTGAAAACTCGTAACTAAGCACACTGATCATTATGAGAGGTGGGCTCCCTCAACGCGGACGACTTTAAGAATCGCCGGAGCATGCGGCATCGCTTCTGTCGTGGTCGCAGGAGTAGCTGAATTTCTCGCCATCTTTTATTCATCAGGCTTCAGCTTCACCGAAAACTGGCTGAGTGATCTAGGTGGCCCGATGTTCAAGCTACTTCGTAGCTTCAGATCTGCGAAAGTACGCAGAGCAGCACGGCGACGTTATTCAGTGGCATCAATCAAATCGAGCATAGTTTATGACGCATGGGGTCAGCGGTATTGATTGGAAACACTACAAACAACCGCACTCACAGCTTTTCACTGATGCTGCAGTGCCCAAACATGAGTTATTGGAGATTCACCGCAGCAAAATCTCTCTGCACCACGCAAAAAATGGCTACAATTATCCAACAGTGCGATTACCGCACACATTCTCGCGACTTGCAGGTTTGTCGACTCGAATCTATCAGACCGTTCAGGACGGGGCATTGGCTTTTCTCGTTATGATTTCTCCTCGAAAAAATGCATCTGAAAGCTCCAAATTGCCCGCCTTCACACGTCGATAAATAACTTATTTTAACAACTATTCATCTTACATATTCCACTTGTTGTCGCCTACATCAGGCGGTGGTCTTGTGCAGGCACCAAGCAATGTCAGTCATTCGTGTCATCAGCTCATTTTGTAATCTTCGCGTTAAGACACGGCTAATGTTTCGATATTGGCGTCACCCTCATCTTTGGTCCCCTTTGAGTCGAAACGCAAACCAAACATCTTGAGAGTTTCAAGCAGCCCACTAACCAAAACGCCGCGATCCTCTAAGACTTCGATGACCAAGCCCTTTTTAGAGGAATGTGCCACAAACAAACGCCCTGAACGGTCTGAATCTTTAAACCACGTTAGCTTACGCGCGGTTATTTGACTTTTGATAAAAACAGCTCCCTATACTGCTTTGGATAAAGCCATTGATTGTCGATATACTCAGCCATCTGCTTTTCTACAACCTCATCGCAAACCTTCGCCGTAATACGTGCAAGTGCTATTTCTTTTTGGTGCCCTTCATACCCTTGTTGTAGAAGCGCCCCACTTAAGGTTCCCTTCACGACTTCTTCACAGAGCGCGACCTTATTTTTGAGCTCTTCTATTTGGTCTTGGAGCACTTCGTTGTTAATATTTCGAATAGCATTGAGTAGAGAGTCAGTGATGCGTACGTAATTCTCCTCGGCATTTAATCGTTCATTTTTAAATCGTTTAGCTATATCGGGAAGCTCCCGTCTGACTGCGTCTTGTAGGGGACCTTCTTCTGCCAATTTCACGATTGCCATATTAATCAGCCACGCTGCTTTGTAATAAGGATATGCAAAATGTAAAGTTGCGTAGAATGATTCGATGTCTTCTTCCATAGCTAGTTTATGGGCTAGGTTTCCATTCTTCTCTAGATCCCTAGCTACAGCTGCAAGCGGAGCGGACTTATGAAAGATGCTGTAGGCGACTGCAGCGAGACGAATGATGAAAGCTCGCAGCCATATGTACTGCAAGACCATAGAGTCAGTATCAGGAACGTCTAACGCGAAGGCCTGGGTTACGAACATTCGAAAAAGGAACCTTCCATCCTCCAGGCCTGTATCCAGCCTAAACTGTTCGAGAGCTATGCAAATCCGTACAAAGACTATAAACACCGCAGTTATGAAGCCGTCTTCAGCAAATGAAGCGTGTCTTTGTTCTATCCAAGTTTGCCACTCTTGTAGGTAGAATATGAGTTCTTGCGGAGTGCATTTTTTAGAAATAAGGTCTTTAATATACACTCGAAGCTCGTGCCACAAGGCAATATTATGCCTGGGATCGAAGCACTTTTCGACATTAGTGATCATATCCAAAACGATTTTTGAATCAGCATGGTTACGTAACGTATTATCTGTCGTGAATTCAAGAGAGAGGGCCTTCAGGCGTTCTTGCAGTGGCTGGTCGTCAGCGTTTGAGCGAATTTCATAGACGAGTTCTGGGTTTACATTAGGAGGAAGTTCCGTTCTATCCATACACGTTCCCCGTCCAGGCCCCATGTAACGGATGAATCCATCACTCCCTTCACTCACGATATGAACCCACCGATCTGTTGTGCTAGTGCCAGCGCTAAGGTCAACGCCTGCACTCAGCAACTCGTCAAACTTTGGGAAATTGGCATAAATCTGCTGCCCAGCAGGCGCGCATTCAACCGTGAGATAACGGCATATCGTTGTTACTTCACGCCTTATCTTACTTATTCTGCTTTCTTGTGCCATCAGCCTTCAAGGCGTTTTAAAGCCACCTGCAACCCTTCTTTTGCTATATCTTGCGCGTGACTTTCAGCCTTATCTTCAGGAACGTTTACTTCGATAAGCAAACATTTGACTGTAACTCGTCCCGCTTCTCCCCCCCTCTTAATATCATCATCTGTATAGTGGATTCGGCTGCCGGTGATCTTGTCAAAGTCCTGCTCGACCTTTTCCTGTGGAACTCCGGGCCCGTCGCTGACTATTTTTTTGATGAAATGGATCATCCTCTGAGCTAAAATTTTTCCGGCTTCTCTAGCTTCATTTTTAATGCCGTCGGCAAACCCTAGAGCGAATGCGTCAAGAAGAACAAGAGCGATTGCAAGCCCCACGTCCACAGGTACCATCCTTCTTTCGCCGAAAATGTAGGATATATCCTGACCCATAATTTGATTTATTTTAAATTTGGCTTCTCCTATGTCGTCCATAGTATCTTCACCATTTTAAGTTAAGAAACTTGTAAACTATGTGCTTAGCTACCATAAAGATTTGTGTAACGCCAGTTTGTTACGGTACGCTCTGATAGAAAGCGTAACGTTCACGTCAGTGCACAATCTCACGTCCATGCAGCCGATCCGCACACGAGGAGACTATATCTGATGGATTGCAGTCGACTTTACTGGCAGCGGTGAGTTATACCTTGAGCCGACGGCGGCCTACAACGCGGCTCAAATGATGAGTAATGCGAGTGGTTCCGGTATAGGCCTCACCAAAGATACACTTTGGCAACGATTCGCCGAAAAAGGACCCCTCAAAAGGACTGACGAGAAGCGAACGACGATTATCAAAAGAATCAAAGGTAGCGGAAAACGGGTCGTATGCCTCGACGCATCGGTCATAAGTGGGGCTCCCGAAGAAAAAGCGGCACAGAATGACACTAATGACTTCTTTTGCGAACTCATAATCGCGCTAACGCCAGCGACCGCGCTAAGTCCCTGATGGATACGTAGAGCGAAAGTGAATAGCGGGCGCACTGTGCAGAAGGCGACATTGTTAAGTCAAAGCTCAACGCTTTTAGGAGCGTCCGAGGCGAATAACGGTGGTGGTTTCTGCCAAGTCGACGGTTATAATCGTCGTTTCAGTTACGTTCGTTCCGTGCTGAGCATAAATAGGCAAAGATGAATCCGAACAGCATAGGGAGAATTGGGCACATGGTAGAGAAAGTGGTAATTATAGGAGGA
>CAYHCZ010000143.1:0-3898 GCA_964355295.1 uncultured Methanomicrobia archaeon
CAAAGAGTTTCTTAAGCGCCGGGTCATGTGCCCTTTGAGAGACGCCCGTGTAGTATGTATAGGCCTCTACTTCGCTATCGATTGCATCGGAAATAATCTTTTTTGCTTCTTCTGCATTCATGGTTCCACGTACCTGTAATATTTTAACGGTTTCTACTATTGCCGATTACTCTATTTAAGTGCATTGACATGTTAAAGTGAGTATTTACAGGCTTCGACGATATGCGCCCTGTTTTATGATCCTTTAGCATCCGTTCAAAGACACGAGAACACTCATGACGTCCTTTTTATCTGCATCGACTTCACTTTTTAGATAATTACAAACTTTTTATAGGCCGTGTTTCTGTCTTGCCACATCACTTTTACATCCTTCACGATTGCCATTCGCGGCCCTTCGAGTAACTTATCGATGAAAGATCCGAGATCAGCTTCATTACCAGATGCCACCACCTTCACTGAGCCATTAGCTTGGTTCTGCACACAACCGGTAATGTGAAAATGGTCAGCATATCTTTTAGTAAACAGGCGGTAACCCACTGCTTGCACATAACCTAAAACAAAAATCTCTGCAGTTTTGTGCATATAAACAAATAAACAGCAATTTTAATTAATGCTTTGCCCAATAGTTCTTAGCTTATGAGGCTTTAAGATGTCAAGAGCCGTTGTTTTGTTGTCAGCAGGCTTAGATTCTGTTGTATCGTTTAAGATAGCCTTTAACACTTTTGATGAAATAAGGTGTTTAACGTTTGATTATACACAGAAAGCGAACCACAAAGAAATTGAATGTGCTGCCAAAATATGTGCGTTGTACGGGGTCGACCACCAAATCATAAAGCTACCTTGGTACGCGAGTTTTCCTGGTGCTCTTACTAGTCAAACTATACCTCCACGTGTGAGCGACGTAGCGCTTAATGACCTTGCGGTAACTCGTGAAACGGCAAGAGCGGTTTGGGTGCCCGCACGCAACGCGGTGTTCCTTTCTATTGCAGCTGCGTTTTGTGAGAATTTTGCCTTTAACGCTATTGTCGTCGGATTTAATAAAGAGGAGGCTATGACCTTCCCAGATAACTCAACCGATTTTGTAACTTCCTTTAACGAAGCATTACAATATGCCACGCTAAACAAAGTAGAGGTTTTAGCACCACTTATAGATTATAATAAAACTGAGATTGCCGCTCTTGGATTACGCATCGGAGCGCCCCTTGAATGGTCGTGGTCTTGCTATACTTCAGAAAGCAAACCGTGTTGTGTATGCGAATCGTGTCTTCGCAGACGGCGCGCATTCCAAGCGATATACGAAGAAGACCCCTTGTTGAAAAGGCTAAGAACTCGAGATCAGAGTCCAAAAAATGGCTGACAAAGCAAACGTTAACGAGGTATATAACTCTATACAAGGGGAAGGGCCCTACGCTGGTACTCGACAAGTTTTTGTGAGGTTTCAGGGATGCCCACTAAGTTGCGTCTATTGCGATTCTATGAGTGCGAGGCCATATCAAAGCGCCCATCAAGTTGCTAGTAATTTTACGCGCGTGCTTCGGAACCCGGTTTCAATAAAGGACCTCGCAGAACTAGTAGAAAGCCTGTGGACGCCTTCAACGCAACATCTAAGCCTAACGGGCGGCGAACCTTTGTTGCATACTAAGTTCATCTTAGAACTTGCACAAGAACTCTGTGTGCCGCTGTACCTTGAGACTAATGCGATGTTTTCACGCGAAGCCCAAAAGCTCAAGCACGCGGTGCACATTGTCGCATGTGACATCAAGCTCCCAGAACATAGAGCTACTGCTACATATGATGTGTTGCTAAGTGAGGAACTGCGCACCGTCAAATGTTTCTGCAACTCGCCTGCTCACGTTTTTGTTAAAGTCGTAGTGCTTAAGGAGACGTCGAACGAAATGATTGAGCTAGTGGCCCAAAAACTCGCTGCAATTGACAACAATCTACTGCTTGTGCTTCAACCCGTTACGCCTATTTTCCAGACTGCCCAACCAGAGAATAGTCAGCTCTTGCAACTTATGGATGCTGCTGCTGCGTATTTAAATCGGGTGAGGGTCATACCGCAGATGCAGGTGCAATTAGGGATTTTGTGAATGCATGAGCAGTTACAACAGTGACTATTGGGATTATCAGCGCGAGATAAACGGCGGTACCGGGAAGTTACCCACACCTGAGTTTGCTACCGCGGTGCGCGCGTTAGATCGACTCAGTGCTAAAGTACGACGTTTCTATCAATCAGGGGACTTTGAAGAAGTTATTCTAAATGCGTACAAGATCAAAGAATTGTACCAGCTGTGCCTGCAAGACGAATACAGAAGGCAAGGACGTTATACTTTCCGTCTTCCATTGCGCGTCAATATTGAAAGAAATTTAGATTCGTTGGACTACTGGTGGGAATCAGGTGTTGTAGCGTTTCAGAAGATAAAGATCGGTCCCGAAATTGCTAGTACCGCCTTAAAACTCTCAGAGGAGATGCATGAGTATCTGACGAGTTATGTCGAATTCCACGGCAACGATTTACTGCGAGCATCACAGATCGCCAGCAATCATTCATCAAATAACGCCCAACCACGTAAAAAACCCTTCATTCCTCTTCCTTCCTATCCATCCAAAAAAGGTGGATTGAAAACCGAGGATGAGGAGCTCTTGTATCTGAGTAGACCGAGTATCGTAGGTTCTACGCTGAAATACAAGTGGGTTTTGTTTCTTTTAGTAGCCCTTCTCTTTGGATCCTTTTTTGTTGAAAGCATTGCTGAACTCAGTCTAATCGCGACGTTGTTTAGGGGTATATCAGTCTTGCTTTTTCTCTTTGTCGCCGCGCGAACCGGCATGGCTATTTATTCAGAACGATATGCAATAACAGAACAAGACCTATACATTGAAAAAGGCCTGTTTTTCAAGAGCACTGCAATAATTCCGCTAATTCGAGTTGCGTCTCAAACGACACAACAGAGCTTATTAGGAAAGCTGTTTAAGATAGGAAATCTCGTCATTAGGACAAACAGTGGGCACATAATGGCATTAAAAGGGATCTATGATCCTGGAGGGGTAGCTGAGCTAGTGTCCGAGCTGCGCAAAAGTAAGACGTTTCATCAGGACTGATCGAACCGCGAAGCTGCTTCAATGAGCGCACGTACTTTTTTGACGCGATATGCGAACAATCGAAATCCTATTCGCTCAGCGATCGAAAAATGGAGATTCCCGCCGGCAGCGTGTGGGTGTCCCCCTCCGCCGAAGAGCATTGCAATCTGATGACTTACCGGTGCAACTGTTCTTACGGAGAAGATGCCGCTGGCCCTCAATATTAGCTCTGTTCGTGAATTGTATCTTTCTCTTAACCTTGCAGCGACATCACTTGTGTACCCATCACTTGTCGTGACTGCAGTATGATCAAAAAGAGCAGATTTTTGCAACGCGTTGTTTATGGACTTGTTTTTACGAGCTGTTTGTAAAGCATAAAAGTGTTCGATCTCGGGATCTGTGAAAATTCCTTGAGCCAGTTTCGACGCAACCTTCTCTCTCACCGCAGAATCACTTACCACGGTAGATAGCACTTCTGAGCGGTGGTCTTTGTTAATCCAGAGGTCCCTATCCCTCCCTATTGCTGCAATTTCGTGGGCGATCGGGTCGCTTTTTAGTAGGTCCTGATACACTATCTCGCACCCGCATAAATCGCGATTGACGCACAAATAATCGATAGTGTTCGTAACATCCTCTAAAGTTTGAGTGTCCCATATGTGATGATCACGCCACTCAACATGCCATCCATTGCGCTTTAGCTTTGCAACAGACTCGACAGCGTTCTGTCTACCGCCAAGATCAGACATGCATAGCGTGAGGCCCCTTGTTCTTGGGACTTGAGTAAAGAGGTCTAAATATGTGCCGTAATCTTGCACAGAAG
>CAYHCZ010000144.1:0-3833 GCA_964355295.1 uncultured Methanomicrobia archaeon
AACGGGTATGCTGTGCCTGCAGACCCAGTCGTCGGACCGTCAAGCGTTAACTGAGTCGCCGCTGAAACGGGAACCGCCGCTGTCAGAACGAAAATGCTTGTTACGAAGGTCAAAACTACTATCGTCGAAATTACGCGTGTGTTTACATTCATAAACTTCCACCTGCGATTTTATGGCATTCACGTCAGTTTAAAACAGTAAAAGTATGCGCCCTCAGCATAAAGCTTGTGTTACCATATGTAGTAAACCTTTTTTTGACATGCTTTAAAACGGCGCGTTATTATACACGTATTCAGATCCTAGTCATTAAAGTTTCAGGGAAACTGTCGTCGTATTAATGTTTGAATACCCTAGCACACGCTGTACGGACTCTCTATTTAAGTCCTCACTCCTGTAAATCGGAAGGGAGTCTAGTCCGTGGGACAAGGCAACAGCTTAACGAACAACGAATAAAAACTGCCGTTATCCGTCCTATCGTCTCTAGCGTCTCCGCCTGTAAGGTCTGTCTTCTTTTTCGTATTCGTACTCGTCTTCGTCTCTTCGTCGCATAAGGAGTGATGCAGCGATGATAGCAAGAAGAACAATTACAATAACCGCGAGCATGGTATACAGCAAGTTAGACCCGAGTCCGGTGACGGATTCTGCCTGAGTGGCGACGTCCGATATTCCCTCTCCGGCCTGTGAGATGATGTTTCCGAGTCCATCTCCGGTAAGCAGTCCATCGCCATCTGCTATCGTGTCGTTTCCGTTACCCGTGTCGTTTCCGTTACCATCTACCTGGCGCAATATACCAGGGTCTATTCCTACAAAAGAAGGAGTTGGGTTCTTAATGGTCACGCTCATTTCCTCTCTTGGTGAGAGTCGCGCTCCATCTTGACTTATCAATTGGGCGTGTACGCTATAAGTGCCCAGCCGTCCAAAAGAATACGGCAAGGAAGCTTGTCCCCCACTTAAACTAAAACTATGTGAGAAAACTAGAGTAGGTAAAGGTAACGTAGGCGTCTCGTCAATAATTTCAAAATGTACATGAGATCCAAATGGAATGATCGAGCCTGGCGTTACGCGTGCGGTATATGTCAACACTTGGTTCGGATGACCTTCATGGGAGCCGTCAAGTTGTATCTCAGCGGCTGATACAGGAACCGCTATCACCCCAACAATACCAAACACGGTTGCGGCAACCAGCGCAACCGTTACAAGCACACTACATGCGCGTTTTACGTGCGTATTCATACGTCCCACCTTTGTCAGTTGCAGAAGCCAAAGCAAACAAATCAAAATGCATTCACGCAGCATAAAACTTGCTTTATTTTACTATGCTATCACAAGCGCGTGGTGAATCGCACTGCGTGACGAGGTCACGTCGCTGTGCTATGTGCTGTGGTTCGCCGAACGGAAGGGGAGCGCACGATCGCCAGCTCGTGCATTGTTTTTAGTTTTAAACGCTTTATGCTTCCTATCGTCGATAACGCCGCTCTCGCTCGTATGGCCGCTCTTCTTCGTAGTCGTTCTCCTCTTCCCTGCCACGTCGCATAAGGAGCGCTAATGCCACGATGGTGAGCAGAACAACTGCGATCCCCGGTCCGGGCATGCCTTGCGTCGTAGCCCCTTCATCCCCGACGACAGACTCGCTTGCGGTCTCAGCGTGCCGAGCATCCCCCGCGGTTGAGGTCTGCGCTGAGACCCCTCCGTTTGATTGTTCGCCATTGTCGATCGGCGTGGTGGAAGTTGCTGCCGGCGCTTCTGTAGGGGAAGGAGTAGCTGCTTTCGGGGCGGTGATTGCTCCAACCGGAATAAC
Organism: uncultured Methanomicrobia archaeon; assembly: GCA_964355295.1. GTDB lineage: Archaea > Halobacteriota > Bog-38 > Methanoflorentales > Methanoflorentaceae > Methanoflorens. Next base: position 1,799 of record CAYHCZ010000144.1, read on the forward strand.
TGGTGTGGTGATGGTTACATCTTGTATAACGGCATTAATGCCCAAAGAGCCGCCCCAAAGACGTAATCCATAGTGTCCTACCGAGGGAAATTTAAACGCAAACGATGCCTGACCATTTGCGTCAGTGGTGACTTCTATAAATCCAACTGTTGGATACCCAGGTTCGTAGTTATATATGCTGATACCAAGAGGCACGTTTGACGCCTTGACGCACCGGTCTGGGGCCGTTGTCCGCCGATCAATGCCAGTGCATACTGAGAGATCCACGTTGTACGTTAGCTTTTCGCCTACTCTGCCCGTTGTTGGTCCGGAAAAATTTACGTCATACTATTTGTCGGCCGACACGGGAACCGGTGTCAAACCAACAACACCAAACAAAACAACGGCCACCACCGTAACCGTTACGAGCACTAAATGCGGTTTCGCTTGAGTATTCATACGTCTCACCTTTTTAAGTAAAGTTGACAAAGTTTAAACGTATAAAAATGCACGCGATTGGCATAAAGCTTTCATTTATTGCGATGCTTTTTGTATTATTTTAAGAAGTGTTTGCAAATGTGCATCTCTAAATGCTTTTTTGCAGCTCTCGTGTTCGTAACATAAGTAAACGTCCTCTGTGCGCAATCAATCACACTAAGCTTTCACGCGTTTTATCGCATCTAGTTCAAACACCGGGCAGAGCGTCGGGAAGGCTTTGGCCTTTGTCTCCTCAAACTGTTGGCGGTCTGACAGGTTATACCCGATCAGATCTGTGCAGCTTATCGAGCTGTGGAGCTTCTTAAACTCCTGTATAAACTCAGCGACCGTAGCGACGGTTTTTCTAACCTTCGTTTAACCTAACGCGCTCAATTCGCTATCGTTATACAGGATGGACTTAAAGTCTTTTTTCTCACGCGCATACCGACGCATGCTATGCGACTAAACCACGAAAAAGGAAGGCTAATATTATGAAAAGATGTCTCGCCGTATTTCTATCGCGCTGATGGCTACTGCCAATATCAGTGCGGCGGGTGTTGCAACCGCACGGAAAGCTACGGCAGCGTCAGATCACAAGCCGTTCATCGTGCAATACAAAGAAGGTAAAACCTACACTTTTAAGGCGGAGCGGGCTCACATATGCCACGGAATTCTTTAGCTTCGAAGGGCACCAGGGCTCTCCGCATTTGCGGACAAAGATGCCGTGTCCACTTCACTAACAGTCACAGAGGCGGACGGAGGGATTTCAATGGGTCTTGCCATTATCGACTGGCAGTTCAAGCAGAACCGCGGCTTTACCGATGCGGACCTGGCAAAACCGTGCACAGTAAACGTAGAGATGAGCTATACTATCACCGCACGCGGGGTCGCTAAGGCACACGGCATCGCGGCGATCGGGCTTGTCGATTAGATGTTCTGGAACGCTTATGTGTCTGGGACTGATCCCGGCCCAGATAATATTAAAACCGTCTCAGATACCTTTACGTGGACCGGCACGCTCGGTGAGCTATTCTCCCTGGGTGCTGATAATAAGCTTTATGAGATGGTAAGCGCCGGAGTGGTGTGTATAGCTGAATGGGAGGCAGCAGGACAAGCTTCCGCGACTGGCTCTGTCGAAAGCATAACGCTCCATTTCTAAGAATATACGCTTTAAACGAGGGCACGCACACCCTCACGTTCTTTTTCTTTAGCTCTGTTTCCGTGCATAGCTGCTACCTGCCGCCGGAGTGTTTGCCGACTTTGGCAAAAAAATAGAAAGAGACCCTCTCCCTGCGTAGTTGACCAGCTTAAGCACCTGCACGCGCCTGTGCGCTCTGCATTCTCTTACTGCAGGTGACGGATCGATTTCACGCAAGCTTTAAGCCGAGCGCGAACATTCTTATTCAATTAAAATCCGGTAGCGGTAGCTACGGAGGTGGACATTTATGAATACTCTTGAAAAACGCGCGTTTAATGTGCTCGCAACGGTTGGCCTGTTGACTCTTGCCGCATTCGTGTTGTAAACTGTTGCCTTTTACCCGGCCAACTTGTACGTCGGCGATGTGTGTGAAATGGTTTG
>CAYHCZ010000145.1:0-3826 GCA_964355295.1 uncultured Methanomicrobia archaeon
AAGTGTTTTTGTGTCAACTGCTTTACCTTTGTACATTTCAATTTCGCTCAAGTTTATACCTCCAATATGCTAACCATTTAAACCGTTCTTAGTTAAACTCTGCTTTAGAAATTGTTGTTGCGTTCAAAGACCCCGTATGCGCATTGGTGTTTCTGTTCTTCGCCGCCACTGTGTTCTTGCATCACACGAGCGTATAGGGTGGTGCGAGTAGACAACAAAGTTGATGTACGCCTCGACGAATTCCCGTCCTGCTTTGACGTCGTTTACGCCGTAGTTCTTTGTTGAAATGGCCAGTTTGAACCGTTGCTACAAGTCGTCTTCGATAGTGCGCAGAACGAAGCCAATTGCGTCAGTTGCATCATTCGTTTCGATGGCCTTTTCTGCCCTTGGCACAACTGGGCCCCAATCAAGCCCAGCCGGTTTGAGGCCCGTGAACGGCGCCCCCTCGCCTGCTCTATGCAAACGTACGACGCTTTCGAAAAACCATTCATCGGCTAGAGCTTGCGCTTCTACGCCTTTCTTTCTTACCTGGAGCGTCTTTTCGAACACGTCTTTCAGCTCATTTTCTGCACTCTCTGGTACCCAAATGAGGACAAAATTCACATTTCCCTTTATAGGGCTACTCGTGCGGCACTGACAACTGGGCCGTCTCTCGTATCGCAATGGGGTGGTATAGACTCTCTCCTAACTACTCTTCTTTCCTAATCTGTTGAGCATCGTATCCGGTTTGGTGCAATAGCCTTCGCTTTTTTAAGCGAGCATCTTCTTGATATCTTCGTCTGGGGTGCTTATCAGCTTGATATCGTAGGAATCAACGAGAAGGTTCAGAATCTCGTCGTTGACCCAGCCCGGGAGGACCGGCCCGAGGTAAATGCCTTTCAAGCCGAGTGCAAGCAGGCTCCAGAGGATAGAGACTGCCTTTTGTTCCATCCAGCTCACCACAAGCGTCAACGGGAGTTCGTTCACTCCGACGCCGAAGAGGCCGGCAAGTGCCTGTGCGATTTCAATGGCGACAATCGCGTCATTGCATTGTCCGAGGTCGATCAAACGAGGAACACCTTCGATGTCGCCCAAATCAAGGTCATTGAAGCGGAATTTGCCGCATGCCAGCGTCAGGACGATCGTATCCTTGGGAAGCTTCTGTACGAATTCGCGATAGTACTCGCTCTTTTTCATCGGGGTATCACAGCCGCCAACAAGGAAGAAGTGGCGTATTTTGCCCGCTTCAACGAGTTGCTTGATTTTGTCAGCGAGCGACAACACAACAGAAGCTGAAAAACCAGTGGTGAGTACATAATCGCCTGGTGCGTCGGGGAGCTCTGGCAGCGACTGTGCTTTTACGATTACAGGCGCATAGTCGTAACCTTCGATGTTTTGCACCCCTGGCAATCTGACAAGACCAGTTGAGAACATCCGGTCTTTGATATCCTTTTTAGGCACCAGGAAACAGTTTGTCGTCCCCAGAATTGCCATTGGGTACGTGGGAAACAGCTCGTACTGGTCAGGCCATGCTTTGCCGAGGTTGCCTACGAGGTTTGCATATTTCTTCAAACCCGGGTAGCCGTGCGCAGGAAGCATCTCAGAGTGCGTGTATACGTTTACGTCAGTGCCCTCAACCTGCTTAAGAAGCTCCTCAAGCACTTTAAAGTCGTGACCGGTAACAAGGATGCCATGGCCCTTGACCGTTCCCGTCTGCACTTGGGTAGGCACGGGCTCGCCGTACTTCTCGATATGGGCTTTTTTAAGCAGTTGCATGGTCCTTATGTTCATCTCGCCTGCTTCAAGGGCGAGCTTGACGTATTCCATAGTGTCCAAGTTGACGTTCGTAAGCGTAGAGAAGAAAGCGCGTTCGATGAACGCGTTAACTACGTCGTCGGTGTAGCCGAGCTGCCGCGCGTGGTAAAGATAAGCGGTAATACCCTTTACGGCGAAAAGCAAGTTATCCTGTAAGCGTGCAATAGTCGGCTCCTTTCCGCACACGCCCTTAAGCGTGCAGGCTTCTCCCATCACTGTCTGTGAACACTGATAGCAGAACATGTCGATTTTTTCTTTTGTTGCCATTTTTTAACACCATTTTTTGCCAAGTCGTCAGAGGGACGTTCGGCATACCATTCTCTATCTATTGAATTTTCTCTCCAAGCGCGCACTCAGCAACAGAAACGCGCCCGTAAAAACGAGCAGGACAAGGGTGTCTACTAGCACCCCATAGACAGTCTTTCCCTGAAATGCGTATATAACGAGGTCATTTGCGTAGGTGAGCGGGGAGAACGCCGCTACGGCCTGTCCCCACGTCGGCAGACTTTCAAGAGGGATAAAGAGGCCACTGATAAAGATTAGTGGGAGGCGAACGACGTTGAGCGCCATCATAATGTCGCCAGGGTTTTCCGTTGGGAGCATGGCGAATAATATCCCCAGCGTGGCAAAGCAGAACGCTGGAAGAACGACGCCAAGGACTAAGCCGGTGACGCTGACAATCTGTGCTGAAAGCCACGCGAGGCCGATGAGGAGCGGAATGACAGCCACTGCGATACTAAACAAAAAGCCGCTGAGAATCTTGCCAAGTGTGATCGAATAAGCTGATATCGGTGCCGATCGCAGGCGTTCGAACGTCCTCACTCGTCGCTCAGTCGGGATGACCATAGGTCCTATTGACGACGCGCTAAAGAGGATAGTGATCGAGAGCAAGCCCGGAAGCAGGGTTATCGCCGGGACGTTTCTTCCAATAGCGAATGAGAAGAATATAACAAAGGGGAACATAATCCCAAACATTATGGGTGGAGGCTTGAGGTAGTAGATACGCATGTCCTTCTTCGCGATTGCCCACGCTGCGTCGATATTGATTCGCAACTGTCTAGCCGCCGATACGTTCGTGCTCATTCACTTCTCCCCGAGGGTAGCTCTTATCTCCGTAAGTCGTACAAACACGTCCTCGAGACTTGGCCCGAATGTATTGACGCTCAGGGGTCGCAAGTCATTTGTCGTTGCATACTCGCACAGGCTTGAAAGGGCTCCCGCCGGGTCATGGGTATAAAGCCTGAATTTGTCGCCGGCTTTGCGCACCTCACTAACTAAAGGGAGGTTTTGCAGGTCGTGCACTATTTGGGAAGGCGTTCGTTCAAAGGCCACCTCGATTGACTGTACGCTCTCAATGGTCTTCTTCAGTCTTTCAGGGGCGTCAATCGCGGCGATTTTCCCTTTATGAATGATTGCGACCCGCTCGCACGTCACGCTGGCCTCTTCAATGTTATGCGTGGTCATAAAGATGGTGACGCCTTGTTCATTCAGCTTCTTCAAAACGTCCTTGATAATTAAGGTGCTATGGACGTCCAGCCCGGACGTGGGCTCGTCCAGGAACAGCAGTCGCGGGTTGCTCATCAACCCCATCGCTAGCGTGATACGACGCTTCATCCCCTTTGAAAAGCCCTTAACCTTCTCGGCTCGGCGGTCGAAGAGATCAAAGAGGTTGAGAAGTTCCGTTGCCCGTTCTGTCCTCTCGCGTCTCCCGACGTGGTAGAGCTCCGCGGTGAAGATGAGGTTGTCCCACGCAGACAGATCGTCATAGATGTTAGAGATTTCTGGTACAATGCCCAATTGTCTCTTGGCGGCAAGGGCCTCACGTTGGATGTCATAGCCAAATAACGCTGCGCTGCCCTCACTTGGCTCTGTTAAGCCTGTGAGTATATTCATCGTGGTGGTTTTCCCGGCGCCGTTGGGGCCTAGAAAGCCAAATATCTCACCCACTTGTACATTGAAACTGACGTGGTCGACGACTGGTATGTTGTTATAATACTTCGTAAGACCGGAAACGGCAACGGCGTTTTCCAAA
>CAYHCZ010000146.1:0-3798 GCA_964355295.1 uncultured Methanomicrobia archaeon
GCGCGAGGGCAAACCCATACACCGCCGGCCCTACAATGACCCCGGCAAGCCCGAGCGCTGCAAAGGGGATAACGTACGCGAGGAGTGCAACGGGTTTCGGTATGCCTGCCTTTCCACGATGTCCTAAGTATGGAATGATGAATAACCCTACGACAATTTGGAATAAGAAGATGCTTAGGATAAGCACCCAGAGCGCTTTGAAAGGTTCGCCGATTGCCAGGAAGTAGAGCGATACGGGGACGTATATGAGGGCCCTCCCGATAACCGGAATGATCCCAACGGTGGCCATAAGAAAGGCTGCCGTTAATGCGTACGGCACGCCGATTATCGGGAAGAAGCATAATGCAATGATACCGCTGATCAAAGCCGCAAAGATGTAGTTCACGAACAGCGCGTGGTAGATGGTATTAAGGTGCCTTAAAAAGGCATTTACGGTATCTTGGTGATTTCTCGGCGCAAGCGACTTGAACTCCGCTACAACGTGATCGCCGTTGATCAACAGGTACCACACTAAAATCGCCACAATGAAAAGCTGAAACAGATAGAGCGGCGTCGCTTTAATTATCCCTTGAACGATTTCCAACGCGGCGTTAACGAACGCAGTGAGGATGTTGGATCCTGCCTGTCCGGCATCGACGCTGACATTAGTCACGACGGGAACTTGGCCGCCTAAGTACTGCGAAAACGCGCTGGTCAGTGTCGTATTTGCCGTTCCAGCTGCGAGTTGAAAACTCGTGAGCTCAGCTGCAAGTATATAAACGATTTGAAAGAGCAGCACCATATAAACGCCGATGATGGTCAGCATCACGATGAACGATGACAAAGTGCGTCTATGGATGCGACGCTCAAGCCACTGTGTGGGAAACCAGAGGATATAAGCAGCCCAAAGCGCGAGGACGATTACGTTGACCCACGGCCACGAAATGAAGAGCAAAAGAAAGACCGTAAAGAGGGCGATAAGTAAAACTATTGCCGAATAGCGTCGTTCTGCAAGGAAGCTACCAATGTCGATCATTTCTTCTATCCTACTTGTTTCTCAGGACCGCATCGTCGCACGCCTAAGACAAGCACATTTTTCATATATCAGACTTCTGATTTAGCAGCTTCATCGATGACGCGATTTACGACTTCGAAAATACGAGGGGCGCCCGCCACTGCGCGCTTCTAACTTCTCATGTTGAGAACTCTTGTAAGATGTGCCAAACAACGGCAATCACAAAGTTCCCACTAGCGAACCCGCTCAAACGACGAAATTCGTCTCTATTGGCCAAATACTGGATATTTAAGCCGAGAGCGTCGCCTTCCCCCTAAAAACGCTAAAAAGGCGAAATAAAACAAAAAACTAATATATATGGCAGTCTTCATAATTTTTGAGTTTGCACAGACCTAACTGATAGATATCAAGCCATGGTCGATCTTTCATATTTCCAAAAAAAACCCGCTTCCATCGTCTATCTTCTCATCACTTTAACGGTTGTGCTGCTGCTTTTGTATATGGTCTGGCCATGGCGGTATGCTTTGTTATTAGCCCTCTGGGCCGGGTACGTCCTCTGGTGGCCAACGAGCTGGCTTACAAAGTATCTCCATCGTCGCGGGATCTCGGCGCTCATTGTCGTAGTCGTAGTCGGCGTCCTAATAGTGCTCGCTCTCGTTAACCTCACCGTTATCGTCGTACGGGAAGTTGCAGAGATGGCAGCAGGAGCAGCGGCGAGCAACACAACGATTAGCGGAGGACTCATCAACACAGCCAACCTCGCCAACCCAGGGCTTGCTAAAGCAGGACCTATAGTTACACTTATCGAATCGCTCGCGACCGGAGGAGGACTTATTACCACGTCGTTCACTCAAATCGTAGGTGGCGTTGCACGGAACATTCTTACCGCTCTCCCCTCAATAATATTCCAACTCATCCTCGTTTTCGTACTCTTGATCGGCCTTCTTTCATATGGCGGGACCGTCGTCGAAGATTTCAAGAACACCGTGCCCAAGAAACAGCAGTCGATTGTCAATCGGTTCCTCGACCATCTTAACCCGATCTACTATACTTTCTTTGTCATATACGCCGTTGTAGCCGTCATTTGCGGCATACTCGCTGCTGTTATTTACGGATTACTTGGCGTCCCGTATTTTGTCACAGTCGCGATCTTCATCTTGTTTGTCGGCCTCATTCCGTCCATCGGACGCGCCATTATATATATCCCGCTCGCACTTTGGCTCCTGATTCAAGGACAGACAATTACAGGCCTCCTCGTGCTAATCGTTAGCATTGTCATTTTCGAAGTGATCGTTCGGTATGTCGTTCAGCCGCGGTGGATGGAACGGAGTGCAAAAATTCCGCGGGTGCTTACGCTTATCGCGTTCACGTTCGCCCTTGCGTCATTTGGGATAGTCGGGTTTGCAATCGGACCGGCAATCATAGGCTTTGCCCTCGCGATGTGGCGAACGTACAAGGGCATTCTTAAAGAGCGGGAAGAGCAGATACCGAACTCAGAACAAGCAGCTGTGACATAGATGCTTTCTTGCTCATTTTAGGACTTTTAGAATAAGTGCATCATCGGCAGCCATCGAATGTGTTCGATATGCAAGAGGTGATTATACCCCATCCGGTCACGTGGAATAAAACGCCGACCGAATCGCCTACTGCTATGGCCAGCTGCTAGCTAGTTATTTCTTTTTTCGATTTTAAGGCCGTGAACAGCTTCGTGCGACTTATCGTAAAGCAGCATTAACGTGGATTATGTAAAAGTTCAAAAAGCCCCTAAGTAGCGAATAGAGGCTTAGTATACAAGGCAATTCTCCTAAAGAAGGCGTACCTGCTGTTCTCCTTCTGAAAGAAAAGACGGTGACTGCCCTGCTTAAACCAAATAAGTTCTTAAGCAATTTTGATTTTTTTTCGTTTGTAAAACTATGGCCTCACCTCGTTTAAAAAAAATAGCATGATGGTAATGACAGTATATTTACCTCCTTGGAGGATCTGGAAAAAATAAAGGGGAAAAAATGAAACCTAAACCCCTAAAGGTGCGAAAAATACCGTCATTACTGTCTTGTTGTCTTTGTTAACCGTTCATACTCACCGTCTAAACAAGCTCGCAATGAGCGCAACGACGAATAGTATGACGAGTATTACAATGCCCCACCATATGAGAGTTGCTGCTATCACGATGAAGCCTCCAAATCCAAGGACGCCCCAAACAATGGCACATATCAAAAAGATAATCGCTAACCACATCAATGGGCCAATCTCCATAGTTAATACCTCCAAATAAAAGTATAGCAAGGGCTATAAAATAATTGTCATTATTGTGCTGAAAAATGAAAGGAAAGGAAAACGCCCTGAGTGTGCTCTTGCTGTTTAGTCTCCTTCGCTTGAAACAAGTGCACCGCTCACCTTTTTTCCATTGTCTCCCTTGTATAGCTTAGTTTAATTTGCCCCCACTCTAAGTGGTGATAAGGACTCTATTCCAGCCTATCGGGCACGAAAAATCACAACGTTCTCTAAGGGTCGCTATCGGAACGGACTAATAAGAAAGCGGGAGAGACTCAACGGATGATACTCATTTCGAAACGCGACAAGATCTAGACACATTGTTTCCATTCCGAAACGTTACAAAGAGCATCTCGGCGCCGACACGATCGCCGGCCTGACGAATGGCATTGTGAATGTACCAAGCGCGATAGCCGACGCTGTTCTTGCGGGTGTTAACCCGATCTACGCACTACGCGCGCTGATCGTGGGGATACCAGTAGCTGGTCTCGCAACGAGCTCAGAGCTGATGTCGGTGAGCACGACGGCCGCGA
>CAYHCZ010000147.1:0-3798 GCA_964355295.1 uncultured Methanomicrobia archaeon
ATTTGGAGCCGGTTAGTGCCGTGGTTTTCGGTTTCTTTTTCTTAGCCCAGCAACCCACACCGCTCATGCTTGTCGGCGGTTCCCTTATTCTCATCGCTGGATATATCGTCGTCTCAAGGTAACTTCACCTAACAGAGGCTATACGGTTAATCCACTCTTCTTCTTGGTTTGCTGCCGTCAATCAGTATGATGGTTGCATACTTTACTGAACGTTACTCAACGTATCACCGCACTGTTGTTACGGGATGGACGGCGTAAATCTATCAAGGGCTTCGATATGTCCGGCGAATATAGCGCCACCTGAGCATGTCCTGCACGTACGAACTCGACATTGACTAGGATATCTCCAACAAACGCGAAAGACTCAGCGAAACACAAAATCATGTCTTTTGCGGTGCTTTTCGATTCCGGCGATCTCAATCGGGGTTTAGCTTCACACATCAGTTCAAAGCGACGGGAATGTTTATGGGTCCTTACACCATTTAGATCATGATAAATGGAACTGCTGTCGTGCAACAGCGAAGCATTCAGTAGCATTGGCTGCATTACCGTCAAAACGGTCGAACGTGACGTGGATATGGACACGCCGTGCGCACTTCTGTGAGTTCAAGCGGAACTGCCAGGGTGACACATTGTTTAATTAAGGAGTTGAAACGAAATGTGGGAAAAATCTGAAGGTAAGGTTGGCACGATACATCATATGGGTCAGGCCAAATGGGCTGAGATGGTCGCTTGGGAGATGCTCGACGACGACATGAAAAAGCAAGTGATACTGCGCAAGCTCGATCAGCGGATCATGAGAAAAGAGTTCAAGATCGGATTCCTTAAGCATAAGGTTGAGACCTTGAAGATGATGAAACAGGCGATTGAAAAGAAATAAGCGTCAGTCGCGTTTAGGCATCTTAGTCACTGTTTTGATCGGGCAGAACAGAGAATCCTGCCCGATCGAGGTTTTTTTTGCTCTTTAGTTGTTTTATAGCTCGCATATCAGCTCCGCGAGCGACTTCAACGCTCATACATCATATAGCGGGAAGCGTCTTCTGTTCGACTCTGAGGTCCTGGATCTTGATTGGATTCGTGCAATATGGACACAATAAGTCGCACTCCGTCGTGCTGTAAGGGCAAATGACTTTCGAAAGGACCGCTAGCGGATGCCCCTTGCTCTTGATTTCAAACTTTTTATTCCATCCAAAAGGTGCCCTTTTTACAGTAAAACCCTCCTTTTGTAACACGTCTTCAAGCGACTGGAGTATCTCCAACGCTACCTGTGGTGTGCTCAATGTGCTTGTTAAGTGAGCAAACGGAAAGAGCATTACGCGATCCTCCTTAAGCTTGCCGAGTACATCCACAATGCTGTTGTTTGCCGCGCTGGTTACAACCGCTGCGTTGAGTTCGTCTAGCTTTTCTATGCTCGCAAAGACAACAAGACAGTCTTCCATGCTATCCTTTGTCAATTCTATGTCCTCAGCCACCTTGGTTCGTTGAGTTGCCTTGTAGCTGATCTTATCTGCGTGGATAAGAAGAAGTTTAATTTCTGACCCCCCTTTTCGATTATTTTGGCATCGAGCAAAGCTGAAATCTCGTATATATACAATCCTTTTGCATGATGCTATAGCGCCGCTTATAATCAGCGTGCGGTTACAGACACATTTTGTCCCTTTATTAACATTCAATAGTCTAAACGGTACACCAATGGCGTAGACAATCTGTATCACAGATAATTGCATGGAAAGGAACCAGGTGCGGGGTAGAAGTATGAGTACGGAAGTAGACGCCCTTTTTGACGCATTGTTCGGCTAACGTGCAATGACCGGGGAAGTCAATCGGCTAGGCTATTTCTGAAGTGGTAGTTAATCACTAGTTATTACAGGGGCGCTTGATGAAAGATAAGGGAAGCGACTTTTGGAAAGGGAAAAGATGCTTAGTAACTGGAGGATATGGCTTTGGTGGTTCCCATGTGTGTGAGCAACTATTAGAAAAAGGAGCCAGAGTTTACGTGCTGGATCGCGAGACTCCAACTAATTCGTATTTGGTGTTAACAGGATTAGCCAGTAGCATTCATTATATTTGCGGGGATGTCAGAGACCTGGAACTTCTTAAAATCAGTCTCGAACGCTTCGAGATTGATACCATCTTTCACCTTGCTGCTCAACCGGTCGTGCCAATCTGCAATGTCCATCCGTATGAGGCACTTTCTGTAAACGTCATGGGAACATACTCTGTTTTGGAAGCAGTCAGAAATTCTGCATATGCTACGAATTTAGTCTTTGCTTCCAGCGGAGCATTTTATGGTGCGACCACCCAGCAGGAGCCAATAAGCGAAGATTCCCCATCTCTTGTAGCAGCAAATATTTACACTCCGTCTAAAGTTGCTGGTGATATCGCTGTCCGCTGCTATGCAAAAACCTACGGAATGAAGGCAGCAGTATGTCGCTTCATTAACACCTACGGGCCGGGAAACACCAATTTTAGCACAATCGTTCCTACGGCCATTGCCAATATCATTACCGGTCGTCCTTATGATTTTGGAGCACGAGATGATGGTACCTCAACCTTCGATTATCTTAACATTCGGGATATGACAAGAGGTTATTTGGCGGTGGCAGAAAATATGGACTTTGCCTCCGGCGAAGCTTTCAATTTTGGCGGAGGGTATCCTATATCAGTCAGGGATCTGGTACAATTGATTAGCCGTCTCTATGATGGGCAAGAGAGAGAACCAGCGTTTCACGGTCCGAAAAAAGCCACACCATCATTCAAATGTTTGGACACTAACAAAGCCCGTAGGGTACTGGGATGGCAAACATCTATTTCGCTAGAAGAAGGATTGAAGGAAACCATCGATTGGTACAAGCGTTTTTGGACAAGGCTATAAATTAGTAATCGGCAAATCACTATACTGATCTGCAGGACAATCAACATTCGAGGAGTAAGTAGTAAGACCCTTCCTACAGCTCATAACATCAGCGCCATTTTTGTGCGTATTTAGCTTCATTGACGCTTTGAAGGACTAACTAATGAAATACAATTTTGACCGCATATATAACAGAAGCAATACCAATAGTGTCAAATGGGATACCGTTAACGCGATATTTGGTCGCGATGACGTCATCCCGATGTGGATTGCCGATATGGATTTCCCAGTTGCCCAGCCGATTGTTGAGGCGCTGACGAAACGCGCGGAGCACGAGTTTTATGGGTACACTCAGCCAAGTCCACGGGTCACCGAAACTGTTGTTGACCGTATGCAACGGAAGTTCAAATGGAGAATCCAACCGGAATGGGTAGTTTTTACCCCCGGTGTTATTCCCGCACTTCATGCGGCGGTCAGAGCTCTTGCCCGTCCGGGCGATGAAATCATCCTGCAACCACCGGTCTACTATCCCTTTTTCCCGGCAGTGATGTCTAGCGGATGTCACATCGTGAACAACGAACTTAAATTGATAGACGGCCGCTATGAGATGGATTTTGCAGACCTTGAGAGCAGTTTCCAGTCCAGAGTTGGTATGGGTCCCTTCCCTAGCCGAATAAAGGCTATTCTCTTGAGCAACCCACACAACCCAGTAGGGCGTCTGTGGAATAATGAGGAACTGAGCCGGTTGGGGGAGATTGTCATCAACCACGGAGCTAAAGTTATTTCCGATGAAATCCATTGCGAACTGCTCTTCAACGGATGTACACACACTCCTTTTGCTTCAATTTCACCGGAGTTTGAACAGAACTGCATAGTCTGCATGGCACCAAGCAAGACCTTTAATCTCGCCGGGCTCAAGGCTTCTTCCATTATCATCCCCAACG
>CAYHCZ010000148.1:0-3710 GCA_964355295.1 uncultured Methanomicrobia archaeon
GATTTTGTCAAAAGCCGCGTTTGACGGCGCAAACAATGTGTAATTAGTAGTTCCGTTCAACGTGTCTGTGAGGTTAGCAACCTTGAGTAAGCCCACCAGCGTGGTAAAGTTCGTCTCGCTAGCTGCGGTCTGAATGATAGTCTGTCCCGTAGCTGCGGTCGTTGTCGTTTGTGTCTGCGCGAAGGCAACGGTCGATCCTGCGACGATAGAGAGAATCACTAACGTTGCCAAAACAGCGGAAAAGAGTTTTTTGCTAATCATTTTTGACCTCCAAAATAGAGTGGCCTTGCTTAGGCGCATGATTTCCTATATATGCTATAAACTTTGCTTCTCTCTCCTTTCCGACGTCGTATCGTAAAATTCAGTTCCATTAAAAGCGCAAACTGCTCTAAAGCCGAAAGCAAAAAAAAAAATAAAGCATTTAAAGCCTTTTCAAAAAGCACGTTTGTGGACCGTATGTATTTTATACCGTCCTAATACTTTCCAGCAGGACCCGTCTGTTTGTAACTTAAAATGTTAAATATAGTAGAATTGCTTTAATGTAAAAATGGAGGAATTAAAGTGTCCGAAATCACCAATGTAGAAGCCCAAGATCCTACGAAGAAGAACTCGCCAATTGTGGAGAAAGACAAGAAAGGGGGAGAGTGCTATTGGAATGGAACCGCATTCTCTCAAGGTGCACAAGTTTGTTCTGGAAGCGCTCGATTTGTGTGTAGTAGTGGCTCCTGGGTGTATGGTGGTCGTTGTTAGCTTTTTGGAAGAAGAAAACTAAATCCAAACGGCATCCCCCATTGAAGTATTCATTGGCGTAGCATGCATAATCCTTGGAGCAGTTCTCGCCTATCTTAAAATTTCGGAACAGTAACTACTATATTCAGGCCTATCTGTAAACAAGGGCTCCCTTAGTTACACTCTAATAAAACTCTAAAGAGATAACACTTAAGCCGAAACCATTATCATGTTTTGTTTTTGGCTTTTTTTCCACGAGCACGAGGAGGTGAATAGGCATTGGCTAAACTATGGAAACAGCCAGGGGTAGCTTTTATAATTCCGGGCGTGATTTTTATTTTGATCGGATTGCCCCCAGTTCTTGGGTATCCGGCAGGTACTTGGGAAATTATGGGCAGGACAATACTACCAAGTGAATATGGATTGCCATTAGCAGTCGCTGGCGTAATACTCCTAGTCATTGGAGTAGTTATTTCCTATGAATTACAACAGAAAGAAAGAGTAACTACGAAAAGAAGGTGAAAAGGCGTTGGTTTCACTAGCTGGAGTGGCTTTCCTAATTGCTGGTGTGATTATTACTGCGGTAGCGTCGTACGCAGTAATATCAATTCACTGGGGATGGGGAGTGCCTTTTGTATTCATTGGCGTAACATGCCTAATCTTTGGATTGGTTATCCCTCTACTACAATAGCAGAAAGAAAGTGAAACTACGAAGCATAATTATGCGAGGAACACCAACTCTTACAATTAAGCAGTGTCTGCGATGTAGTGAGGACGTAGAGATTTTCTCGTCCGATGCTAAGGTGCAATGCAGTAAGTGCGGGTTAACGGTATTTAACGAAATGAACTTGTGCATTCGTTGGTGCGCCCATGCAAAAGATTGTTGGGGTTCTGAACTCTACGAGCAGTTCTTATTAGAAAAATAAGCAGTTAAAACGGTTGCTGCTTCGAATTCGTTCGTCAGAACAGAGAATGGTTGACTCTAACGACGAAGATCGCGCTATCGCCATAGGTGTGAATCCAGTCTAATTGTGCTGCTGCGAGGGTACCCTTCCAGTGGACTTGTCCGTCTCTATTAACGGTTGAATGCGCGATATCTATAGTATGCGGGCTCGACCTGTCTTTTCGTGCAACTAGAGTCACCTGTTTGTCTGCCAATTTTTTGCCCACATTCGCGTTGGCGAAGACTTGATCGGTCTCCGTGTCAACACTAAGTTCACCGTATTTGTAATCCCCTATCGCTATGTCAAACCGCTGAATGGCTGAGTCGTCCGTTGGCGTCGCTGATGCCTCTGTAGTGGCAGTCAGTGTGCCTATGAGGACCAAGCATAAGGCTATTACAACCGTTGTTTTTCGCATTGTCATTCGCCTCTTTTTCAAATCTATTTTATTGAGCACGCCACCTTGATAAAGTTTGTAACAGTATCCAGCTACAGCGCACGTCGTTTGAGTGGTGGGACAAGGATGGCTCTATGCTGACATCGAATTTTTCCGTCGATGCACTCGATCTGCACGTACACGATCAGAATTCAGCGCAATTCCACCCCGGGCTAGTACTTCATATACACATCTTCATAAAAGGGGGACGTGTAGGGTTTATTGTTTTGATAATGAAATAAAAAGATAGCATGCAGTTTTAGAGTGGTAATTTTCAGGTAGGCCCGAACTATGATAGCGCAGCGTGATTCTCCTTCACGATCGGTTTTTTCCTTGCCTATACCTTACCACCTTCCGAGCGCTACTTAATTTGATGATACTATGACCGACGAAAAGAGAGGAGAAAAGAGAATCGCCATGGAAGAACGACGCCAGTATTCCTTCGAGGCAACCGTTACGCCCGAGGTGCTCGAACGGGGGCGCCATTGGATCACCGTCCGGCTGAGGAACCTATCAATGGAGCGCCTCGTCGACGTAAGCGCGACGCTGTATACCTTTAACACGCACGATATCGACATTTTGCCAGGCGGATCGTTTCATTTCGTGAAAGAGTTGCGCCCTCACGACATGGCAGCGCTCAACTTTCACGTTTTTGCGAACCACACGGGATGGGTCTATCTGCACGTCAAGGCATACCGCGACGGTGCTTATGTGAGCTGGTACTCTCCCTTTTATGAGGTTCGACTCATTGAAGATCCCGCCGAGATCCGGACCTTCTTCGTGAATCGGCCCTACTGGGCGTATGAAGAGACAATCGAGACAGAAACGATAGTGCACGCCCGCCGCGACGTGCCGAATCTACGGCTCGAAATCGCCGCAACGCCCCCGTCGAGGTCCCACACGCTCATGGACGTGATCGATATTGACTTCATCGCAGAAGGCGGCACGAAACGATTTGCAAGCGAGCTCTACGCGAGTAAAGAGGGTATGTACCACCTCACAGCGCGCCTGTTCCACGAACAGAAGCTCATTAGCAGCAAGCTGGCATCCTGTTACGTTACGCCCCTCTAAGAGTGAATCTGCGTCTCGTCGGTGGGGGCTGCAGTTTGTGTCGGGTCGCGCCCAGCGGATGCTAGAGGGGACGTTGTGAAAAGTCTGTCTATTTAGTTAAACCAGCAGCATCATTGCTTAATCAGAGATGGCAGGCGCCCCCACCATTGCGCCTCATATGCCCTCAAGGTTTGGCTGGTCCTACTTGACGCGTGAGCTGTGGCGGGAGTCGTGATTGCCGAGTTTACGTTCAGGCGATTCGACGATGGAGGGCTAGCAGCGCGTGGTCCGCCTCTTAGTTTTCACAAGCGGCTCGTATGCTCTTCAGCCCCGAGCATTTCCATCAAGGGCTTCTTTAGGACGAGCACCCGCCTTCCAACTCTAATAGCCGGCAATTCGCCGTCCCGCACCATCCGGTAAGCGGTCGTCCGGCTCACGCCGATAAGGCGTGCAGCGTGCTCGACGGACAAAGTCAGTGCTTCGTCTTTGTGGTGTTCTTTGGTCTTGTTCACAGTGACGAACGAAAAGGCGCTGAACCAAATATATATTTCGCC
>CAYHCZ010000149.1:0-2671 GCA_964355295.1 uncultured Methanomicrobia archaeon
GGAGTTCAGGGGCGACCCCACCATCGCGAAGTAATTCCGTTAGACTCTTCTTCGTCACCGATTTGACATTCGGTATGCCGTACGTGTCCCTTAGGACGATACCGATTTGGCTCGAAGAAAGTCCGCTGTTGCGCAGCTCAACCACCAGTTTTTGGGCTTCCTCAGTAGTTGTGGTAATGGGAACAGTGCTTTGAAGCGGCCTAGTCGATCGAGACACTCCTTTCCTTCTTGCGTGCATTCGCGCCATTTTAGTTCCTTATTCCTGTCAGATTCGTTCCTGACGTGATATGGGGTGAACTATTCTATGAGCCCCTCTTATATAATTGTTGATGCCCATTTCACGAATAGTTCCGCGGCTTTACTGCGGTGCGATATAGCATTCTTCTCATTGATCATCATCTCTCCAAAAGTACGACCCTCGTACTCGAAAATGGGGTCAAATCCGAAGCCGCCGTGACCTCTCGAAGTGACTATGCGTCCTTCTAAATGTCCACGGAACAGCTTAAAATCGTGATAGTAGCTTCCGATGAGTGACTCAAATCGGGCTGGTACCCCTTCGCCGACAAGCTTGACCAAGCCGCGCGGGCCTATGGTTCTATAGACGTACGACGAGAACGGCCCCGGGAACCCGTGGAGAGAGTTAATAAAGAGACCAGAATCTTCAATGATAAACGGTGCAGGGAACGTGTCCTTGCAGTAAGTAAGTCCGTAACGAACGACGTCTTCCAGCGTGTCAGCTTGAAGCTCTGGGTAGGACGCATTAATGTGGTTAATCTTTAGTTCGAACTGCTTAGCCGTATCCTGCAGTTCCGCTACTTTACCGCGGTTTTGTGTGATAAAATTAATTTCTTTCAAAGGTATCGACCTCGCCCCTTAATCTCTTCAACTTTGGAGAGTATCTGATCGGTGTCCTGGTATTTTTTGGTGTAGCCTGCTAGGAATGCCTTTTTGAGCTCACGGTAATTCTCGTGCGAAGCTTCGAGGCTTTGAAAAAAAACGTGCACGTCTACGCCGCGCGCTTCAAGACTTCTGTCATAGGAGGCGAGTCCAAAATCGATTAAATAAACCCGCTTACCTGAGACAATCATGTTGCGTGTCGTTGGATCGCCGTGAGCGATGCCTGCTGAATGAAGCGTGCAGAGAACTTTACCAATCTGTTCAGCGATTGCCTCATTTATGACAAAGCTAACAGAAGGGCCATCTATTCGCTCCATAATAATGTCAAAGCCGTTGATTTCTTGTATTATAGGCGTCGGCACACCTGCTTTTCGTGCTTCCGATTGGATCTTAGCCTCACTTTTTGTCCGCTCTTTTCGCAGTTTCATATCGAGCTCTGCCGTGCGGTATTTCTTTGAAACGCGCCTTTTAATCACTGAGTGAGCCTTAACATAGACGGCTGCTTCCGCTCCTTTTACTACCTCTACTATCCCTTGATCCATAGCACCTCAACCTCGTCTGGCCTAAAGTTCGGGTTGGCCCCGGAAGCGGTGATCGGCGTATGAATCCCGTATGATAACATCAGTAGACCTGTATACGCGATCATTGCGCCATTGTCATGTAAATACTCAGACCTAGGTGCGAAGAAACGCGCACCGCGCTCAGCGCACATAACAGTCAGCATCTCTTGGAGCCTTTGGTTTGCCCCCACCCCTCCTGCTAAGAGCAAATCTGATTTATCCGTTTGCGAAAGGGCTCTTTCACAAACTTCGACGAGCATAGAGAAAGCAGTTTCTTGAAAGCTATAGCAAATATCTTCAAGTGGGGCGGATTTCATAGCCTCTTGAGCCGCGGTAACGATCCCCGAAAACGAAAAGTCCATCCCCTTGACGACGTACGGCATAGGCAAGTATCTTTGTGACTCTTGCGCGAGTCTTTCCACTTTCGGGCCGCCCGGATGTGGCAATCCTGCTGAGCGCGCGAACTTGTCCAAACAGTTCCCGATTCCGATGTCCAAAGTCTCTCCCAGAATACGATACCTCTTTTGACGGTACGAAAGCACTTGCGAATTCGCTCCGCTGACGTAGAGTACGATTGGATCCACTAGATCGGTTTTCCATCGTTCTACTTCAATGTGAGCAATGCAATGGTTGACCCCTACCAAAGGCACGCCGAGCCGCAAAGCAATGGCTCTGGCAGCAGTACCAACAATACGCAAGCACGGCCCTAACCCTGGACCTTGCGAAAATGCTACCCCTTCGATAGCGCGAAGATCTGTTGAACTGAGAACTTCGCGAATCACACCGATTACGTTACGAGCGAAGTGTTGGGCAGCCTCTCGTGGATGGATTCCGCCTGAAGTAGGTATGTATGCAGAATTCGCTTCACACAAAACCTCATCGTCACTCACTAGGCTTGCGCTGAGGTTCCAAGCAGTTCCCTCAAGGCCTAGGACGATCATTCCTGAGAACGAAGATCATTTTTTAAACTGCGTGTACCCGCATTTACCACAGGACAGTCTATCCGTATGCTCGGCTAAAAAGACTCCTTCGCCGCAGCGCGGACAGTTTTGGCGCCGCCTTAGTACCTTATCTCCGCTTATGTCGTAAAGATCACTTGCTTTAATTTTCTTCCCCTCCGTCTGCCGGTTCCGTAGTCGACGTTACTTCCTCTTCTCCAGCCGGTTCCGTAGTCGACGTTACTTCCTCTTCTCCAGCCGGTTCCGTAGTCGACG
>CAYHCZ010000149.1:2771-3703 GCA_964355295.1 uncultured Methanomicrobia archaeon
TTACTTCCTCTTCTCCAGCCGGTTCCGTAGTCGGCGGTTGGTTCCTCTTTAGAATATGCTCTCGTTCAATCTGCTGTGCGACTTCAGTGGATTCATACACTTTGACATATGCGATTGTCTCTTTCTTGCCAAAAGCAGTTTTCATGTTATCCACTATCACTAGGTCAGGTTTGATCTTCAAGTCGGCTGCAACTCTATTTTTTACTTCTATTCGCGCTGGGGTAGCTGCAGGATGCATAATCTTGATTTGCAGCTCTTTTCGATCCAGCAGAGCGTTTTGCTGTTCCTTGATAACTTCGATTTGCATATATACTCCTCTTTTATGCTTATTTAGGCGTGATTTTTAATATCTCGTGCAATAATTGTCGCGCTTTTCTTTTCCTCTCTTGTGTGACAGTAATGATTACCATGCCTTTGTTAGGCTGTCCATAAATCACCGCGGCACCCAAAGGGGCCTCCACGACAGCCGGAATAACAGCAAGATCTTCTTCTCCATTGACGACGATTCTTACCCGTTCAGACCGAGCGACGCGCTCCATAGAGCTGCTTACCGCGATACATAGCTGCCGTGTGATGGAGCCTGCGGGATTATCTACCTTGTAGATAATGCGCGGGTCGACGCTGATTGCGCTGCAAATATCGTCAGGCACCCTCTGTCTCATTGTGATGCCGTCAATGATGCTTACGTCAGGCACAATGCCGGCTTGTACGACATTGTAGGTCGTTATGTCACCAACAGTGACTATTTTGCTATAAGCTCTTAACTTTTCTGCACAATTGGCGTTAGAACAAAGATCACCAAATGGTTTTTGCAGCTCAGCTCGTAGTCTCTCGGTCAGCATGAGCTTTTTATCTAACTTTTAGCGCGTATTTTCCAGGTAAGTCGATATTCATCCGCTTGGCTACTTCGGAGCGTTTCGGGTCGATGATAA
>CAYHCZ010000150.1:0-3677 GCA_964355295.1 uncultured Methanomicrobia archaeon
CGTCTATATCAGACGGGGGTCGCGCGTTGTGAAAGAACGGGTGTACCTTTGTCGTTCAATCTTTAGATTATATTCTGAAGGTGGCTCGGCAGATATTCCAAGATGGACGTGGGCACTAGATTCCATTAATGCCTTCGGCGATCAAAATCGCACTGAAAACGAGCAGCAAAACGAACATAACCGTCGCATTGTTTTGTACAAACCAGCGCTTTAATCCTTCTAGCATCCAAGTTGCTTTTTCTCCCAACACAAGACTAAGTACGACTGGCGCAGCAACTGACGTGCTAGCGACAACAACGAACACTGCCAACGCCATAACACTTTGGACGTTGCTAAATGTGCTCTGTGCAATGTCTAGTGCTGCAGCTACAGTGAGTATCAGGTTCTTCGGCTTTAGAGCAGAGAATAGCATTGCAAACCCGAGCGCCTTAATCGGCGTAAACGAGTCTATGGTAAGAAGCCACTTTGGCAAGGTCGGCTCGTGACCGGACTTCGGGCGCTTTTGCCATTGTCGGTACGCAAAGAAAAGAAGGAGCGCTGCGAGCGTAAACCTGATCACTAAGACTGCTAGGGAAGCCCCCGAACCTGGTGAGAGATCTTGAGTTTTAGCTACGAAAAGCCCAATACCGCCGACAATACCGAGTCCTAGGATCCAGCCGAGGACAAATGAAAGGCTATTACTCTTTGCTCGCTTTGAAACGAGCATTAGGATAACGGTGATAATCGCCAAAGGACTGATAGCTACTCCCACGGCAAGTGGCAGGATGTCACCGATCAAGTTCACGATATACTTCTCCTAGGAAATGAGGGCTCTAGCGATACGACACACTTTTATATAAGAAGATCGATGCACGTCAGGATCCAGTTGCTCCGTCAAAGCTGAATTATAAGGAGTATTGTCTGGGTCTGTCTTTTCCTGCTTGTAAATGTTGTTGTGGTCTTGGATAAACACGAGAAGGCTTTTCGCTTCGTCCGGCGTGCGCCGCAGGAGTGATAACATGTCAGAGGATGTAATCATCGTAGGCTGCTCTGAAATCCATGAAGGGAAGCTCGCGGCTGTTCGCGCTATATCCCCGATTTAAGCAACTGGGCGAAGTGTTCAACAAACGCTCGAATCTGATCCCAATCCCGCAAATCGTTCCGCGCTCCTTCTGTAACGGTGACCCCATCTTTGGATATCTGTTTCGCTCCCATAGAAAGCATCCGTTTGTCAAGGAACCCCATCGGCGACGACGATGAAAGGTCGTACACCCCTCCAAAGGCGTCATATATATCCACCGCTCCGGACATGCTGACGTCTTCAAGGATTTTCTTGACGTACGTCTGCCGCGCCTCATCGTGTTTGCCAGGAGTTGATGCCAGCCCACAGCTCACGAATACTCCTACGACAAGTCCCTTCGACTTCAACGTCTTGATCTCGTCGGCGTGCGTCTGCAGAAACTTCGTGGCCTGACGCGTCCAACGGCCTATCTTGATCCCCGAGCCGATGACGAGGCCATCGAACGATGTCAATGAGGGCCACTGCTTTTGTTTTGTCTGCTCAAGGTCGAGCATCTGCGGTTCCAGCCCTTCTTTTTTGAAGATCTCTATCATCGCGCGGGCGATCTCTGCGGTGCTGCCGTACCGGCTTCCATAGGCGATTAAAATTTGTTTTGGCATGTTCTCACCATTTTTTGTTCGATCTCTTGCTGCGTCGCGAACGTCTTTTTTCATCTGTTTCCGATCGCGGATTGCTATAGCGCTTCCAGCTATTTCAAAGACTTATATATTATAAGTACGGCTGCCTAGCGGCCCCCCCACCACATTAATCACGTGTCTGTAATCAACTGGTCATAAAAATTGGCGATGGCTAAAAGAGAAAAAAGAAAAGGGGGACGACGTTGCTGTGAGCTCCTGCGGCTCGTAATTTGTAGTTTCTCGCCTGAGAGCCAGAACAAGAAGGCAAGACGATCGTGGCTACGTGTCGCAAATAATGAGTGGCTTGTTATAATCGCTCACCTATGCACCCTTTAGTGTGAAAGTAATGTTCTGCCAAAACCGCATATACAAATCATATACATTTTCAGGTAGCGGATGCTTGTAATGTTTCCAATCGATTCCACTCACGCCGTGCGCCACTTTATCAGCTCTTGTTGTTAAGAGAACGTCGTTTATATCAAGCGACCATCGTATGGGAAAAGAACAAACGGAGAACCCATCTTCTGATAATATTCTCCTGCGGTAGGACTTCTGCTTACTTATGAATAACCAGTTATTCCTCCTCGGTGAGTAGGTAATGTTATCGGGAGGCGCATCCCAACCTGCACATCGCACTTAGGAGAACGCGCGTGACCAGAACCAATCCCACCTGGGTGATGTATCACAGAATATACGTCGACGCAAATGGTGACTCGCACTTTGATACCGTGACGATCGAGCAGAGTCTCGCGCGTGCAGCGCCACCCGCTGCCCCGTTCTACGTTTCCGAAGACCGACCCGCGTCGAGATATCGCTTCTATTCGTTTGAGCCCGGCTGGATCGGCGAACTGCACCCGGCTCCCACCCGGCAGTTCCTTGCCCTGATGTCGGGTGCGGTGGAGATGGAGACAACAGACGGAACGGTCAGGCAGTTTGGGCCCGGGGACCTCATCCTGCTGGAAGATACGTCGGGCAAGGGGCACGTGACGAGGAATATCGGAGACGGGTACGCCACGTTCCTCGTGATCCCAGTCCCTAAGACCTGATGTTATTCCGGAGATATTGTCTCCTCATCACCCCTTTCTTATGACGTTGCGGCCGGGGATACAGAGACCACTTTGGTAGAGGGACAAGTTTATTAATCGCCTACATCAGGGAAGTCACATCAAGAGCCCCATTAAGGTGGTGGCTGCATTTAGATCAAACGGGGTTTAATGCAGTAGGTCTGTACTCGCTATACTAATTATTCCCGTCGTTAGGTCAGAACTATAGTTGTAATCTGTATTTCACCGATAACGCTGTTACTATTGCCCACGCCCCCGCATCGATAACGCCGCCAAGTACCGCTAACGGTAGACTAAGCGTCGCGTATACGCAACTTAATACGACGAGAAAAGAGAACGTTGTCGCGCAGGAGAGTATGTTCATACCTGCCTTTTCCCTGTGCATGTCGCGTATTTGCGGGATCAGAAGGAAACCGAAGACGAGGCTGCAGATGAGGATTACCGTGTCCTGCCACATCTTTGTTATTTATCTCCTGTTGCCATAAGCGCTGGCTTATTAGCGCGTTACGCGTTTAGGCCGTTATGCAACGTATGCGGCACCACTTCGGGCAAGTCTGGTATGCTACATTTTAAAAAGACTTATCCGCGCTTATCCTGACGCTCTCTAAATAATAGGGGTCGTTCTCGTCGCGCGGTACGAGCGTTATCTCATCATTCCAGGCGTCTTTTATCACGTCGGATTTGGTGATCGCATCGCAAAAATAGGCATGTCCATATAGCGCCCCCCGGATCGTATTATACTTAGCGACGACATAACTCGTCTTTTTATCAATAAGCACGGTTTCGGGCGCGCCGTTAACCTCTATTGTCGATATGATTATTCCCTTAACGCCATCGCGCGCTATCTGTGTTTGACTTGAACGGCAGCATGCCATTTTTACCCCTCTATGCCCTCGATGTTTATATCAATCGTGAATTTAAGGCCGTTAGCCTCTC
>CAYHCZ010000151.1:0-3671 GCA_964355295.1 uncultured Methanomicrobia archaeon
AAATGAAGCCGTAACTATATAAAAGCTCTCACGCTCGCGGCGTCGGTCGCTTGAATCGCTCCAGAACGTTAAAAGTAGTCGCCAACGGACTCAAGCATGCAGGCTACGAGTTCAGCGGCGACTGGACCAGTACAACTGCCTGCCGCCAAAAGGGTACCGTAGGAACACGCCCTCAAGTCGATAGAGTTTCGTCCTCCGGTAGACTTTGCTGTAGTCCGGTTAATCGGTGTGAACTGTGGTTAGAACAAACCACGGCTCCTAGCTCGAGGAGGATGATGGCCACTTCTCACTACAACTCGACAGCATAGTCGACAAGAGGGGAGCCGTGACAATCGTAGACATAGCCTTAGATCATAAGGATATCCTCTAGGCCTAGATCTGCGTAGATGGTCGTGTAGGTTAAGCCATTGTAGACCGTCTTAACACCGTTTTTGGGTAATTATCTGGAGCACTGGGGATTTTGTAGGGCATACATCATTTATTGACCTCCCAGTATGTGAAGGAGTATCGCTCATTTGCATCGGTTGAATGGTCTTCCAGCAAGTGTAGGTCGTCTCTCCCAGATACATCCATACGCCCCTTATCATTCACTCACATTTGAGGCGTGGTAGTATGATCTTCGGGTTCGACGGACCAACCGTGGAAAAAATGGAAACGAAGAGAGATACGCAGGGATTCACTAGTGTATGACAAGAGTAAGTATTGTAGGTATGTTCGCACGTCAGCCGCGCGAGCTCATGGCAGGATCGGCGACCCCCGGGCAGTGAAGCCCCCAATAAAAGCGCTCAGTGATGAGGATTTTCATGTTAGGGAGGACGCCGCAAAAGCTCTCTGCAAGATCGAAGCGAGAAGGAAAGGAAAAACTATGGAAAATGCCGGCAACAAGGAGCGGGGTATGCACCCAGTTAGTTTGAAATGGCGCTTTATATTTAGGAAAAGCGGCGATAAAAAGCATCGTACACCTAGAGAGCGAAGATAACAACGTCACGCTAACGAGGGCAGCCTTACGTGGAAGTACACAATCGTCAGTAAGGTGTTCTCCTCCCCCTCGTTAACAGCGTAGTGTTCTTCGGAAGTGCTGATCGACGACAAAGTCTACGCCATGGGCACGCCCGTCCGGCGGGGGCTTAAATTAGAAGTAAAAAGAACGGCTAAACAGTAAACTTTATTACGCAGACGTATGCAGTACTATTATTTTACCAAAAAAGCGGTGGTCACAAACACCACTGCCAATACTAAAGGAGGTGAAACAACATGAAACGCATTCAAGTTATCGCAATAATACTCGTCGTGCTTCTGGCGGCCACGGTGATCCCAGCAGCGGCAATGGCAAGGCCGATTAATCCTGCCCCGAAAAACGTGAAATCTACAGTAGGTTCAGTATCTACAGTAGGTTCAGCATCTATAGTGGGCTCAGCTTATACCATCTCGACCGCTACCGCCCCTCTATATCCAAATAGAGATCAGATCTACACCCATTCAGGCTACCTCAGGTTATCTGGAACCGCGATTGCGGGGGAGATCGAAGTCTGGTGGAAGTATCCGGCAACCGACAACGTATGGCACTATTGGAAAAATGTTCCTGCGACTGCCTGGGGAGGCTACTCGTTCACTGATTCCGAGACTAACCAAGTACGTGTCGACTACTGTTTTGTCTATCGCGACGCATATGCACTTAAGACCGTCTGGGTTGGCTGGACCGGTATAACCGCATTGGCCACGACCTACGATCCAGGATATAACGTACAGTACACCATCTATGGCACTGCGACGGACGCTTACGGCACAGGGCTTCCGGGCTACAACGTTAAACTTTATTATCAAACGTGGACGCCAGCCCGTGGCTATGCGGAATGGCTCTACTGGAAGACAGTTCCTATCGGTGCTAACGGGCTGTGGTCAACGACAACGCGGGACACTACGTGGGACCGGTATATTGCCGTATTCGATGGGAATCCACGAGGTGGAAGCGACTGGTACTTTAAGTCATATGGCACTAGCGCGTGGATCGATGGAACGTAGAGTAGCCCAGTAAAGTGAATAGCTTAGCGAACGCAACAAGGACGATTGCAAAATGATAGGCGCAGTGAGCGCCCGTCCTTTTTTTTATGCGGCAGAGCTGGCAAGTTATTTTTTCGAATCCGAGGGTCTCGCAGCAGGAGTGCGGCTCTTCACCCCTCGCTTGTCACGTTTAAGCCGGAGCCCTTATCGTATCGTTTGACACGTTCTTAGGCGGTAATGAACGCTTTGTGTGGAGATGATGCGCGTCTGTAAAAGCGTCTCATTGTCTGAGTTGTGCCTCTCGTTGCGGTCCTGTTTGCAGGTGTTGTAACCGTCCTAGAGTAGGGTGCTTAAATTGGAAGTAAAAAAAACGGGCCTAGTAACGCAACCTTTATTAGACAGGCGTATCCAACAGAGTCGCCTAGAATAAGAAACGGCAGGTGACCCTCAAAAAAGAGGCAAACCATGAGAAAAATGCTCATTATTCTTACCGGGCTCACGGTAGTCCTCATAATTGCAGGCTGTACCTCCCCCACGACAAACACCACCCTCTCACCCATCGCTACAGCGAACGCTCAAGACCTCAGTCCCACGCTCAACGCTCACTTCACCGCACACTACACCCTCCTTGGCAACTTCACTCGCATGAGCTGGGCCAACGATACCCCTGTTTACTCCGGTTTATTCAAGGACGCCAACGGCACCTTCCACAGCGTAAGCCTCTACCCCTCCAAAAGCAATGCTGAGGCGCCGATACAGTTCGAGGCGCAGAGGGCCGGTTACGTCTACACCGCCGGCATGAGGAATACCACGGTGAACTCGAATACCAGCACACACTGGTCGGTTACTACTGACAACACCTCGATTAGCGGTTGGCTTGTACAACCCAATACCGTGGGGCCCTTCGGCCTCTCCCTCAACGTGCCATACGTCCTTGTCTCACAGGATATGAAGCCGATGATGTCAACAGAAAGCGCCGTCCCCGTTACTAGGGGCACTGCCTGATGCAGGTGAGCTACAATAGCCCAGTGCTATGGCTGTTACACCGCTCCTTCTCCGTGCTATCACCCGATGTAATGCACCGGTTACCGCTCACGTGTGCCAGCCATCCAAGCCTCGATCGTACTTCTCGTAGCGAGAGCAACGCGAAACAACGAATCAGGATCTTAACTAAGCGATTTTGGTCGCGAGAAAGCAGGAGCGCATGAAGCGAACGCGTGCGCTATGCCAGGTTATGGTTCGAAACCCTCCATGGCCCGACCGACTATATGGGTGCAACACTTGACCACTTTCCGCTTGAAGCGCCCGCGAACGACAGCTTAAGAAAAGTATTTCAACTTCTTTACGACATTTTTTTTTATTTTCGAGTATTCGCTGGTTTGCGATATCATGGACGTACTTGGAATTTACGGCGGAGCGTCTCTGCTGATTCCCCGAGTGTTGGGAAAAGAGCTCATTGCTAACATAGACGGATTAAAATGGGAGTGCGCAACAAATGAAGCCGTAACTCTATAAAAGCTCTCACGCTCGCGGCGTCGGTCGCTTGAGCCACTCCTGAACGTTAAAAGTAGTCGCCGACGGACTCAAGCATTCGGGCAATTAATTCGGCAGCGGCATCGAGGTCCGTGAGATTGAGCACTTCGACGGGAGTGTGGAGATACCGCGTAACG
>CAYHCZ010000152.1:0-3666 GCA_964355295.1 uncultured Methanomicrobia archaeon
CTATATTGCGGTCTAACGCAGCAGAAGACAACAGTATATTACTGTTCCTACTGAAGCAAAAGCAGCAGGTAGTGTCATTGTAGAAGTTATAGTTCTGATCGTTGAATTTCAGATACTTTTCGAGTGATTTATCAAGATGTGTCGGTTGTGTTGACATTAGTAGCTCCCCCGCATGAGGTCTTCTAGTTCCATCCCGCTTTGCTGGCGGGATGTTTTGAAACCTCCCCCATCTAGCATATCCTCCCGGATCTTCTGCAACTTCGGATAGTGCTCAATCCCGTTATAACGGCATTATACACTCGCCCATCTTGCCAAATAAAATCTACGTCTTTCCAATATCGCATGTAAACGTCATACACATTTTCCGGCAATGGGTGTTTTTATAGTGTTTCCAATCAATTCCGCTTACTCCGTGCGTCATAATGTACGCCCGAGTTGACTGATCCCACTGAATAATATCGCCGTGTTGTTCGGTGAACTTCCTCAGATCGCCAAGAACAAAATGAGATTGTGTCGCACTGTTTCTTACCTAAAATAACGGCTTTCACCGTAACAAGCGTCCGTCACAACAACACTTATTCCCTTAGAGTGCCTTTGTACGTGTTTTAGAAAAAACGGCGGTCACTACCACCGCCGCCAACATGAAATGAGGTGAAAGAAATGGCGAAATTTTTGACCTTGTGGCGCACCAACCCGAACGCGCCGTGGCCAACCGACCCGGCTGCAGGGGTACAGCTTAATGAGATGATGTTCGCAGCGATTGACAACATGTTAAAGACAGGTGAAATACTAGAGTTCGGCTACTTCCCAAACGGAAGATCGGGATATTTAATCGCGAGCGGAGAAACCAAAGATCAGTTCAGGGACGGGGTGTCATTCTCCCCATTCATTGAAATGGATGTATTTGAAGTAGTGCCCTACGAAACGGGGAAGGAAGTCATGAGAGGGGTTTTCAAAGCCCAAGCAGAACAAATGGCAGCAATGAAGCGGTAATTCTGCGTGAATAGCGGGGGAGCGTTTTCGTTTCCTTTCTTTCCTTTTTTTCGTCTCTATACTAGAACGGTACGTTAGCATACACGTCTTGCAGGTCTCGATCGTTAAACCTCAGGTAAACTGCTGTCGTATTGATGTTTGAATGCCCAGCACCTTTTGTAAGCGTCTTATGTCAACTCCGTGCCGCACGTGTTTAAAGCTGTTCCTGAAGGTATGCGGATGAACGCTCTTGCCTATCAGCTTTGCATGCAACTAAAACGACAACACTTAAACTCGATCACCACGGTTACGTTTTTGATTTGTTTTTCCGCAAACTGAAATAAGGCGCATCAGTATATGAGTGAGAACGTGTGAAAGGGGACACGGAACTAAAGGAAAACTCAGAAGTTGATCAAAGACTCCACCTCATCATCTGTTCTGATGTCCGGAGAAGACTCCTCCTCTCACTGCTCGAAGGGGAAAAAAGCCTCCACGACCTGTATAGAGAGATAGGAACATCTGCACCTTCCGCCGTACACGCCCTTCAAGAGCTTAGAGAGCAACTGTGTTCGTGAAGACGAGAGGCGCTACGCGCTGACATTTATCGGCAGGAGCTTTGCGCTTAAAGTGATCGACTTGGTCACAATGGCGGCCGTGTTACAAAAACACGAAAATTTCTGGCTCAAACACGACACGAGTGGCATTCCAGATCACCTGCTTGGGATGATGTTATTGCTCTCCGATAGCATGATACTAGAGAGTTCGCAGGCTGATGTTTTTCAGGTGTATCGTCGCGGTGTGGCATTTTTCGAAGATGCTAACGTGAAGGTTTTTAAAGCGGTTACGACCACGGTTGGAATTCCTGAAGCAGCTACGTTCCTGAACAAGTTTGCCGCTGATCAGATACCCGTTCATCTCGTGCTTGCGGAAGACATGCTGCGTGACAGTGATGCACACGCAAACCTTGTACAAGTTCAACGCACCCTTAGCAAACGATGTAAGCTATCTGTGCTTCGGCACGATCCGAAACTCACCATTGTGGTCACTGATAGCGTGATGGTGCTTGTGCTCCCTCGGACAGGGGAAATCATTGATATTTCCAATGCATTAGTAGGTCAGAGCAGAGAGGCGATTACGTGGGGAACCGCGTTGTTCAATCATTACGCTAAAGCGGCGAAACGCGTTTCGCTAGCAGAATTCACGTAAGTCATCACTTTTTTTCTCCCGCTTAGAACCACGACCAAAAGCCGACTTTAGGCGCAGGCAGCTCCAGTGTTGCAATTAAGTCCTATTGCAGTCAATGGCGCTTCCTGTTGTGACGCCCCAGCCGATGCCGCTAAGCTCTACTACGTCAATAATTACGAGTTCCCTGCACACCCCTACATCTCTACTAACGGTGATATCGTTAGTTTGAAATAAATCATACCCTTTAGATTTATAGTCACTCGCCAAAGTAGCACGGTTTGATTGTGCCTCGCTTTCTGAGTTGAACGTTACAAACGTAACATTGGTCGGAGTACTGCTGTCGTTCTCGCGAACGACTCCTCTGTATGTGCCGTCCGTTTGGCGTGAAAACGCCTTAGTAACCGTATAATTCTCTCCCTCGTATTTTGCGGCCAGCGCTTCAGTAACATTTATCTTGGCAGGTGTCGGTGTCGACGTCGTGTTTGTTGTGCAGCCTGCAATTGATAGTGAGGCAACCACCAGCAATAGAACAGCTATCACAGCTATTGGTTTTAGTTGCATACGCTTATGCAAGAGGCGAACGATAGCTTAACGATTTCTATTCGTATTCGATGATAGCTAGCCAATCACACTTTTTAGGGTTTGCGGCGCTTCTCCCACAAGGCAGGCACAAATGCTAGATACGCTATCACCGCGATGATAGCAGTAAGTAGGCCAAGACGGATCTCGACGCTCCAAAATGCAACTATTATCAGCACAGCAATGAGAATCGCGATGGCAACGTTTTCCCTTACGTTCTTCATCGGAAGTAAGTTTCCCATTGAAAATATAAAGAGGCCCCTCAAAATGTGCACATTGCGCAAGGCGAGTGTTGGCGTAACAGTTCCTATTCTACACGACACTTTCCATGCCATCACTCATGCAGTTTAGGGCGGCATTTGAACGGTGCCCAAAAATCAAAGGAAATCGAAAAAAGAAATGAAGCGAGAGGAGATGAAGAGCAGGCGATAGGAACCTGTTTCTAACTTTATGGATCAACAAGCTCTGCGAAGCGATTATAGTATAGTAATCGTTGACGTGCTTTGCGAAGGTTGGTGACAACTATCACCTGCAAATGTCAGTGTGACGTCATATGTGCCTGGATTCAAGCTGCTTGTGTCGAGGTACGCTGTGTAAAAACAGTCGGAACCTCCAGACGATA
The DNA here is from genome assembly GCA_964355295.1 of uncultured Methanomicrobia archaeon. Lineage (GTDB taxonomy): Archaea > Halobacteriota > Bog-38 > Methanoflorentales > Methanoflorentaceae > Methanoflorens. Next base: position 3,359 of record CAYHCZ010000152.1, read on the forward strand.
CCGTTCCAATTGTCTGGCCGCCCGCTCCTGAAACAGTGACTGTTCCAAGGCTGCAAATCTGGCTGCCTGACGTGGACGAAATTACATTGACATACAAGATGTCTTGACCAGTACCCTTTACCACACGTGGCTCGCGGGCGAATTGAATTGAGGTGTCTATCTGTCCTGATACCGACGGACTCAGCGTCGCTGTTGGCGATGCGCTCGGTGACGGTGTAACTGTGGGAGAAGGTGTAGCCGCTGTGGTGGTGGCCGCTGTGGTGGTGGCCGATATAGTAGTCGAAGCATTCGTGCTTGTTTCTGAGCTG
>CAYHCZ010000153.1:0-3648 GCA_964355295.1 uncultured Methanomicrobia archaeon
CACGTCGGTAATGCCGCTTATCTCAGCCAGAAGTTTGGAGCAAAGATAGCCATGCATGCTGACGATGTGGGCATGGCCGAACGCGGCGATATGTTCTGGAACAGGAAAAAGGGCAATCTTCTTTTCAGATCGCTGGTTCCGAGCCTCTTCAGGTTTGGTGCGGCGGACAGATTTCAACCCGATGTGATTGTCGCGGATGGGGCAGATCTTACTGAATATGGATTCGACGCCAAAGTTCTTTCAATACCGGGACACTCCAAAGGTTCAATCGGCATTCTGACATCCGCCGGTGATCTGTTTTGTGGCGACCTGCTTGAAAACACCAAACAACCTGCTATCAGTTCCATCATGGACGATATGCCCACTGCGCAGGCCAGTATCGAAAAACTAGAAAGTCAAGACGTCAAGATTGTTTACCCCGGGCACGGCAAGCCATTCCCACTGAAACTGTTCCTACAAAAGCGCTAACATCCCCTTTTAACGACAAGAGACACCGTTTTTATTTTGCCGTGTGAAGACGGAGGATTTAGGGGTTTTTGAGGTCTTTTCGCTAGACGATATCACCACGAGAAAGGCTTGCGCTCCATCATGAACAGTCTGATAGATTCGGGTGGGCAAGCCGGTAAGTCTTGAAAAGGTATGAGGCAGTATAACAATACACCATAACTTATAACTTTACTCAATTACATATAGTTAAAGCATGAGCGAAAGCAGCGAAGTTACCACGATACAGATAGGCAAAGCCACACGCGAGGCGCTTAAACGGATAGGCGCTAAGGGCGAAACGTATGATGATGTAATACAGCGTCTTTTAGCGGCGTATTGTCAGGGTTAAAATAGGGCCAATCTAATATGGGAAATGGGCGCGAAGTGCTTAGTTTACTTGCAAGAAATCCCACACATAGACTTCACGTCAACGGATCGCTATAGGGGCTACAGCAGGTGCTAGGCCATTCAAACATCAATACGACGGCATTCTACCTGAGGTTTAACGATCAGGACCTGCAGGACGTGTATGCAAATGTGCCGTTTTAAAACCTCTTACTTGCATGTGTGGTGGACTACAACAACCCAGTTGTGTCAGATCATCGAACGGTCTTGTTTGTCTAATGCCCTTATTATATTCTAACGATCTCATCGTAAGCGCTGGCTACGCATTTTGCACACAACTTGCTGTCCGGACTTACTAGTCCTAGCTCGCATTCCGAGTTCAAGTCGAAGTAGCAATAGGTAGAGGTGCGTGCTGTTGTTTTGACTCCTGATTCCATTGCTTATTCACCTCCTTTACTCTCATGTAAGCAGGAAGGACGCGTGCCGGCGGTCGATTATGAAGTACCACGATGCATTTCCTCGCAGGTCGCACCATTCGCAAGTCCAGGAGGCAGGTACGCTCTTCCTCACTCTTGATAACGCCAACGATAAATCACCTTGTAAGTCTGCGTGACAACAGATTTGCGTCACGGATTAACACTGCATGTAGCAGGTGCGAGGTCATTTTAATATCAATATAGCAGCAATCTACCTGCAGTTTAATGACAAGGATGAGCACAAAGCGTATGCTAACGTGTCGTGCTAACTACTTATTTTTTCAACGACGCTCTTAGCCTACTTCGTAATCTTGAAAAAAAAAGAAGAAAGGAAGCGCAAACGCTACTCTAGCGCTTCAAGAATCTCCACGGCCTCCCAGATAAACCCCGGACAACGTGCCGGCATAACCTTGCGCTCCTTGCTTCTTACATAAGGTTACGACCGAGCACATTAGAACGCTTGACGGTTGGACAATTCCGAACCGCACTCCGCGAAGAGAAGCCCGCACTTCACGCGCGTGCTGAACAAGAAAAGAACAGGGTTGAGCATTACGTTCCTTTGCACCCCTCAGTTATTGATGCAATTAGCGGGGTTTAGAGCACGATTTTGACGAAAAAGACGATGCCAAACTCTTCTTTATGTTCAATTCGTTTCAAAACTGGATAGAACGACAGAGGATACCGCTTCCGAGGGTCCGTGACGCAAGCAAGGCGCGCATGTGGCTAAGCGACTTCCGCAAGTTCGCTGAACAGTTTGGAGATATAATCGGCTGGGATGCGACAAACCGTAAATATGTCTTAGCGCACGGGATGACGGGGGTGGACTGGGAACATTACAAACTCCCACTTCCTGAAGATGTCTACGATTCGTACATACGATGCTGGCGCGATATAGAGCTAGCAGATTAAGATTGACCTTTTTTGAAGTTGTGAGAGCTAAATAGGTCTGGTTTACAAGCTTAAGGAGTGTAGTTTAGCAGGGGGCTAATAACCCTCTTTTTACATCTGTTGTAGAGTATGAGACTGGCTTTTAGAAAAATGCAAATTTAAAATAATAAAAATGAAAAAAGAGATAGCGCAGCACGGCATCTAGTGGCAGCAGGAGGAAGCGTGGCGGACGAAAAGGCAAGCATTGCGAGCGAAGAGCGACGGCGTTCCGGCTATGGTGTGGTGCTGGTCCTTCTCATCGGGACCCTGATACTGGCGAGCATCGGCAGCGGTCGACCAGCGGGAATCCTAGGCGCGCTGGTATTCGCATCTTCAACGTTGGTCGCCATTCTGTCGGCGTCGCACGCACGACAGGCCACGCTTCTCGTCGTCGGCGGCGCGCTGGCAGTGGGCGTACTCATCAGCGTAGGCGCGCTGTTCCTCTCGGGGAACTCGACCACCGCGAGTTCCGTCACGGGTCTCGCGATCCTCGCGATAGCCGGAGCTGGCCCGATACTGATCGGTCGTGACCTCTTCCGACACCGCTCGATCACGATCCAGACCGTGCTGGGCGCGGCGAACATCTACCTGCTGATCGGACTCTTCTTCGCGGTGCTCTACGGTATTATCGTCGTGTTGTCGCCGGTCGCACCGTTCAGCGGCGTCGAGACGATGCGGTCGATCGATCTCTACTACTACAGCTTCATCGTCCTCACCACCGTCGGGCTGGGGGACCCGATTCCGGCAACCGACTTGGTGCGAGTGCTGACGATCATCGAGGCACTGCTCGGACAGCTGTATCTTGTGACCGTGATCGCTTTGCTGGTGGGGAAGATGGCGCGCATCGGGAATCGTTAGGCTAGCTCGCACAGCATCTCGTTGAGAGCATCTTGCGCCGGCACGGGAATCCTCAGTCCCAGCCGAGCAGCGTCGTCAGCACGGCACGCTTACACGTCCTTATGGAGGAAGCAGCCCAGCCGTCGGTTCTGTGAATATTAAACGGCACGTACTGTCCAAAGCGGTCATTTATGCGCAAAAAAAGCAAAACCTTAATCAGTTCAACAACGCTTGCTTAACTTATGGTAGACTTAATCAGTATCCTGGCCGCAGCCGTAATCATCATACTGATTTTGATTATTGCTTGGTCGGTCTTACGATGGGGCATTCGGGTCGTTAGGTATCTTGTTGTTAACGCGATATTAGGTATCATAATACTTGCCGTGGCCAATCTTATCGGCATTGGAGTGCCGATCGATTGGATCACGGTGTTGATCAGCGCCATAGCAGGGATCCCTGGAGCCTTGGTGGTCATCGTTCTCTACTTAATCGGGATTCCCCTGTAAAGTATGGCCTAACGGCGCGACGCTCGAAGCCATTAACGAAGGAAAGCACGCACTCGCGAAGCTGCGCTATC
>CAYHCZ010000154.1:0-3631 GCA_964355295.1 uncultured Methanomicrobia archaeon
GCGATGTATATATCAGCACCGACGTCAGCATAGCCGATTGAAAATGAGCCGAATGTACCAAGGTCGCGCTTGAGCGTCACCTCTTCTTCGACAACTACTTGGTCTGCACTCAGTTTGCGAACCCCCCTAGCTGCCGGCGATGGCTTGGCTAATTTTACTCACTCCCTTATATTTAATCACTTTGATCCACTACCGTGCTGATTCGGCTTGAAAATGTTTGATAAACCACTATTGCTAAAGTGCTATGCTTCTGCCTCTCGCCGGATGGGGTATCTAGAAGGTTTATTTGCATTAACTGCGCATGAAGCAACAGTTAATTACGTGCTTGGTGATCGAATGGAAACCGCTAAAGAGATTCCTTTTCAAGAAGTAACGAAGTTCCACGGGCACGTTTGCCCTGGAACAATCATAGGATACCGAGCTGCACAGATAGCAGTGCGCGCATTTTCGTCTAAAAAGTCACTCGATGAAGAGCTGATAGCCATCGTCGAAAATGACAGCTGCAGCGTCGACGCCATACAGGTTGTAACCGGCTGCACTTTTGGGAAGGGCAATCTTATTTTTAAAGACTATGGAAAACACGTGTATACGTTCATAAACAGGAGGACAGGAGACGCACTGCGAATTTCTTTAAAAGGTTCAGTGAATCTCGAGAATATGGATCCTATATGGAATGAGCTGCGCAAAAAGGTGACTTTTGGATCTGCCAGTTCGCTTGAGCAGCAAGACTTCAGGGAGCGTGCAAACATAATCGCCGAAAAACTAATGAATATACCTGAGGGGGATTTGTTTAACGTCACGCACATCGAAAACGTCGACGTTCCCAAAAAGGCACGCATATTTCAGTCAGTTGCGTGTCAGAAGTGTGGAGAATTGGTTTCTGAGCATAGAGCGCGCCTGGAAAACGGAGAAGTCGTGTGTATTCCGTGTTGCGTGTTATAATCAACAATCGTTAAGGTACATCAAATGGTCGCTTACGGTCGGTACCGCAGATACCGAAGCTAAGCGTCCATTTATTTAACGGGTAAGAAACAGCGAAATTAACAGGAGCCGACCTGATTAGTTCACCTGCAAACGTTAGTCGACCCGTCTAAAGTTCTCTTTTTGGATGATTGCGCGATCAGCATAGAGCGACCTTAAGTGAAGTAATAGGGCAATGCGTCTTCAAACTTCTTTACGCCAATGACCGTCACGTTGTACCCTTCCTTTTGCAGCTGCGCCTGCAAGTTCACGCCCCCCACAACGTTTGTAGCTAACGGAGAAGTTGTGCTTACCACCGTCTGACCACTAGGAACGATAATAACGCGAGCTCCGGCTTTTGCTGCTGCCTGTGCTTTTAGATAAACACCGCTAACACTGCTCACCGTTCCGTTGCTATCAATAGCACCGGTGCCGTAGACCGATGGATTAGTCGGCTTGTTTGTCATAGCAGAATATGCCGCAATGGTCATCGGAAGGCCAGCGCTCGGCCCATCGACCGCTTCTACGTCCTTAGACACGGCTAACACAAATTCGAAATCCCGTTTGTTTGGATCTATCTGCGCCTGTTTCGCTGCGACTTCAATCGCATCTCTCGCCGTCGCCTGAAAATCACCACCAGTTAGCGGCGTAGTTTCTACAAAAACGTGACCAGTGCCGGGTTGCGTGTAAACTCTAATGTCGGATATGGCGCCTACGTACTGGTTACTGTCATCTGTCTGCTCTACTGCGAGCAAGTGCGCTGTGCCAGTGCTTGTTTCACTGGAGTTGACTCCTAAAGGAGACGTGGATGAGCCCAGTTGCAAGTTAGGTGGATTAAAGCTGACCGTACATCCTGCGATTGCAACTGACAACAGCAGCAGAACGCATAGGATAGGTATTACACGATGATGTTCCATAGTGTCAAATCCTAGCTAATCTCCCATAGCAATCTCGTATATCAGATAATAACTTTTACCCATTCGAGGCTTCTCCCAACATCTCGGATACATTTACTTAGCGATGTAGAGCCCAACATTGCCGTCTTCTTGAGCAGAATTGCATTAATGTGTTATGACTGTGCTTTGCCGCCTACTCCCCCCTACGTTAAACCTAGGACGAACCTGCGCTGCCCTGTACAATTACTGACGATACCTTATCTTTGATATGTGTGAATCCAGTCGCCAGCTTAGAAACTGTTTATGGGCGTTGTCGCGCAAGTGTTTTTGAGTGCCTCGAACTGTGAAACAACGAAATAATCGCTCAACATCGGTGAGATTACACTCCACTCCAAGGAAAAACAACGAAAGGGCGTCACAACGCTACATTATCATTTTTCTGACGATTGGATAAAAAGCCGAAGAGCGAAGTAGAACACTATGTTTGCCTCTGCTAATCGAAGCGATTTTTCTCGACGCGTCACCACAGCTATGTCGAAAACTCACGATGGACGGGCTGGCTCAAGATCAAAGACGTCGTAGACCCACAAAGTTCGCTTCTGCCAGTCTTTACATAGCGCGCTTTTCGATACGCGATATTTAGCAGATAGTTTTTCGAGGATTTCTGGCATGTTTAACTGAGCGACGTACAAGCGGTACATCTCACGCCTCCTCGAGTACAATACCTCTTTTTTCGTCATGGTCAACCTAAGTAGAGAACTTTAATTTCTCCGCCAAAGCCTTAAACTTTTTCTGGAAACAAAGGTCATGAGAAGTCCGAACAACCACAAGTAGGATGGAGTAAGGGACCTTATCACATCCAACCCTTCTCCATCCAATAGTCGTATTGGTGCCGCCAAGCCTCTTTGTTTGCTTTCACTAGTTGCCTGAAAAACGCACCTCTCTCGGCAATTGCCCTTTCCTGATCAGTGAAGTGACGCCTGCTCTGTATTGCATCTGCAAGGGCCTGTCCAAGTGTGGTCGCTTCGATAATGGCTGCATCAAGCGCATCTGGATTCCCACCAAGAGCAACGCCCACCTCTCCTACCGCCACTACACCTAACTCGTTTAAGAAGTAACGCAAATAACGAAGTACTTCGCTAATGCCTGAACTCCCGGCTGTCGTCACAGCACAACCGTATTTTCCCATTAGCATCTGACAATGTATAGCGTCAGCCAAGCGGTCGATTACTGTTTTGAGTTGCGCGGTGATACTATTGATGTAGACTGGTGAGCCGAGTACAATTCCGTCGGCACGCAGCATTTTTGCCCACACATCGTAGAGGTCGTCTTGTTGAACACACTCGCCTTCAACGTAACAAACCTGACACCCTACGCAATATTGTATGTCCAGTGCCCCGATGTCAACCAGTTCTGTTTCTGCTCCAAACTGCCTTGCGCCGTCTAAAACTGCATTAACTAGCTTCATTGTACGACTATTCTCGCCACGAGGGCTGCTACTTATTCCAATTACTCTCATTATTGCACCTCGATTATGTACGATACACGCATCGCGACATAATTGTTATTTCAGGCTTGCATATCCGTGGGTTGCACTTAGCTACAAATTCCCGTGAAAAACACATACACCTCGAAAGCGCATAACATTTTGGAGAATATACGTATGCGAAGTAAAATCGCTGACGCCATCAAGTTAGACCACGACCCAGTAGTTATTCTTCTGACCGATCACAAACCTCACAATGCACTGGAGTCCACGGAAGAGGGCGGACAAA
>CAYHCZ010000155.1:0-3606 GCA_964355295.1 uncultured Methanomicrobia archaeon
ATGTTGCGGTGCCTGAAGCTCCGAGTGTGTGGGCGGCCCTTTCGTATTCAGGGTCTACATCTTCGAAGCTCGTGGTAGCTTGTCTTATATAAAAGGGAGACGACACAAATATTTGGGCAAGTACAACGGCGGTCGTGGTAAAGGCGATGTTGATTCCGAGGATGCCAAAGTATTGACCAAGCAAGCCCATGCGACCAAAAGTTAACAAAAGCGCGATACCTGCAACGGAAGGGGGTAATACGATTGGGAGGTCGATTAGCGTCTCTACTATTCTCTTGCCTTTGTACCTGTGGCGGGCGTTATAGTATGCTACCGGCGTGCCAAAAAAGATAACAACGGCCAAGGTAGTTGACGTGGTGATTAAGCTCAGCTTAATCGCTTCTTGGACCATCTCTGTAGAGAGTGAGCTAATAAAGCTAGAGACAGTCTCATTCAGAAAGAGCGCCACGATGGGCAACGCGAGATATGTAACGACGACACCGAAAAACAGAAACACGATCAGCAACTTAGCTGCTTTTTTAAGTCGAGTTGCTTTAGCATCTCTCGCTTCGAAAGATACGTTAGAGATCACGGATTTCATACGTCTGAATCTTGTTAGAATCTTAAAATTGTTCAACTGCCTTTTTTAATCTGTTCGAGTTTCGCACTTTCTACGTAGTCGCACGACTCTTATCTATTGCGAAAGAACAGTTTAGTGATTTTTCTTTAACTCATAATTTTGTCATCGCCGAATAGTTTGTTGCTTTTTAATCTCAATGGATCGGCTGTGGCGTAAAAAAACAGCACCCCACCGATCATCGCGGTGGGTGCAATCAAGCCTGTTTAGTTTAACGTAGCGATCTGTTAGAGCCGTTGTTATAGATCAAGCCGCAGCAGTTGCAGCTGTTGTGGTTGCAGCTGTGGCAGTTACGTTCTGAGACGTCTTTGGAATCATAAACCCGTACTTCTGTAAGATTGCTTGGCCCCCAGAAGAAGTTACGTAGTTGATCCACCTCTGCGCCATTTGGGCATTTTGTGACCTGCTGAGCACTCCAATTGGGTATTGCGCGATAACGTTCACGCTGTCAGGAATCGTGACAACTGTCACCTTATCCTTATACGCAGCTGGTACGTCAGATACATAGACAATGCCTGCGTCGCCTTGACCTAATGCGACTTTTACTACTACGTCATTGACATTCGTTTCTTCTGATACGACGTTTGCCAAGACGCTCGTATTAAAGCCAGCCCCGTAAGAAGAGTTGTTAGTGGCTTTGCTGAGCATCTGCAGCGAATAATTACCGACAGGGACGGAACTGTTAGCGACAACGAGCTTTACGCCAGAATTTGCTAGATCATTCAAACTTGTGATATTTGCGGGGTTTGCTTTCGGGACGATGAGGGCTAACTTGTTCTGAGCGAAGACTTTAACGCTTGAGTTGTTCATTAACCCTGCGTCTTGAACAGTGTTCATATTCTTTAAATCGGCAGATGCAAGAACGTCCGCATTTGCCCCTTGCTTAATCTGGGTTGCTAAAGCGTTGCTGCCAGCATAATTAAAAACGATAGTGACGCCTGAATTATTGGCTTGAAATGCTTGAGCGGTTTCATTAAATGCCCCGGTAAGTGATGCCGCAGCGAAAATCGTGAGCTTCGTGTTTTGCGTTTCTGTCGTTGTACAACCACATGCAGTGACTGCTAACACGCATAACAGTGCACAGAGCAAGGTCGGTACTAATTTCTTCTTATTCAAACGTGTTCTCCTGAATCAAGATTAACCATCAGTTTAGTTTGATGAAAATAGCTGTTGCACTTTCTCTCTAGCATCGCTAGTCTTCGAATTGCGATTAGCTTTCCAATTCGTCAGGAACATAAAGTCACAGAGGCTATTTAAGCGTTATTACTTTTCAGTAATATCGAATATGTAATTCAAAAAAATAAACACGCTTACCTATAAGGCCTAGTTTGACGTGCTTCCAGTCTAATCGCTTCAATTTTTCAATATCCAATCTTATTTTTGGATCATGACTGATGTAGATTTCACCAAAACAGTCACTTTGTCGCCGGCTTTGAGCGCGAGGTCCTCAGCAGCATCTTTTGTTATGGCTGAAACGAGTTGGTTATCGCCGACTTTTACAATGACTTCCGCCATTACAGATCCTAGCTTTACTTCTTTGACTATACCAGATAATTGGTTACGGACGCTAAGAGTCATTTTATATCACCTTCCATGTCGTTACCTTAGCTCTATATTTAAGCTCAAGCAAAAAGCAAAGGACATATGCACTGTACGTGCATATATCCGCACTTTAACACTCTGGAGATAAGGCAGTTGGTTGTTGCTATATCCCAACTTGCATATTACATATGATTATTGCTATAAAATTGTTATTATTGAGCAGTAATAACGGTTAAGTAACATAATGTAGAAACTCTGTGAAGAGCAACGTGAAACAAAACCGTTGCTTATTTCACCAGCCCATCACGTTGAGCCAATCGTAGCTTAACCAAATAGGGCTTTTGCAGCCACATGAGAAGTACCTCCAATATAGACGAATAGAAAAGATTTGCTTCTTTTGCGCGCGTAAGCGTACTGACCCACTCTTCGTGTGGCTGCATAATTTAGCAAATGGACACAATCGGCTTTTTTCAACAATTGCTAATACGCTTCGCTCGGTGGCCATCAGCCTGACGCAGCGTTGCTATGTCGCTCTTTGCTGATGACGTAGACCCCAGTTGCTTTAAAAGCAACGCTGACTTCGACACCCTTTTCGAGCCCAAGCGTCTCTGTAGATGTATTGGTAACATATACTGACAGCATAAAACCGCAGTCAATGATGACCTTGTTGATTGGCCCGAGGCTACGTATCTGCCGTATCGTTCCGTTGAATGTATTTCGTGCGCTACTGACAGTCTGCTCACGCATTACTGTAACGTTTTCGGGTCTAATTCCCAAAAGAACCTTCTCACCTTTTCTGTTGTCTGCGACGGCCTCAATAGTGGCATTGCCAATATCTACGATAATGATTCCGCCTTCTTGAGAAACAACTGTCCCTTCAAAAATGTTCTCCATCCCAACAAACGCTGCAACTCGTTTGTCCTTAGGTTCGTCAAACACTTGACGCACTGAGCCTGTTTGTATGAGCTGGCCTTCGCACATGACTCCGAGTCGATCTGCAAGCAACCTAGCTTCAGTCTGGTCGTGGGTTACGAACAGAGCTGTGATTTCGAACTGGTTGACGACATCTCGAAGTTCCTCGCGGAGCACATCCCGTGAACGCGTATCAAGAGCGCTAAGCGGCTCGTCGAGAAGCAGAAGATGAGGTTCGACAATTAAGGACCGCGCAAGGGCAACCCGTTGCTGTTCTCCACCGCTTAGGGTTCTTGGTGTCCGGTCTCGGAGCCTGTCAATCCCCATCAAGTCCATCATGTCCTCGGTTCTGCGCTGGTGATTGGATAGTCCAGTGTACCGTAGGCCGAATTTGACGTTCTCGTAAACGCTCATGTTTGGAAAAAGCGCATTACTTTGAAACATGTAGCCGAGATTCCGCTTTTCTGTCGGCAGAAAGGTTACATCGACATTATCGAGGAGCACCCGCCCGCGTCGCGGTAAAACAAATCCCGCGA
>CAYHCZ010000156.1:0-3573 GCA_964355295.1 uncultured Methanomicrobia archaeon
CGTCGGTGCTCGACGTTGCTGAACCTGGTAGCCGCATCTTTATGACCGCATTTGGGTCGGGTGCAGGCAGCGATTCCTTCACCATTAAGGTGACAAAGGAGATCAGCACAATCCAAGGTCTTGCTCCAACGGTTGCAGAACTGCTTGAAGCTCCAATTTATTTAGATTATGCCCTTTACGCTAAACACAAGAACAAGATAGTGCTCTAGGGGTACACCCAAACAACAAAACGAGTTATTATGAGAGAAGTAGCCATCGTTGGCATTGGATGCACAAAATTCGGCGAAATGTGGGATAAAAGCTTTCGCGACCTGTTCATCGAAGCAGGCTTGATGGCCCTTAAAGATGCCGAATTAAGCGGCGCTCAAATAGAAGCACTTTATGGCGGGAACATGAGCGCAGGAATGTTCCTCGAACAAGAGCATATCGGGGCGCTCATCGCAGACTATTCCGGACTTACTGCAAACAACGTGCCAAGCACCCGGGTAGAGGCAGCGTGTGCCTCAGGAGGCCTCGCGCTGCGGAGTGGGATAATAGCTGTAGCTTCGGGCTACCACGACGTCGTTATCTCAGCGGGCATAGAAAAGATGACGGACGTTGGCGCAGAAAAAGCGATGGATGCGCTCGCGTCCGCTGCCGATAGGGAATGGGAGGCCGAAGTCGGTGCAACTTTTCCCGGTCTGTATGCCATGATGGCCAGGGCGCATATGCACGAGCACGGCACCACACGAGAACAGCTCGCCCAAGTCGCTGTAAAAAACCATTACCACGGTTCAATGAATCCCAGAGCACAATTCAGGAACAAAATCACGATCGACACGGTCGTTAGTTCGCCACTCGTCGCTGATCCTCTTCGGCTTTTTGACTGCAGCCCCATAACAGATGGCGCAGCTGCCGTCGTTTTAGCTCCTGCCGAAAGGGCGAAAGAGTTCACAGACACGCCTATCTATGTTAAGGCGGCCGCTCAAGCAAGCGATACCATCTCTTTACACGATAGACGAAGCTTAACCAGCATAGACGCGACTACCATTGCAGCGGATCGTGCCTTTAAAATGGCAAGACTTCAAAGATCAAAAATCGACGTGGCTGAAGTACATGACTGTTTTACCATCGCTGAAATTATGGCAATTGAAGATCTAGGATTCTTTGAAAAGGGGGCAGGGGGACCTGCAACGATTGCCGGCGATACGGCTATTGGCGGGAAGATACCCATTAACACGAGTGGCGGACTAAAAGCGTGTGGACATCCTGTGGGCGCAACAGGGATCAAGCAAGCTGTAGAGATCGTCGAGCAACTCAGAGGCGATGCCGATAAAAGGCAGGTCGATGGAGCTGAAGTTGGCTTAACCCACAACGTTGGCGGCACAGGTGGCACTGTGGTCGTCCATATTTTAGCGAGGTGACTGGATGACAGTCCCACGTTTTTGGAGAAAAATTCCGAATAGGTATAACCTTATCGGCACAAAATGTGAAAATTGTAACACCTACTACTTCCCCCCGCGAATCGTATGCCCCCCGTGCAGACGGAAAGGAGTGATCCGCGAATATGCATTCGAAGGCAGCGGAGAAATCGTGACGTACACTATAATATACACAGCTCCAGAAAGTTTCACCAAGATGACCCCTTACGTTCTCGCTATCGTTCAGCTCGATGAAGGCCCTAAACTCACCACTCAAATCGTTTGCGATCCGTCAGAAGTCAAGATAGGCGCGCGGGTCAAGTCGGTATTTAGAAAACTTGGAGAAGATGGACCAGACGGCGTCATCTACTACGGCACGAAATTCACGCTTGCTTAAACGTTCGAAATCGCCGCGTCTGACCTGAAAAGCTTTTTTGATTAGACGTAGCTATTTAGCGAGAAGAATCAAGCATGATCGTTCACAGCGTCGGTGTGACGGTTGATGCTGCAATTAAAGTGTATCAACGTCAATTGCAGCACTGATTGACTAGTTTTTTTCCCTTTAACGACCGAGCGTCGCATGAGCTCTGGCGAGATGATGAGAAGCAAGAGCAGCTAAAAGAGAGAGTTCCCCCGCAAGTACAGCACAACAGGCTATCTCAGCGAATTTTCTAGCGTTGGCGCCAGGTGGATTCCCCCCTCCTGCCACGTTCATAATAGATAAACACTCTTGTTGCGTTTTGACGGTCGTTCCTCCGCCTACTGTCCCAACCGGCAACGAAGGGATACTCACTGACGCGTAGAGTTCATCTCCGCGCATAGAAAGACTTGTTATTGCCGTTGATGCTTCAACGACATGGGCAGAATCCTGACCGGCTGCAATAAAGATCGCTGCAACGACGTTTGCAGCATGGGCGTTGAATCCGAGCGATCCGGCTTTAATCGATCCTAGCACGTTTTTTCGATAATGAACGTCCGACATGCTTTCAGGCGTCGTTTTCAAATCACGCTTGAGAACGTCGCGAGGAATGGAAATTTCAGCAACGACGTTTTTGCCTCGGCCTTCAATTAAGCTTAAGGCCGCGGGCTTCTTGTCGATGCACATATTCCCCGAAAGAGCGACTAGCCGAATATGAAGCTCATCGACGATAACGTCAGCAAGTCGATCAGTGGCAATCGTGACCATATTCATACCAAGGGCGTCTTTGGTGTCAAACGCGCACCTTAAGAAGACGTTATCAGCTACGACGTACGGGTCTATCCTGATGAGTTTGCCGTGCTTTGTAGTCTCCTCTGTTGCTTTTTGAAGCTTAGCAAAGTTCTCTGGTTTTTTAACCCACGCAACGACGCGCTGTGCTTCGCCTACGTTGCTGACCGCAAAGACCGGAGCGCGAGTCATTTCGTCGTTAAGGATACGAACGCAAGCGCCGCCGGCCCCTGTAATCGCCTTACATCCTCTGTTCACAGACGCGACAAGGGCCCCCTCTGTCGTAGCTAATGGCACGTAAAAGTCCCCGTTCGCATATTGGCCCGCAACTGTCAGAGGCCCAGCAATGCCAACGGGCACTTGTACGGCCCCGATCATATTTTCTATATTACGTTTTGAAGAGGATTCAGCATCTATAATGTAAGAGCTTATTCCGCCTAAGTCTGCGCCAGTCAGCTTTTCGATCGCCTTACGTCTGATTTCAACGGCCTCAGAGGCGGGAAGATCAACCTGATGCAATCCCAACTTACCTGCTATTATTTTGTCGATAAGCAGCTCCGTATCTCTTATGAGAAGTCCCCCTTTAGTTTGCGCCCCAACCAGTACTTAAGATCAAAACATGGCTCCTATCGTGAATAAGCCCAATAGCTCGTTTTTTAGCCTCTTTCTGAGCCTGACGGCGTCATACTCCAACTCAAAATATTTATATAGTAACCTAGTATATAAAGGTGAATTCCGATGCCTCAGTGGCTAAGCCTGGTATAGCGCGTCCTTGGTATGTTTCCATGAGCAAACACAGAAAGGACGAGGTCGCGGATTCGAATTCCGCCTGAGGCTTTTTCCCTGACCTAAACACTAAAAAAACTATGTTTATAGGCGTTGACCACGGCACCCAAGCTGTTCGCTTTGCTACCCTAGATAACAGAAAGCTTGAACTTCCGAGAGAGAAAATAGTCGAATCTTCCG
>CAYHCZ010000157.1:0-3563 GCA_964355295.1 uncultured Methanomicrobia archaeon
GCGATATGAGGAAGTTCGCCGAACAGTATGGCGATATTATTCAATGGGATCAGTCAAACCGTGCATATATTATGACACATGGCGTCAGCGGAATCGATTGGAAGCACTACAAACATCCGTTACCGGAGAACGTGTATGATGTGTATATAGAGTATTGGAAGGATGTACGTTGTTTTTTGTGATAGTTACAATGGATTGCTGGTTTATTGTAGTAGAAAAAACTTAATCGAATCGTTATCGAACCCGCCTAACAGCTATAGTATCATATATTTTTGCGCCCTGTGGAAGGCTTGAAGTATGTTCATTCTTTGCAAATGTCTCACTAAACCCATTGCTGGCGCTCCTATCAGCTAAAACAGCTGAGATATAATATGTATCGTTTGTGATTACGTCTCGTTCGCCGAGATAAACCAACCCATTCCAATCCCCGTTGGACATGCGTTGTATAGGGCCCGGTTCGGGGTAGTACAGCCCGCGGGAGTCAATTAGAAGCCAAAGTTTTTGGTCGTCAGGCACGTTTTGTGACGTTCCGTTCACTTCCATAACATATCCAGCTGTAGTGTTGTCTTGGGGCTCACTGATTCTGACTAGTACTGGCAGCGCATCATGAGAAAAAAACACTACACAAATAAAACCGACGATAGAGATCACCGAAAGTATCACACTAACGATTGCTAAGATCGCAGCATATTTAGCCCATCGCTCTTCCCAGTTTTTCTCCTTCACTAGCCAGTTGGTCGTAATCCAGCCTATTATTAGAAAGCCAGCAAGAGCCAATAGGGAAATAAGCACCAGAACAAAAATGGTAATTAGCCACGAAGGTAATAGCGGAATTGAGAAGTTACTAAGCTGCACATGTCCTAATTGTGAAACTGAGAGGCTGACTAGTGGAGCAATAATTCCGGATATAACCAAAGGACGGAGCCAAGATGGGGGTTTTTTAACGCTTTTTGGATGGCTTTTGTTAGGCATAACCATTGAAAGTCAGAGGTAAACACTCCGCAGTTTGTGATCGTCTAAATGGACAGTTAGAGACTTTTTGTACATTGCACAAGGATGCTAGCCGTAAGTTGCCTTTTTAATAGTCTTGTTACTAGGTTCTCATTACTGTGACTACGCTCTTTTCAATAATGCCAGCCGAGAGCTGCTTCATTCCGGGATAATTTTTAGCTACTTCCGAAGCTTTGTAATCCAAGAACGCACTGTTTGCGCTTTGGTTAGCGAGGACAGCGATGATGTCAAAGCTTTCCCCTTTGCCTGCGGTTGGAGTTCCCAGGTAAGCCTTGCTAGACCATGAGCCTCCTTCTTCAGGAGTCACAGGCCCGGTTTGAGGGTAGTAGATATCGTTCTTGTAGTTGTGCACGATCACCCACAGGGTTTGTCCGGCAGTAGCATTTGATGTGCCCGCAACGCTGACTTCGTATGCTTGTTGGCTATTGTTCTGTGGCGCAGAAATGCTCACAAGTGGATTCGGTGTCGGTGTCGTCGTCGGTATAGACGTCGTAGTCGCCGTCGGTATAGACGTCGCAGTCGCCGTCGGTATAGACGTCGTAGTCGTGATCTGCGTTGGCTGTCCCTTATCATTACCATCACAACCACTCATTGCGACAACAAGCAATGCGATTGCCAGAATTCCAAAAAGCGTCGTTCTATACTTCATGAACAAAAACTTAAAAGCTTCTCATGCATAAGCTTTTTGCTTTTTTAGAAGTCAATATTGCATTCTTTCATCAATTTAACTTCATTTCTGCAATTATTTTGGAATTATTAGACATAGTAGCACTAACATAACCTGCCAGTCTCAACTAGACACAAAAGCTTAGCTTTCCTTAGACGCGGTGCATGTGCCATTTAATCCCGTACTATCTGCGGAAGTTACTAAGCAATACGGTGATATTATTCAGTGGGATCAGTCAAACCGTGCATATATTATGACACATGGCGTCAGCGGAATCGATTGGAAGCACTACAAACATCCGTTGCCAGAGAACGTATATGACGTCTATATGAAATATTTAGGAGATGTTGAACTCTCATAGTGAGATGACTCACGATTTTTCACCGCACAAAGGCGAAAAAAGAAAAAAAGACCGTTTAAAAACTCGAAAGAACGTGTTTAAAAAAGCTGTTCTGTAATCGGACGCCCATAGCGCATTTCGATTAGCGGGCTCGGAAAGGCATTTTATTATCGTGAAAATTAGTCGTTTTGAGTATATGGGGCCGCCGTCGTAATCGTTTAACACGTTATCGACACATTCTTATACAAATCTACTGACGTGCAGCGCTAAGAATGACGAAAGGAGGTGTAGGTAGATTTGGAGCAAAATCTAGTTATCAGGATTCTGCTAGTTGTGGTGGGTCTCTTACTTTTTGGGTTCACTATTTAAGATGGATTCGCGAGCGGATGGGCGATAGACTTCTTTAGCGTCTCAAACGTTTTTGCTCTCTTTGCCGGTACAGTGCTGATCCTCATAGGGATTTTTGCAAAAGAATTCGGGAGGAAAAAGTAAGAGGGGTATTGAAAAGCACGCGCTCGTATATATCTTGCAGGGCCCGATCGTAGAATTGTGAGTAAACCGCTGTCGTGTTGAGATTATCTTGCCCTAATAGAGGCTGCAACGGTCGGATATCGCAACCATGACTTTCGACCATCTCCGCATGTTTAGCTGCCGCGTTCAAAAACACCACACCTTTAAGCTCTATTGTGCAGCGCACTCGACGTCCCACTTCGTTTGTGGTCAAAATGAGCAAGTTTGCCTTGTTGGCAGTCGAGCTTCTTTTCGGCGCGGTCGCCGCCGCGGGCTACCAATCACTTCTTCTTCTCCAATAGTCGGAGCCTAATACAGACTCCGACAGCAGCTTCAGATCGATTCGAATGGGCGCATTACAAGCATCTGTTGCTTCGAGCAGTCACGCGTTGATATTGAGCGTGACGCGTAAGAGGGAGCCAACGAGGAAAGACACGAGCGCTACCCCGAAGCTCATAGCGAGCATTGCGGAAATCGAGACCGGAACGTTTAATCGAACAGAAACGTGCTGTAAAAAACTGAAAAAGACGATGCAAGCCCATCTATATCTTCAATTCGTTTCAAAACTGGATAAAACGACAGAAAATCCCGCTTACGCGCATTCGCGATCGTTATCATTCGAAACTGGCCTATTTGGAACTGCGCAAGAACGGGACGACGTATACAAACGCCAGCTGACACTGTCAGATGGAGGAGGGAATGCCCTAAAAACCTTTCTCTGGCTCGGAGAGGGCCGCGAGCTGAAATCGAGGACAGAAAGCGCGGGAACAGACGACACTGAAAGACAGCGAAAATGTTAAACAGCTGAAATACCAATTGATATATTGACTAGACCCCCTCCTTAAGCAGTCGATATGTTGCAATCCTTCTTTTGGACGAGGTCTAGTCTCCTCTATCTCTTCAGTCGCTACTTTACACGATTTATGGTCTTCGGGTTCGGCACGCCAAACGTGCAAAAAATGAGCGAGAAGCTTGACGTAGAAGGGCTCATCACGACATTAGGGTATAAAAAGGTCAGCGACGTTCGCTGCAAGG
>CAYHCZ010000158.1:0-3562 GCA_964355295.1 uncultured Methanomicrobia archaeon
ATGACGGCGTGATTTCTTCAATATCAGGAACCGGCGTCGGCGTCACTGTCGGTGTTGACGTCGCTGTCAGATTGTCGATTACCCGTTCTATCGCTTTGTCACCTGGTAACGGGTCGCCGTTGCCTGTGAAATCAGCGGTGACTGTCTTGCCATTAACTGTTTGACTCATCCTGTCGAGGTTTCCATCGTCGTCATATACTTTAATTATTTTAATAGAGTTGCCATTAACATTAGCAGTTAATGTTACTCCTTCTATAATCAGCTCATCACTCCCGAACGTGCGTTGTAGCGTTGCTTGTTGCACCGTTCTCGTGATAGTATAGCCGTTATAGTCGTCTGTCATTGTGTCTTCCCTTCGGTTTGTCGTCTGTGTACAGCCCGCTGAACAGGATAACAAGAGGGATACCAGGATAACGCAGACAACCAGCAGCGAGAACGCGCTCTTCTGTGGCATCTTGATGTAGCGTTTCATCATCCTAACGATTGGATTCATAACACAACTCCTGCCAAGACACTTATGCAAGAGGCGGAAGTTGGCTTAACAATTCCCATTTCAAACGAAAAACATCAACTGAATCATATAGGTTAGGGTGTGCGCGAGATTTCCGAAAATGATACAAAACAGAAAGTTTTTTCTCGTTGCTATGATCGCTGCGCTGGCGGCAGGCGTGACAGCCACACGTCACGCGCCTATTTTATCCGAGAGAAGCATTCTTTTACGAGAGAAGCATTCTTTTAGTACAGCTAGTACAAACCGGCGGCGCACACACCGATGGAGCCGTCGCAGGAGAGGAGACACGTGAAAAGATATCTCGCACTATTCTTGATTGCACTTATGGCCGTTTCAGTCATAAGCGCCGCCGGTGTGGTGACCACGAAAAAGGCGTCTGCCGCACCAACTAAAACGATCGTTTTATCATATCAAGCGGGGACGACCTACACCATCACGCCGAAGCAGTTCAATGAGCATTACACGGACAACTATGGCATATATAGAACTACCAAACGACCGACAATCCAGCAATCTTCGAAAGGAAGTATAGCGTCTTCGTCAATAATAATTGACAAGCCAGAAGCGTCTGCATGGATCTATTCTGACGTTGGGGCATTTATGCAAGTCACCGGCGCCCCCGCAGATGCGAAGGTTAGGATAACCACACAGGTGAAATACACGATGAGCGCATCGGGCGGAGACGATTACAATAATGCGTGGGTCGTCGTAAATGGGGGCCAACCGACATACGACGTATTCCGGATAGAGAGCCCCAATACACAATCAGCCACAATTCCCTATGTGTGGGACACAACGGTGGGTGCGTTCTTCTGGTCAGACGGCACTGCCTCTATTGATGCTGAAGCGGGCTGTCAGGTGGTCAGTGAATTCAACGCAGGGCAGGCGAGCGCAACAGTCGAATTCTCGAGTATCGTGGTCGAGTTCCTAGCCTAAGTATAAAATACAAGAACTAAGTGGGGGTGCGTTGTCGCGCTCCCTTTCGTTTCTTCTTTTTTACTTATTCTTTTTTAGACACGCGGTCGCTCGAACGTACATGATCGATGTGCTAGATGATTACCGAAAATGATACAAAACGGCAAGTTTTGTACAGTCGATAAGCACGCAGTGAAGTCCGTTGTTTTTAGGCCCCTGCACATTAGCCGCATTGAGATAATATCGTTATACTATGTGATAATATTAGCTTGACTATATAAGATTAAACGCCGTTATGCTGTTCTTTCACAGTGCCAATCTTTGTTTTTCACGCAAATTATCTTACTTGTCTACTGCTTCTTTTTCTTTCTTTTTTTCGATGATAACATACCGCTATTTTGCAGCCATCACATTCATCACTCTCATCAAACCAATGCTAACTTTATTATTACCGCGCGTATCATTATACAGTTTTACACCGGGACAACGGTTGAAGGAATCTGTCAAAGGAGATGACCAGAAATGAATAAACGCCTAACGTCCTCGGCCATCGTGATGGCCCTTATTATAACGCTTTCATCATTCACTGCTCTTGCTGCCACAACGAAAGTAGCGGCGGAGATGCCTACCACCACCGCGATAAGGACCATGGGTACGGGGCCACTTGTCGACCAAAAAGTCCCCTTCACCGTCAACCTGATGTCGGGCAGAGACGTGCTGTCACAACCGGTCAAGATATGGCATACCTTAAACGGCGTGCGCTATGAGGACGGCACGCACAGCACCATCAACGGGGTCTATGGGTTCACCCAAGCGTTTAACCCCAGTGGACAACGCGTCTATCATGCCGAGTTTGCCGGTGACAGTCAGTATGCAGCTTCGTCAGGCACCGTTACGGTGAACGTTAGGACGACCCCAATTATAGGTACCAACACCGCCCTCACTTCGACCACCACCACTCCCACCGTCAACCAGCAGGTCACCTTCACCGCTAGACTCGTGACTAGTGGCACTGCCACCCCCTCCGGTAAACCCGTCACCATCTACCACTACCTCAACGGCGTCCGCTACAACGACCTCACTGCCATCACCAACGCCGATGGCAAGATATCCGTCACCCAGTCCTTCGGCTCCACCGGAGTACGCTCCTACTACGCCACCTATGCAGGTGACAGCACATACACACCATCAACGAGTTCCGTCGTCTCGATTTACGTCGGAGTACCGGTACCACTTAGCGCTTTTCATGCCATCACTCCATGACGTTTTGTGGCAATATCCGAATGAACCCCGCCAGCCTAAGGAAATCGCGATTTGTTGCAGTTAGAAGGTATCTGCACTGCGTTGTCGGCTGCCCGAGCGGAGCACGCGGGCATTGCTTAGAAGTTTAGAACCGTCCAGCGTTTAGCGCCGTCGGATGTGAGCGACAACATATCGCTTTCGAGAAGTCTAAATATCCCGAATCTGGAAAACGGCAATACTTCGATACTTCGGGATCACAGCGAAAGCACACTATCGCACGAGTAGTGAACATACGCGCTTCGCCCCCTGCCGCGTCCTTTTCGTTCTACCTCAACGTAGCCGCACAACTCCAATTCAGCGATGAGTGCTGAAAGCGTCTTATGTGAGATCGTTTCACGTCCGCTAAGCCTGAGGCGCTTAGTCGCCCGCGGCTAATAACAACGATTAAGTGTCCAGCACTGACCTCATACTGGGAAAAAAGAACATAATTTGATATCAGGTCGAGACCAAGTCGGGCAAGGGAAGGCTGGGTCCTACTCCCGCTGAGTCAAGGAGCTCAACTAGCCTTCCTTTCCCAGCGCTCCTTCGGCACCAGGCCGCACTGATTGCCTAGGACTTGTCCTCTGCGGGCGCGCGCCCGTCGACGTAATCCGGTCCGACGATCACCTTTAAGCTGGCCGGCCTCATGCGGCACTCGAGCGGCGTCGTCCCCAGGTCGTGCGAATCTGCGCGACAAGGAAGCGGGCGCTTCCCAACGACAGTCACGTTCGCCGATCGATGCGTCGTGACGTGCGGCGAGTAGCGCCGCCGGCCGAAGGCGATCGACGCGAGATGGCGCGCCAGCTCCCACTTTGAGAAGTGGCGAAAGATGCGCACGTCGAACTTGCCGTCGTT
>CAYHCZ010000159.1:0-3524 GCA_964355295.1 uncultured Methanomicrobia archaeon
TCGGAGCTATGCCGACGTTAATAACCTTACAACCTGTTGCGAGCAGTCCGGCAATCGCTGCATAGCTAAGCATAGTGCCTGACGTCCGCGTATCCTGTCCGACCGCAACTGTGCCTTTTGCTAGTGTCCCCAAGCTCATAGCGAGTCGTAGGGCAAGATCTGCAGTCAGATCGTGATTTACTATCCCCCTCACACCATTTGTTCCAAAAAGCCTCATGAAAACTCCTTATTTGCATTCACCGATCCAAATTCACGCCGCTCGACAGAACCCTGTTTATCGTTTTAGTCGTCGGGGCTTTCCGGCACCCTCAAATACCGACCCATCTGTCACCGTCTTGGGTAAATTCCTTTTTCCAGATAGGGACTTCCTGCTTTATCCGCTCTATCGCTTCTCTGAGTGCCTTAAACCCCTCCTGTCGATGTGCTGCCGCAACAACGATATAGACGATGTCTTCGCCCCGTTTGATTCGACCTGATTTATGGCATATTTTTGCCTCTACTATGCCCTCTGTAGTCTTCAGATCGCGAACGATTGACGAAAGTCGCTGCTGCGCCTCCCTTTCGTAAATGTCAAACTCAAGCGCAAAAGCTTCCTCGCGGACCGTTCCAGTGAACGTAAGTATCGCCCCAGCTTTGTGAATGTCAGGATGCGATCGCACGGTTCTAACGAGCGCACCAAGCGTCATCCATTCCGGAAAAGTCTTAAGCGCTTCAAAATGTTGCTCGAAGTGTACAGAGCGCTCTAGCTGAACCTCGTAAACCTCACGAAAAGAAGCAATCCGTGATGCGAGCACTCTTCCCACCACAACCGCAAAATCGACGTCCTCTTGTTCACCTAGACGATCTAGCTCTCGCGGAAGTTCATTTGCATTCTCGTGTGCGAAGCGCGTCAAGGTGTATCTCGTCGGAGATTTGATGCAAAGAGGTGCATCTGAGACTCCGTTCTGGGCAAACGTAAGTGTATCCTCGCGTTCCTGACGCAAAATCGCTACCTTGTGATGAAGCGTTAGTGCCTCTATGAAGTGTTCGCAGCGTTCTGCTTCACCGGTGAGTGCAATAACCCTCATATACCTAAACAATACACAACGGAATAAATACGTATTGATGAGGAAATATAAGCGATGTCGCTCTTTTTTACTATAAAAAACGTTTAAGTGCGTGTTTCACCCAGAAACTGTTAATCACGCTAAATGTGTCTCGAAGGTTAATAAAATATTCAATCTTGCGAGATCTTGATAAGAAGCGCGAATTAAAATTAGGTAAATTGCAATATAACCCTATAGATATACATTCAGCGCTCGGCAAATTTTATTCGCCCGGCACAATGAGAACAGACCCAAAGAACGCTTTCTCCTTTTTTTTCGCGTCTTAAAATCTTAATTCGACCTACCTCTGACTTTTCAAAGTTGCGCTGGCAGAGTTTACAGACTGTTATGTTGTCCGGTTGACCCATTTCGTGCTCCTTGTATACCCAAATTCTACCGGTGCTAAAGCCGATGCTCGCGTAGTAATAGAAATGCCAAGGTACTAAATAACACTTGCTTGCGGTTGAAAAGCATACTAATTCTACGCATAAATTAACATTTGCGGCGACGAGCAACCGTTTCTAGAGTCATCAGCGATAGCAACTGTTGCATGACACCGTAGTTTATTTTGAGTTCAGCGCACTTACTATTAATGATTGAGATTGATGGCAGCATCGGTGAAGGCGGAGGACAAGTGCTGCGTGTATGTCTAGCGCTCTCCGCATTAACACGAAAGCCCATTACTATCAAGAATATTAGGGTCAACCGGACAAATCCCGGGCTTCGCAGCCAACATTTGACTGCGATACGTGCGGTAGCTGAGGTCACGGCCGCGAATGTAAGCGGACTTGCGGTAGGCTCTTCTAAGCTAGTTTTTTCCCCGGGACCAATACACGGGGGCACTTTTCACTTTGACGTGAAGACCGCCGGCAGTACGACCCTCGTTTTGCAGGCTCTTTTACCTGTCCTTGCATTCGCTGATCAGCACTCATCTGTTACTCTCATCGGTGGCACGAACAACCCATTGGCACCACAAGCCGATTATGTAATCAACGTCCTTAATCCAATATTAGCTAGTATGGGATTTCACTACGAATTTCGTCTCATAAAAAGGGGGTTTTATCCTAGCGGGGGGGGGCTAATACACATCCTCACAGAGCCCGTAGACGAGCTGCATCCTGTTGATATCGTCAATATGGGGGCTCTCCGAGGAATAAGAGGCATATCACATTCGCGTAATCTACCTATTCATGTTGTCGAACGGCAAGCAAACGCGGCCAAAAAAAGCTGCTCGCGAGCAGGCTTTCAAACCACAAGCCTCGTGCATGATGCTGGTGATGGGACTAAAAGTCCATCCACAGGAAGTGGTGTTGTGCTATGGGCAGAGACTTCAACCGGAGGAAAACTAGCAGGAGACTCACTCGGAGCTCCGGGTAAACCCGCTGAACGCGTTGGAGAGGAGGCCGCAGCCAAGCTGTTATCGCAATTATCAACTGGAGCACCGATTGACACGCATCTCAGCGATCAACTAATTGTGTGGCTAGCACTAGCAAAAGGACGTTCTAGAATTAAGACGACCAAGCTGACGCCCCACGCAGTCACTGCCATAAAAGTAACAGAGAGGGTGGCCGGTAGTCAATTCAAAATCCGCGGAAAGGTCGGCACGTCAGGCATGATAGAGTGCTTAGCAGGCGCGGCGTAGGGGGGGCAACTATCAATCTCTTTCCCGGGGACGACCACCAAAAATTGTTGTTGGGGGATTTCAACGTCATTCGAGCTTCCGGAGCACGGTACTTTGTGTGATCACCCCGACCATAGTGTCAGTTAGATCGAGGATTGGCACGCCTTCAACATCGTGTTTCAACATAAGGTCGACCACTTCGACGCACGGGGTGTTAGTTCGCGCAAACACGACATCTGCTACCATTATATCACTTACAAGTAGTTTTCGCATGCGTGAATCTTGATGCTGTGATTTTACGACGTCTCTGAATTGGCTCATGGCCTTCGCAATGTCGTCCTCCGTTATTATTCCAACAAGCTTGAAATCCTCGACGACCGCCATCCACCACGCATTTTCATCAATCATCCTTCGTCTGATGTGGGCTACTCTATCAAAAGGAGAGCAAGTCGAGGGGGGGTCCATTATTTCGCCTGCACATCCCTCGGGTCTGCTCACTTTAACGATCTCGTTGAAAGTTATCCATTTCGCAGACTGCCCATTAGCAACCACTAGGAGCCCCGACGATTCCAAAAGATTTTTAACCTCGCCAATGGGTGTGGTTCCACTAATTACAGTGAACATTTCATCCATTGCCTTTGTCACATGGAGCGATGAGGCGGGCTTAATAATGTCATCAATTGCGCCTAATATGCGTGCAATACCTTGTTTCGTCAAAATCCCAACAACATCTCCATCATTCATCACGAGTAACTGGTTCACTTTGTTTTTTTCCATAAGATCCAAGGCGTGTGAAATCCGATCGGATTTGTTTACAA
>CAYHCZ010000160.1:0-3458 GCA_964355295.1 uncultured Methanomicrobia archaeon
CCAAACGTCGTTGGAGTCACTGTCAACTCAGTGAACTACAACCTGCTCCTATCAGAGGGTAGCAAAGTCTTGAGCAACGGCACTTCTGGCGAATTCCAAGTCCCTGCGCGTGGAAGCGTCGAAATCCCGATACAGTCTACAATATACTTCAGCTCTGCGATCAGCGTTGCGTTCCAAACGATTTTTACAAAAAGCGTAATGATGGACCTAAACGGGGTCGTCAACGCACATGCCCTGATCACAGACGTGAACGTCCCGTTTAGCCAAACGTTCGACGCATACCCGTATATTAAAGACGCGACAAGCAATATCGCTTGAACTGCCTTACAGAAGCAGCAAGCTGGACTTGTTGCGTTTTAAGCGATACGAAGTCTTAGTGGAGACCCGTTACTGACACATACGTTCTCGAGTCAGCAAGAGGGTTACCTTGCCTGATTACTGATTGAGCGCGCAGGAAAAACTAGAAAGACATCAAAACTGAGTCGCTAGCCCCGAAGCACGACCACGATGAATAGGAGATAAAGGGCCCCATTCAAGATAAGCGCCAGTGCCGTCAGCTTCTCTTTGGCAGCAAGCGCATAAACCCAGAGACCCGCCGTGAGGGCAAGCACAGCGCTAAGTAGCCCAATGGGCCCAAACGTCCAGGCGGTGAATGCAATCCCAGATGCCACTGGAATACAGCTCTGGAAAAACATCGCCCCTGTTATGTTCCCAAGCGGAAGTGTATCCTTGCCTTGGCTGACCCACAGAACGCTGTTTAGCTTTTCAGGGAGCTCCGTGGCAATCGGTGCGATAACGAGTGCTAGCAGCGTCGCACTTGCGTGGAGCTGCTCAGCGATGCTGATAATTTGACTAACAAAGAGTCGAGCGCCAGCTATTATGAGAATTACTGACAAGACGGTTTGTCCAGTCACAAGCCACAACGATGGATGCTGGCGGGCCGTCTCATTTTTTAACCGAGCTGCCCACAAATCAAACTTCAGTGGCTGCAGCGGTGCTTTTAAGGCACCCTCGTCGGCCCTGAATATGCGCCACACGTACGCAACGTAAACGGCTACAAATAGGGGAGCCATGAGCGGTTTCATCGGCTGAGGCACCACGAACGCGACGCTAACAGCACACAAGTACACGAGCAAAAAGGCGCCCAAATCCCGTCGCGTTATATAGCTATTGAACGCTATTTCAGCCCCCATCACTCGGCGATGTCTTAAAATAAGTACGGTAAGACCGGTAACAAAAAGAACGAGGGTTCCCAACATGAAAGGTGCGCCTAATATCGCTCCTACGCCGACACCTTGTCCAGTCGGTCCAGCAACAAAAAAGATAGCGATCAGAGGGACGATGGTTTCTGGCAATGCCGTCCCTATGGCAGCTAATACCGATCCGACGATCCCCTCAGAAAGCTTGAACTTACATCCAACCCATTCCACGCCGTTTGTAAATAGGCTGCTACCGACACAGATAACCGCCAAACCTGCGATGAAGAGTATCGGATTTACAGTCGCGCCCCCCTTGAAAATACGTCAATACTGGATTTGCCCTTTCGAGTCACTTGCAGCCTTAGACGTCAGAATGACCGCATTCGACTGAGGCTCACACGCTCTTTAAGTAGGAATATTGACTTGTGAAGCATTCTCAACTAAAGTATCTTCCGGGTTTAACAAAGGTGCTTTGCGAGAGAAGGGAGTGCTGGGTGCACCGGAGTCTTAGTCATAGAGTCTTTTTAAGACGCGACAAATCGCCAAGCTCAGCCAATGTGCGAGCTCCTTATCCGCTGTCTTTAGCATCTTCAATTCCCACAACCCGCTTGGCCGCTGCTGAGCGACGAACCAATCGAGCGCGCGGCTAATCGCCGCATCTTCACGGTCAAACCCGAGGCGCGACAATGAATCAAGCGACGACAATAAGTCGGTGAACCAGAATGGGAACGAAAACTTCGTCCAAAAAGCGGCCGCGTCCCTGCCTGAGTAGACATCGCGCCGAAAGAACCGAGAGGCCAGCAGTGCGCCCGCGTTCATCGCTTCTGATGATGCACGGTGCAGCTCATGTGCCGCAAAAGTGCGCAAAACAACGCCCGTTATGAGGTGGGAAAATGGCTTTGCGCGATTCGGCTGAACCGTAGCACCATTCATCGTGAGAGCGTTTAACCTCCCGCCGCGAGTGCTCAATGGGATCGCCCAGCCCCCGTCGAGCTGACGAATATCAAGCAACCACTCAAATCCACGCGCTATCCGCAGGTCGTGCTCATAGCCTGCTTTGATAAGAAGCTCCATGATCCCTGCAGAGTAGTTTGGAGAGTACTGGGTGCCATAGATCCCTCGAAAATCCCCCTCGTCTGTTTGAAACAAAAAGAGGTACTCAGCTGCACGTCGCACAGCCGAATGGTCGCGGGTCATCCCGAATTTCTCGACCAGCTGACCAACGACGCGGTACGTCTCGAGTTGGTCGTAATTTTCTCCCGAACGCCAGCGCGTGCTGCGAACGCCTCGGTACCTCCAAGAACCATCGTCCTTTTGTTTCCGAAGCAGCTTTTTTGCCTCGTTCAATTCCGAAAGGGACTTCACAGGCGGCACGGCGTCGCCTAAAAGATTCCGCCGTGCAAAATAGTTGATCGCTGCGTTCTCTGCTTGTACGAGAGGGGGCAATGGATCAAAAATAAGGAGTTGGCGCCAATCCCTCATAAGTTCTCCTTGTGAATCGTTCGCTACGTATGTGCGGCGGACACTCGAGCTGTCGTCTGTCGCTCGTTGAAAAAATTGAACACACTGCGAGCGGTCGTCTTATCAACGGCAGGCACTGATTCGATCTCTTCCACACCCGCTTTTTTAAGCTCAGCCACGGATCCAAAACGTTTAAGGAGTTCGATTTTTCGTCGTTTGCCGACGCCCGGGATTTGATCGAGCGTGCTTTCCAAGAGCTTGCGCGAGCGGAAGTTTCGATGCCTGCGGATGGCCGCTCGATGCGCCTCGTCACGAATGCGCATCAGCACATTGAGTGCAATCTGCGGCACCGCCACAGGCGCTGACCGACCTGGCACGTAAACGAGTTCTTCGCGCTTTGCCAAGCCAGCAAGAGGGGTCCTTAAACCGAGCATCGTGAGGGCGTCCTTGACGGCGCGCACCTGTCCCTTTCCCCCATCAACCACGATGAGGTCCGCGCGGCTTTTTCGGTCTCGATATCGCCGGCTGACAATCTCCTTGAGCATTGCGTAGTCGTCGATCGTCGTAACGCTCTTGATCTTGTAATAGCGGTACTCATTAAACTGTGGCATACCGTCGATGAATACCGCCATCGACCCCATTGCTTCTGCCCCGGCAAGGTTCGACACGTCGAACGCCTCGATCCTGTACGGGTAAGAACTGAGTCGAAGGGCGTCTTTAAGAACGTACAACGCATCTGCAGCAGCTGGCTTTTTAAGCATCGATTCGGCGTTCTTGTGAGCAAGCGCGACGAGCTTT
>CAYHCZ010000161.1:0-3454 GCA_964355295.1 uncultured Methanomicrobia archaeon
GATGAGCGCCATAATAACGCAGAGCTCTGTGAAGTGTGTCCTATCGACCAGTCCCTTTGATAAATAGCCGACTGCACCACTCTTTTGTCCTATGCGCTTTATCCCGGACAGCTGCTCCATGATGCGGCCGACCTCTTTTCCTGCTTCAATTTGATCGAGCACGCTGGCTGGATAGGTGAATCCGGGAGAGGTGCCGATCGTGTGCTTCGCCCCATCAAAGATTGAACAGACCTGCATATCGAGTTCTACACCAAAGATGTCAAAGAGACCAGATTCAATCCCGACGCCAAAGTCCGCTTTAGAAACAGATGCACGAGCGCGTTCCGCTCGCTGGCGGGCGCCGGTCACAACTGCAAAACCTTTCGGCTGCGATGGCACGCCCGAATCAACGCTTTGCATAACAACCTCTACCCCCTTGAAAACCTTCGAGAATGTGTTATCGACCGCCTGTTTCTTTAGCGGGTTATTCGACCCAACAGCAATTTTCATAGAAGCACCCCGTGCTCGTCGATTTCGCCATCGTGAATTCGGGTAGAGGATATAGGCTTCCCATCTTGCGCGAGTACAAAATCGACACATACGATCTTTATCGCAAGGAGTCCGCGCTGCGATCTGAGCGCGTTGATCTCCTTTGCTGTAGGGTGGGTATCAGGCGAGACGACAATATAATCGAACTTCTGTTCGAGAGTTGGCCCGTAAGGATCTCGCAGCGCGACGATCTGTGGGTCGGTTCCGGTTAGCGTCTTTATGTACGCGATGAGTGAATTTTTGCGGCTGTTGTACGAGTTTACCACGTGGGTTTTTCCCCCCGCCATCTCATCAGAAACAAGCCCAATAATCACGTCACCTAGCGTGTGGGCTTTTTTCAGCAGCGCTTTATGGCCGTCGTGAAGCACGTCAAATGTCCCACCGATTGCGACGTAAGTCATGACTCTCGGACATAGTGGTTAGTAGGTATTTAATATATCGTACTAAGGTACTAGCTGCCTTTTTTGAAGGTTAAGACGAGTCATGATGGATACCGAAGAACTGAGAGGGAACTGATGAAAAGCAACTTTTACGGGGTATTCATTGCGCCGACTGCGACTGTGATCGGAAATGTAAAGATTGCCCCAGGTTCAAGTGTCTGGTTCGGTGCGGTATTAAGGAGTGACATGGCATTAATCCAAATCGGTCGGGATACAAGTGTACAGGACAACGCGATCATTCACGTGAGTGAAGGGGTTGAGACTATGATCGGAGACCAGGTTACAATAGGACATGGAGCAATCGTCCATGGAGCTCACGTCGAAGACACTGTTTTAATTGGGATCGGTGCAATCGTGCTCGATGGTGCAAAAGTAGGAACAGGGTCAATCATTGGTGCAGGTGCTGTGGTGACTGAAGGTATAGAAATACCAGACCGGAGCCTTGTCTTAGGCGTACCAGGGAAAGTTGTTAGGCAGGTGACAGCTGAGCAACTGAGGTCAATAGAGGCCAACGCAAAAAGTTACGCTGCGCTCGCGCAACGTTATCTGAGAGGCGAAAAGCCGTAATGGGCATCGCTTATTTTTCGGCTTGTTACGCTTAAATGCGAATTGGAATGCCGCGCTCCTGTAAGTACTGTTTCAAAGAAGTTATGGAAATCTCCCGAAAATGAAAGATGCTTGCTGCGAGACATGCATCTGCTTTTCCATCGACAAAACCAGCATAGATATGCTCAGCCGTTCCGGCACCGCCAGATGCAATTATCGGCAAGTCGATCGCCTCTGATATTGCCTTGGTGATGGGGATGTCATAGCCATCTTTGGTACCATCCCTATTCATGCTCGTCAGCAGGATTTCACCTGCGCCGAGCTGCTCACCCTTTATCGCCCACTCAATTGCATCGATGCCGGTCGGAGTTCTCCCCCCGTAGGTTACAACCTCATACCACGCGGGCGCCCCATCTTCGAGGTGAACAATGTGCTTTCCTTTTTCGACGTCTGTGTTGCGCTTACAATCTATGGCTAAAACAATGCACTGCGAACCAACTGCTTCAGCTGCGGTCTTTATGAACTGTGGGTTCTTGACGGCAGCAGTGTTTACTGCAATCTTGTCCGCGCCAGCCCGTAATGTCTGGATGACATCATCGAGGGTCCGCACGCCACCACCGACACAAAACGGGATAAATACCTGATCCGCTGTATCCTCGACGATGTCGAGCATCGTCTTACGCTGCTCATGTGAAGCGGTGATATCGAGGAAGACCAATTCGTCGGCCCCTTCTTCATCATATCGCTTAGCGAGCTCTACCGGATCCCCAGCCGCTCTAAGCGAAACGAATTCCACTCCTTTGACGACTAGCGCCCTGTTGCCGTCGTCATATTTCACGTCAAGACATGGGATAATACGCTTTGTGAGCATCGCTTTAGATTGTGTTATGCCTACTTTAAGAACGTTGGCGCAGTGACATCAAAAGGCGCGTCTTTTCTGGGACTAGTGATCTAGACGTTGCTTTCTTTCGAGAGAACTACTTAGCTCGAGCATTTGAGGGAATCCGTACCACGTTGATGACGACACGATACAGAACGGTGGATAATTGGATGATTCAAAGGGACGCGCTTGATACATTAAGCGCCATTTTCCAGGCTAAAAACGCGTCCGAAGCAGAGATAAGCGAGATAAGAGAGCCTCTAAAACCCATTATCGAGGAGTAACGTCCCAAGATTTTATAAGAACGTTGACGTCTTGCAGTACTCTTTATGGCGACGCACTGCGGAGAATAGGAGAAGAGGCGAGGTTTGGAAACCTCATAGCGTCATCGGAACCATACGTTGCTGCATAACTAGACCTCTTCGTTATTTTTGACGCATCCGGCTCAGCCGTAGTAGAAATGCTACAATTAGTATCGCAACCAATACGACTATTAATCCCACGGCCACATCCGCGTAAGTATAGTCAAACAATCCTAAGAAGCTCGCAGGGACGGGCTTAGCTCCGACGGTCGTATACACTGGCTGAGAAAAAAGCCATCCGTTAGAGGAATTGTTGTAATATACGTACGCATTGTATGTTGCCCCTTTGGTGTTGGGCGGAACCGTCGGTGACGATAGGACGCTTGCCCATTCGCCCGGTCTGAGGAGGATCCAGCCATAACCATCGTCGTTCTGTAAAACATCAATTGACGAATTTTTCGTACCTTGACTCAGAATCGCTTCGCTAGTGAGGTAGCCCGGAAGGGGGGCAGTTCCGTTACGCAGCACTGCGTAAGGCGCTACCCACACCTCTGCGTTTCCAAGGTTGGCAATATCCCAAGCGAGAGAGTTTTGAGGAGTTGGCACTTGACGAACGGATCTTACAGTGACAGGCCACCTTCCCATCGGTGTAGGTGGGTAATCCTCCTGCAGTTTTGAAATGATGCCATCAAACCCAAGCCGCTGATAGTCGGCAAGCGTCGCTCCCAATCCGAAGAATACGTTGAAGTGAGTAAAAC
>CAYHCZ010000162.1:0-3453 GCA_964355295.1 uncultured Methanomicrobia archaeon
GAACATATTTTGGGCAAATGCGATCATTTCAGTAGAGGTATCAATGCCGAGCACGGAACCGTGTGACACGCGTGCGGCAAGCTCAGCGGTTATCTTTCCGTCGCCACAACCAATATCTAAAATGCGCTCGTCACCACGAAGTGCCAATCTTCCCACTAGACCCAACGCGAACGCGTATTGTGGATATGAGTGCTTGTAGTAATCTGCGGGATCCCATTTATCTGTCAAATAGCGCAACCACCGTGGGCATATAGCGATGTCGCATCTTAAAGTACACCTGCCTAGTTTGTGACTTCGATCTAACGTGCTCGTGCATTGCGGTACGTAAATTGATCGAAATGGTGGGTATACCCATTTTGACTTCATCCGCGTGTTATTATGATGAGCTCTTCTTTCGCTGAGTTATTACTTTTCAGATAAATGTATGTTTTTCGTGTTACGATTAGATAGTTTTTTATAACTATTACCGCATTTCCTTATGGTGATATAATTGCACATACCAGACGGATATATCGGACCGATAACGTACGGAATCTTGTGGCTTGTGATGATCCCGATCTGGCTCTACGCAGGAAGTTGGCTTCGAAAACATCTTAAGGACAGACAAGTGCCATATCTTGCGCTAGCTGCTGCCTTCTCTTTTGTTATCATGATGTTTAACGTGCCCATTCCAGGTGGGAGCACTGGGCACGCAGTAGGAAGCGCGCTCATAGCAATCATATTGGGGCCGTGGGTCGCGGTTGTAACTGTTACCGTAGCGCTTCTCATACAAGCTTTGCTTTTCGGTGACGGGGGGATAACAGCATTAGGAGCGAACTGTTTTAACATGGCATTCGTCATTCCGTTCGTTGCCTTCTATGTTTACTCGTTCATCAGCGGAAAAACAGAGATTACATCAAATCGAAGAATTCTCGCAGCGGGAGTTGCAGGCTATCTAGGCTTAACTGCGGGTGCGTTCGCTACTGGAGTTGAGCTCGGCCTCCAACCTATGCTCGAGCACGCAGCCGACGGCACCCCACTCTATATGCCGTACGGGCTCTCTATAACTGTGCCGGCGATGTTAATCGAACATATGCTATTCTTCAGCTTCGTGGAAGCAATTGTAACGGCACTAGCCTTTGGGTATATAGCTCGCTTTGATCCCACGATCATATTCAACTACAAAGGACGAGGAGAACAAAAAAGGGACGCTGTTCATACAACACCAACGGAAATAGAGGTGTGATCAATGGACAAACTTTTAAGGAATTTGTTAATAGTACTCGCGGTAATGATCGTGGTAGTGCCCATTGGCTTGCTTGCAGTAGGCACTGCTTATGGAGAATGGGGCGCAGAGGAACTTGAAGGACTAGTTGGTTATATCCCTCAGGGACTAGAAAGTGTGTCAAGCACTTGGATGGCACCTATTCCTGACTATGCTTTGCCAAGCCTGGAAGAGTCATTCCTCAACTTAAGTTTAGCATATTGGCTGTCAGCAATCATAGGAGTGATACTCTCGGGAGGTTTGCTAATCCTCATTGGTAAAGCAATAACAAGGCGCAATTCGAAAAACAATGGACAAGTGTAAGGTTGTTCATCTTCTCTCTTTTTTTTATATGCAACTAATTGAGAGGTTCTGTTTTGTTTTCTTTAAAAAAGAAGGCACCTATTTAGTGCTCGTGATGATGTTCCCCCTCGTGCGCGTGCAGATGTTCGTGCATTAACGTAGCGTGCCGGTGCATGTGTTTGTGAATAAGGTTTGCAGACATTAACAATTCTAGATCTTTCATTACCACACTTGAATCGGCATCTGCTTTGATAGAATGGTCCTCACCGAAAACTATAGCCCTCGTGCTTATCTTTTCAATAATGTCAAGATCGTGGGTAGCCGTTACGATCGTTTTGCCAGCTTTAGCGAGATCCTGCAAAAGCTCAATGAGCCATAGTTGGCTACGCGGGTCTAACCCCGCCGTAGGCTCATCCAACAGCAACACGTCGGGATTTATAGAGAGTATCGATGCGATACACACCTTTTTTTTCTCCCCTCCGCTCAGCGTGTGAGGCGCTCTATCCCTTAAACTACCGATCCCCATCAACGACATAATCTCTTCAGTTCGTCTTTTGACTTCTGTATGAGGCATCCCGAGCTGCAGCGGCCCGAATGCGATCTCATCATACACGGTGGAACAGAACAGCTGGACGTCTGGATTTTGGAACACAACGCCTACTTTTTTTCGGAAATAGCGACCGAACTCATTACCTTCGAGTGAGTTGAAAGCCTCTTCAGTGACCGGGTTGCCAAATGCATGGAACTCCCCAGCCGTCGGGAAGATCAAAGCCGCAAGTATTGAAAGGAGGGTGGACTTTCCGCTACCGTTCGCACCCATTACCACGATCTGCTCTCCCGCACTCATCTTTAAGTTCACGTCTTTGATTGCCTCGAACTTCTCCAGATAAGTGTAAGAGACGTTTTGTAGATCGAAGATTGATTCCATGATATGGCCTCGCAGATGATGATTAGACCTTTATGATGTTCTGGGAGATGAGCACTAGAGCCACGCTGAATGTTGAGACACAGACGAAGGTTGCGTAATCCCTCTTTTGCATCGCATAGTCGTGCATGAGTTTTACATCGCCATCAAAGCCGCGGGAGAGCATAGCTTTGTGCACCCGCTCACTGGTATCCAACGACTTTACGAGCACGTAGCCAATGCGGCCTGCCACCCATTTCTGTTCTTCACGCATAGGCAACGTCGTCATGGTCCTACTCTTTTTAGCCGTAAAAAAATCCCGGATAGTGTCCATAAGTAGGAAGATGTAGCGATAGCACATATCGAGCGTTAGGACATAGACCTTGGGAACACGAAGTGATCGCAGCGACTTAAAGAGTACGTCGCGCTTTGTTGTTAAGATAAGTAGTACTGCGATTGAAACGCACGTCGCAACTCGTAGGATAAACGTGATAGCGCTTATCGTGCCCTGCTTAGTGATGAAGATCGTACTCGGGAGAAGGATCGGTCCTACGTACGTGTTATTACCAAACGTTGCAACGGTCACCAGATTATCTCCAGGCATGAAGACGTTGAAGATTATAGGGAGCACAATAATACCAGCAAAAATGGGGACGAAGACCCATACGCGTTTGATAAAAAAGAGCATTTCTATCTTGCTAAGGTAGGCGAATAATAAGATCAACAAATATACGAAGAATATTACCCAGACATCTCTAGTGAGACTGACGGCGAATATCAAAATAAGCAAAGAGACCAACTTCACCCGGGGATCGATGCTTTGTAAGAAACCATTTCGTTTTGTGTAGCCCTCCGAGACCATACTCTCCTGGAAAAAATTGAGGATGCCAGAAATCGTCTTTTCCACAAAGCTCTTCTTCTTGTCTACGCTAACGGCGCCACAGTTACACGGCCCGACCTCTTTCCTCCACTCAGGTATCATAGGGGTTGTTGATCACCGGAG
>CAYHCZ010000163.1:0-3434 GCA_964355295.1 uncultured Methanomicrobia archaeon
TAGTAATAAGAAACGCAAGCTTACCGTTATTCTGCGTTTGATAAACGTGCGCGGTATGCCCCGCAAGCGATTTAAATTTAAGCGGTAGCCGGATAACGGGATATGCGTGCGACGGTTTCGAACTATGCCTTCCTATTTTGTGCGTAAAGATAGGTTGGATCACATCTGCATCTGTTATTGTACTCATATTCGCGCCCTCTTATTCTCATAGGCACTTAACGTTTAACAGGATAAAATTAAGTACCCTCATACGCGAAGTTGAAACGGTAGGTAGCCACGATTTATAGAAATGTCGCATTATGCGACAAACGGGCGTCATTATGGGCTTCGATGAACTAAAGCTCAAATAAGCGAGGCGTTACCTGATACAGTTTTTATTGCGCTATATGGCTTCTAATTTTGAGGTTTAAACGCGCTGGGGCGGCCCGTTGGCGTCGGTTATAAAACACTATGTATTAACGCTTTCTTGGTAGCCATTATTAACCCTGACAATACGCCGCTAAAAGACGCTGTATTACATCATCATACGTTTCGCCTTTCGCGCCTATCCTTTTAAGCGCCTCGCGCGTCGCTTTGTCTATTTGTATCGTCGTCGTTTCGCTCATGTTTATACTATATATTACTATAGTAAGTATAGGTTATGGTGCGTTGCTATACACGAATTGAAGAAGTAAAAGAAAAAAAATAAGTCAATCAGTTTATGACGCGTACTGATCGCGCCGCTTCAGTACCCATTTATAAACCGCTCACTCGCTTAATACGCTTAGCGCAGGGATCGCAAAACTTAACAGTCGAATTTATACCAATATGACACGATACACAACGGCGATAATTACCGTTAGCCCAGATAACACGCGGGGCGCGAACATAAATAACGGGGTCGCGCTCAGTAGGTAGTAAGTTGCAGCGCCGTCTTTTAGAAGTCCTTATCCATTAGCGTGTTTTATAATTATATTCCATTGTTACCACGTTTATTGTAGGTTGCCGCTCAGATCGTTCGCGTTCGATATCTTCCATAATTCGCGCGTGGCGAAAATCTGCGAGATAATATCGCCGCTCGCGTTCGTGGTCTCGTAGTGCTATGAGTATATCGGATAGCTCAGCGTCTATTATTGGCGTCTTAACTGGCCTGATTACATCTTTCATAATACCCCTCCGTAACGATCCGCATTAAACAAGCCTCTTTCACTTAAGTCCCTATATAGAATAAGTCATAAATTTCGTGGCGCGGACGCCTGTATAGTTCACAATAGTACGGAATCCGGTTGCGATCATGGCGTAATTCACATTTGACATAGTGCTCGCAGCTTACGCAGTAGGTCATATTTCAAACAAGATAGTGGCGCGCTAATTGCCTAATCGACGTGTATAGCGAAATTATTCAGGCTAGCTACCCACTAAATAAGAGATAGTTGAGAAGTAAAAAAAAGAACGTAAATAGCTTATTTTGCGCTTAAATTGACAAAAAAAGGCAATTTTGATAAAAAAAGACACCAGAACGTTTTTTAAGGACAATCGAGTATAGAATTCACTTCAAATAAGCGGCGGGTGAGGCACTTTAGCCGCCGGCCGAATAGGAGATGATTTGATGAGATCAACGAAACTACTTTCCGTCGCGCTTGTCACAATTATGGCGCTTACCGTGCTGAGCGCGGCGGGTGTGGTGAGGGCGCAAGTCATAGAGACACCCACGCTAAGCGTAACAGCCACGCAGGTCGATCCAGCCACGAACGAACCAGAGCTTGTGGACACCATAAATCATGCGCAGCTGGGGGAAGCGGTCACCGTGCATATTACCGTCGCTAACCTTCCCCTCCAATACCCCCTCGACTGGGGC
The DNA here is from genome assembly GCA_964355295.1 of uncultured Methanomicrobia archaeon. Taxonomy (GTDB): domain Archaea; phylum Halobacteriota; class Bog-38; order Methanoflorentales; family Methanoflorentaceae; genus Methanoflorens. The sequence continues at coordinate 1,838 of CAYHCZ010000163.1, forward strand.
GTCCATCTGGGGCTAGAAGGGACTATTAGCGAATTGCCCGATGGCAGCCAAGCCTACCTGTCGCCCTACTGGTTTGGCTACGGGCCTGACGGATCAACATCGGAGAAGACGTTTGTAACCACGTTTACACCAGACGTTGCAGGCTTATATCAAGTGCACTTGTCGGGCAATTTGGTCATAATTAAGAGGAACCCTGAAGACCCCGAAGGTCCGCCTTTACATGTTGGCACGTTTGGCCTTGGTGCAGACTACTCCATCGACACCGACGCGGCGAACACCGCCCCTACGATCGATACGTTCACTGTTACTTCTACGACCGTAGCGATTAACACGCCCGTCACTGCGACGGCTGCCTTTACCGATCCTGACACGCTAGACAGCCATACGGCGACGTTCGACTGGGGAGACGGCAGCACCCCGACTGCGGGCACCGCCTCAGGATCCAGCACGATGATTGGCACCCATACATACACGGCTACTAGTACCTACACGATTACCTGTACGGTATCAGATGGAACCACCACCTCGGCACCAAAAATCGCAACCGTCAAGGTGATCTCACCGACAACCGTTGCTGATGGCGTGCAGACGTTCGGTGGAACGCTTACAACCAGTAATTTCAACACCGCGCAAAACTACAAAGCCTACGTGAACAAGCTCAACGCGCTTGCCAAGACCATCGAAGCGGGCAACTATGCAGACGCACAGGCGAAGATCACAAACGATCTTATAAAGCGTAACACGCAGTGGGGCACAGATCCGGTTGCACTGAACGAGGAGTTGCAGTCCATCTACAACGAGCTGATCGTGCTGCAAAACGGGTAAGGGTTCTGAATGTGGAGCGTTTTCGCGCTCCCTTTCCTTCTTTTTTTTAAAAGTAGCTTAGGATGGGAAGTATAGAGCCAACCTTCGCCTCTTGCATATGCGTATGCAATTGAAACCATTAGAACAAACAGTCGTTTGAAAGTTGGGCGATTAGTATTGGGTTGATTGTTTTTTCTATCATAGGTTTAGTCGGTGCGCTTAGATTAAAATTTAATCCGTTCGACGGCAGATTCACGCCCGCTATCGGCAAACGTCCAAAACCACGCGTCGCCCCTTTCAACGCGGAACAGAACCATATTTTCAGTTTGAGGACGTAGGAACGGCCGCTCTTCGAGAAGGCGCTCTTTGAGTTTCGGGTCATCGAGGAACACAACGTTACCTGACGCTCGCATAGCCTTTCCCAAATCAATAGTCCCACCTTCTCCGAGCGGACCGTCCCGAATAGCATATAACTGCTTTGTGTGAAGCATCGAGACTAGCGCCCCTGATGGCGGAGCGTAGAAACACAGCTCCACCTTGGCATTTTCCCTCAGCTGTCGATATACCTCTTTTACCTTAGTCGTAGAAAAATAGAAGCCCTCTTCGTCCGCAAACCACATTCCAAGCATACGAACACGGGGCTGGTCGCCGTCGATGGTAGTAAAGGCACATGTAGAGTGGTCCTTTGCAAACAACATGCATTCGTCGAAGTTCATAGTATCATGAACCGCTTTTTCCTGCGCGCTCATCGCTTAATTATCTGGTGGAGAGCTCTGCTCAGGCAGTCACCGTC
>CAYHCZ010000164.1:0-3418 GCA_964355295.1 uncultured Methanomicrobia archaeon
CCGTGCCGTCGTTTTTAGTAGGTTTGATTTATATAGTACTTCGAGGCCCCCCTCACTTATGCATGTAAGAAAAGTAATAGGCAAAAGGCGCGGCGTGACGTCGTGCGGTAGCCTCCTTAGAACGCTCGTGCAACAGGTGCGCGCACGGGGGCCACGATGACCAGTGACGAAAAAAAGGAGCGTTTAGTACGGTTACGGGCACAGGGGGTGCCGTTTAGCGAGATCGAGCTACAACTGGGCGTTAGCAAGAAAACGCTCATCGAGTGGGGACGTAAACAGCGTGAGGACATACAAAAAGAGCGGGCAGCGGAAATCGAGCATATACGAGCGGTCTACTGGGAGGAAAAGCGGGGACGTATCGATATCCTCAGGGAACGGCTTAGACGCTTGCACGAGGAGGAAGGAAGGCGTGACCTTTCGGATATCCCGACGGCGAAGGTGATGGGGCTTGAGCTGCAGACAAGTGAACAGCTCAATAAGGAGCTCCAAAGCTTACCCGTTCAGATCTCGCTCGGCGCCTTGGGCGATACCCCGTCAGCGCGTGAAAGCGTCGATAGTGCGACGACCACCCCCGCGGGGCGTGATGACGGGCCCCTCACCGCTGGACCGTTTGCGGCGTTTGCTCAAGGGGATGGCTACGACATGGTGCGCGCGATCCTCGCCGAACAAACCGCTTTAAAGGGAGCACTGTCCGAGATCGCAAACGGCGCTGCGAGCGAGAGCGTGCAAATAGCTGCCATTAAGTCCATTGACGCCATGAGCGGGCGGATGCTGGACTTAGTCCAATCGACGGGGGTCATCGCAACGCTTGCAGACGAGCATAAAATAGACGAGGTTTTGGCAGGATGGGCCGTGCGCGATCGGCGCGAATTGATGTACGAATGCGTGCGAGCGGATCAAGGGACTGCGCACATGGGCACGCTGGCCTTAAATGCATTACACGACGGCGACCTCGAAAAAGCAGAGGAGCTGTACTCCGAGTTTAACGACCGCGTTCACGAATGGGCGAGAAAGCAGATGCATGAGGAAATTTCGGCGTTACGGCGAGCGCCAGCTGACACGGGTCCTTAAGCATATCAAAGTGGAGGCTGAATAAGAAACATAAGTGACGATCGTATCGCGCCCCCCTTCAGCGGTGAGAATGTGCGTGACTCAACAGCCTGTTGAACGGGCTCTTGAATTCATCGTACACCTTACCAAGATCGATGCCCGCAAGCGTCTTGTTACGATAGTTTGCTCTTCTCTTTAACGGCTGCATGTAGTTGTTGATTCGAAATGCCGTTTTCTAACGCAAGCTAACTTCCATGAACGTTGCACGTCCATCGGCAACTTTGATTAGCTTCCTATCAACCGTATTATATCGGTCATGATGTTGGCCCGACAGAAGCTGCGCTTGTTTTCGGCAAACGTGCCGAGCACATAAGCCATGGTTATCTTATGTGCCTGTTTGTCGAGTTCCGTCAGGGGAACCGGGCACCGACACTTCATACGGAGAATAACATGGTATTATATTGACAATACACCAACGCGCCTGGAAATCCGGCTGTCTGGAGAGGCCACAAGATAAGGAGTACATCATGACCAAGCAGTTCACGGGTAAAATCGAACCCGACATACGAGATTCGGTGCCGGACTGGGCGCCGTACCTGGCCCCAAGGCAACTGCTGGGGTACCCAACGTGGGTACGTGCTAGGTCCGTTTCGCAGCCCGCCAAGCGGGACAGCGTTGTGGTGAGGTGGTCAGTATCGGGGTTCTGGATTCTCCTGTGGATGTGCGTATATTACATGCAAAACATAGTGTAACAATAACATCTTGCGCTCTGATCCACGAGGAATTCACATGCCATCAACGAACGCTCCTCCCGCCTTTCACATTCTCGCAAAGCCGACCGGCGCCATCTGCAACCTGAACTGCTCATATTGTTTTTTCTTAGCGAAGAGGGATCTCTACCCGCAGAGCGAATTTCGGATGACTGACGAGGTGTTAGAGTCATACGTCGAGCAGTACCTCACCGCGCAGCACGCCTCTCATGCGACAATTGCATGGCAAGGCGGTGAACCAACGCTAATGGGGCTCGATTTTTACCAACGCTCGATCACTTGCGAGCAGCAATACGCACCTCCAGACATGACCGTAGAGCATACCATACAAACAAACGGCACGCTGCTAGATGAGGAGTGGTGCGTGTTTTTCCGCAAGCATAACTATCTCGTCGGTTTAAGTCTCGATGGTCCACGAGAACTGCATGATGCTTGCCGTGTCGATAAAGCAGGCCGCCCAACGTTTGACCGCGTTATGCGCGCCGCACGATTGTTGCAGAAGCACGACGTTCCGTTTAATGTGCTGTGCGCGGTCAACGCTGTTAACGCCGAATATCCCTTGGAACTTTATCGTTTCTTCCGTGATGACATAGGTGCTGAGTTCATCCAGTTTATACCGATCGTAGAACAGGATAGTGACATAGACTTTCAGGGGAATGCAGTAACGGAGCGATCTGTGACAGCTCAGCAATGGGGGCATTTTCTCATCACAATCTTCGATGAGTGGGTCACGCGCGACGTCGCTCGTATGTATGTACAGCACTTCGACGCAGCATTAGCAGCGTGGGCAGGAGAACCGCCGGCCGTGTGCGTCTTCGCGCCGACGTGTGGCACGGCGCTTGTGCTCGAGCATAACGGCGACCTCTACTCATGTGACCATTTCGTTGAACCACGCCATCTGTTAGGCAATATTCTTGAGACGCCGCTGAGCAAGCTTGTTGCCTCAGATGCGCAACGTTGGTTCGGGCGTGCCAAGCTTGAAACTCTCCCGAAGTACTGCATAGAGTGTTCTGTGCGCTTCGCCTGTCACGGCGAATGTTCCAAGAACCGCTTCATCAAAACACCTGCTGGCAAACCAGGGCTGAATTACCTCTGTGCAGGATATAGAGCTTTCTTTCAGCATATCAATAAGCCCATGCAGTTGATGGCATCACTGCTCCATCAAGGATGCGCGCCAGCCGAAGTGATGTCACGTCGCCAGAGACCGACGCACGTCCGCCGCAACGATCCGTGTCCTTGTGGCAGCGGGTTCAAGTTTAAAAAGTGTCATGGTATGCGCTAGAACCTATTGAACGCCGGAGCCTCTGCACAACTCCGAAGGTTGCACGGCCTACATCAGGCGGGGGGTCACTCACATATGCTGCACGCCCGCAGAATGTCGCGCTTGTGTTGAGGGGGGTATGTAATTCTGAGACATTTGGACTCCCTCCTGCGGGCTGAGACATCTCCCCACAGGGGGGAATGTTCTTAACCTGTCTACTGACGCGACATGGCAATCTTCAGGTCAGCTTCCGTATCTGGGATCAGCTCGCCGGACAGATCCAGCGTGACGCGCTTGATGGTCCCGGTGAAGCGGAATGGTTCTCTGTACTCCTCCG
>CAYHCZ010000165.1:0-3393 GCA_964355295.1 uncultured Methanomicrobia archaeon
GAGCAAGAACAGAAAGGTGTGATAATGCCTATTAAAGCAGCTATCACATTCCCAAGATACTCATTTCTTTTACCTAAGGCTTTTCTAACCTTTAGAGGCGATATATAGCTTCTGAAGAAGGCTATAGTGAATATTATTATCGTTAGAAGGATTAAAATTTTTATGGTGTCATAGATGAAGAAGTTGATTGCACTGCCTATCGGAGATGCAGGGTCTAGCCCCATCAACACGTATGTTAGGTAATTAACAGCTTCTTGTAAAATATCTGGGACCACAGCTTATCTCATAATTTTTTGAGTTTTTAGTGTTGTTTATTCGTACATTTCCCTCACTCCCTGGAGGTTAAAAATTCCATTCCCTCAACCGCCGTCGCAAAAGTGGTGGAGGCCAGAGCGAACCGGATTGCAAGGATTGCCTCGGCGATTTCCTCTTTGGTTACTCCGACGCGATAGGCAATCTTGATGAACGTCTCGGTACAAAGATGACACCCGACGGCCGCCGAAGCAGCAATCATGATAAGATGTTTGTATTTTGAGGGAATATGATTTAGTTGCTCCATAACAAACTTCTTCTCCTGGGCTTGTCTCGGAATCCACTCGGGAATGAGCTTTGACATCAGCACCATGGGCTTCGGCTCCTCCCCTAACCCCTTTTCCATCATCTTAAGGATTTCATCAACAATCATTTGCTTCTCTTCTGTCATTTTCGTTCTCCTTTCTCCTTTTTTCAACAAGCAATCCTCTTATGGTTGTCTTTACGGTTTTGTCGCTGAGCGCTTTTACGAATCCCTATGAGCCTTTAGAAGCGTCTCGTAACAAATCCACCACAGCCGATGCATCAGAACACTCTGAAGACGAGCAGGAGCCCAAATGTTACCATCAGAAGCCCGGCTATAAGCCTCATATATCTCGCTGATTTAAGTCTCCAAGCTTCAGCCCTGTCTGTGCCCACCTTAACGGCATATATCGCAATGAAGACGATGATCATTGGTACAACGAACGCAAATGAGAAGAGGGCCGTGTAGAGGTAATTTTGCATCGTAGTCATACTGGTTAGAAATGTCGTCGAGAAGTAAGTGAACGGACCGATCGTGCAGGGTAAAGCTGCAATCGTAGCGATAAAACCGAGCCCGATAATCGCAATAAATGAACCGGTTTTTCCAAGATAGCTGATGCTGTGTTTTGTAAACGTCGGGATCTTGAAACTAAACCAGCGATTATACCAAAAGAAGTCCTTGATGGACACGATCCCGACGATTAAGAGAAAGACACCAATCAACGTCTTCGTTAGTTGTAGATTCGAAGCGCCTATAATTCGGACAAACTGCACGACGGCTAGCGCTGAAAGGAAGAATACGAAAAACACCGTTGCTATATATGCCACCCCAATGGCAAGGGCCCTTGCGCGCGAACCAGTTAGCGCGAGTGTTCCCATCAAGAAGATGAGTACAGAAAAAACACATGGGTTCAGCCCACTTATTATCCCTGTCGTGATAAATAGGGGGAGGGGAAAATCACCTTGAACCTCTGTCCCGTCATCAGACGTAGTTGCGTTACTAGTAATATTATTCGTCCCCGGTGTAGGTGTTGGGGTCGGTACGACATTACCCATTATCTGATCGCCTGGACCTGTTGCACCAGTATTGACGGCCCTCGCAACCTCCGCTTGCACTAGGGAAATTGACTCCTCACCCCCTTGGAAGGCCTTTTTGCCGATGAAGATGGTTGGCACAGAATCAATCGTCAAATTATATGCTGGCAGGAACTTTTGGACGAAAAGGCTGTAATTTGCGTCATTTTGGGTTTCAATCTTATAGACGTGGAGGGTGGGGTATTGACGTGCCAGCGCGTCTATCGTTGGCGCTATCGCTTGACAATGCGGGCAGTCGGTTCTGTAAAATTCATATAAATTTACTGGCCATTGAGTATACTTTGCGCTCGATGTAGTTGTCGAAAGCGATGGTGTTTGCGCCACCACAGAGATAATGGCCGAGCTACACAACAATATTATAAGCGCAATCGAGAGTCCTATAGTCGCTTTCATACATACAAGCCCAGTAACGCTCTTCATTGTGGTCGTTTAGTTCCCGTGCATCAACATATTTGCGTATATTAATATATTATATATAGCTGCAGGTTCGTGTCGCAAGTCGCACACTTCGTAACGAAAAAACTCGTAATTGAAACGACTACACTCAAACTAGCTCTGATTTTTTAGCGTTTAATCATATTCGACAGATATTGCTAGAGGCTCACGGATCATGAGAAAATGTGGCCTCGATTCACACTCCAATTCGGTCGCGCACGTTTCTGAAAGACGCACAATGCTCGGGGTTTGATCCCGCAACTGCTTCCAGATCGTCGAAGGGATGATGCAGGTAATTTGCTCCGCCAGGAAGAATGGGCAGTTCGCTGCAGCTTCAGCACACATAGTAACGACATAGTCAAAGGGCGTGTCATCAAACTCGTTCAATGATTTCGCGCGCTGCGCGCTACATATCGTTTGCCGAAGTGTGCGTTGACGAACCCTTCAGCCATCTGCGAGCGTGCGGCGTTGTGCGTGCACAGGAACAGGATTGTTTACTTATTCATAATTCCTACACGTGTCGCAGGCAGCTTCAGCAACATTAACCGTAAATGCCTTGTGAGAATTTACTTGGCGCATCGGTGGGGTCGCCTGCTAATCGCTAATTATGCTTAGAACGTTTCGCGGTTGACTCTCCGATGGAGGTAAAATACTTCGAGGAGAACCACAGGGCTACGTTGACCAGGCTGATTAAGACGGGCACTTCAATCAGCGGCCCGATCACTGCAGTAAACGCTTGACCGGAATTTAAGCCAAAGACGCCGACCGCCACCGCTATGGCAAGCTCGAAGTTGTTGCTTCCCGCGGTGAACGCGAGTGTGGCCGTCTTTGGATAATCGAGGCCTACTCGCCAGCAGATAAAGAAGGGGACGAAGAACATCACTATGAAGTAGCCGAGCAATGGGATGGCAATCCGCACGACGTCAAGTGGCAGCGATATAATGAGGTTCCCCTTCAAAGAGAACATTATGATGATAGTGTATAACAACGCTATGAGCGAAACAGGTCCGATCTTTGGGACGAAGCGTGTTTCGTACCATTCCCGCCCTTTGAGTTTCAACCCTAAATAGCGAGTAACAACCCCCGCAACGAACGGAATGCCGAGGTATATGGCCACAGTCTTCGCGATCTCGACGATTGACACGTTTACCACGGTCGCTATTTGAGTGATCCCAAGCCACTGCGGCAGGATCGTGATGAGGAAGAAGGCATACGCTGAGTAAAAGAGAACCTGCATAATTGAGTTCAGGGCAACCAAGGCCGCCGCGTACTCACTGTCGCCGCCAGCGAGGTTGATCCAGACGATGA
>CAYHCZ010000166.1:0-3364 GCA_964355295.1 uncultured Methanomicrobia archaeon
CAATGTTCTACGTGCGAGTGAGTAATTCTCCTATTCAGAGTTCACGGAACTTGAGAATGCCTACTTACTTCCAATCTCACCCTTTGTTTAAACGTTGCTTTCACGAGATGCGGGCAATTTCGCGCTAGATAGACGAAAGCTCCCTCAACAATCATTTCAAGACGAGAACAATGTTTGTCGTAATGCATACATGACAGCCTCATCGGTCAGCGCGATCGCTCTCATGCAGTAAAACCATGGCTCTTGATCTCAGCAAGTTGTGCTGTCAACTTCCAAGCTGGAGTTGGCTGGAAGGGCTTTTTCATCGTTTTAGACTAAAGCAAAGCCCTTTTCCGATAAAGAGCCGCTCTTGAGTGAGATCGGCTTGTCGCTTGCTACATTCAGCACAGGATCATTTTTTTTGCGCAATACACTCCCGTGTATGGAACTTACTTGTTCCAATCTTCTCGAGAGCGTAGCCTTTCGAAATCAACAGGTCAGAACAAGCTACGCAAAGATCATAACTGTGAGTTGCCAAGAATATTGTTGGCGCAAAATCGACAAGAGTAGACTCAGCCCCATTTAGCGCTCGCAATTCCCCTCCTTCGATGTTTATCTTCACGTAGTCGGGTGGGGGGGCCGCTCCTTTATTCAAGAGCGAATCGAGCTTGATTGTCTTTACCGTTGATCTCTCTGTGTGGCCCAAGCCTGGCACAGAAACAGCGCCTAGTGTGCCATCTTTAGTTGCAAAAAAGGTATCAGTGCCATCGTTGTCTGAAACCGCTGCTTCAATAACTTGTACATTATTGCAGTGGTTCATTTCAATGTGCTTTTTTAGATACTGTGCCATCAGAGGGAGAGGTTCAAATGCAATCACTTTGCCATAAGGTCCGACTAACTCTGATGCTATAAGCGTGTACCAACCGTTCTGGGCGCCGATATCATAAACTACGCTCGATTCCGTTATTAGCTCGTCAAATTTGTCCATCTTGGCTTCTTTAAATATCCCGGCTACGTGGGCTAAAGTACCAGCACCAATGATCCATTTTTTACCTTTTAACCTTCCACTTAAGATATGAAACGTGCGATTCGTGCCGATAAACGACTTGATAAGATCTCCTGCCAGCACAAATGCACGAGGTGTTGTTTTTGCACTTCTGGAAGACATTGATGACACCTTTGTCTGGTTGTGTGCACCTTTATAAAGATGGCGCTTTTTGCGATCCCCTTGACGCACAACTTCTATAAAAATTGCTATATCTGCTCTGACCAACAGAAATAATGACCTTGTCTTAAAGAGATTGGTGCCTTGAGTTGGAGGAAGCGCAACATTTTGCAGCGAACTTTTGTTACCTAAATCGACTGCGTCATCAGACCGTACCCAGTTAAAAAAACAGGTTCCACCGGGGACTAACGCCAATCTGATAAGGATTCAATGGAATTCTCATAAAAAACTACTTTTTAAAGCGCTCAAAAACAGTATTTTGAACCTGCCAAAGAACCAAAAACACGGTTTATATGTGAACGAACTAGATTATTATTACGACCATCGAATGGATCAGACGTTAAAGGAGGTCCTTAAAAAGAACAATTTCGATCTCATCTTTTCTACGAGGCAGATGGCAAATTACGTCGTTGACGTCGATACTCCAAAGATCGTGCAGCCTTTTGACGCTATGTCCGACTGGCACAGCCAGGTATTTGCGAATTCCAAAGGACTAGAAAGAATTGTATATATCCGATATGGGCTGAATCGAACATATGAGAAGCGTATTTATGAGAAGTTTGACGCGTGTCTAGTCGTTATGCAGCGAGACAAACAGCTTCTTGAGTCGTTGAATCTACAAATACGCTGTACTGTGATACCTGTTGGGGTGGACGTCGATTACTATGCGAGGAGACTCATTGAAGCGCACTACTCTTGGGACGTAGTAACCAAAACGTTAAATGAAGTAATTCTCAACCTTCTACCTGCGCGTGAGTAGCCCGTTTATTCAGATCCGTGAACTTGATATGGTCTTGTGTCTGAGAAATTGAATGAAAGCCGGCCCGTCCTGTGAGGACGTTCGTGACCCTTTCTTCAATCGTCTGGCCTGTAGCGGTAGGATAGAAATGTCAGAAACGGCAAAAAATAGGATTGCGGTGTTTTACTTCTCGTGCATTCCTTACGACAGTTTATACCAGCGTCCGCAACATCTATTCAGCATGTGGCGATCCCATTTTCAAGATTCATTTGACTTCTATTATTTTGACTTCCCAGTATTTGCTGATGCGGTTGCAGCCTTGTTCCAAACAGTCTTGCAATCCATAGGAATAAAAGATTTCAATGAAGCAGCCGAGACCGATTCACACGTCATAAAGGGGTGTCTATACCCCCCACGCGGCATAGGCAGGTACCGCCTGCCTCAGTGGATGTTCGAAAATCCCCTTTCGTTTGAGATATGCAATTTCTCCGTCGTTAAGGCCCTCAACAAGCGTTGTGGCAGCTCTCAAAAACGAGTGGCAATTGTTGCTGCTCCTTTCTGGGAGCCTTTTATTTCAAAAAACGAGTTTGATCTTGTATGTTACGATTACTTGGATGCCATCGACGTTTCCGCGACGTTCTTTAGCCACTCAGCCACGAAAAAGCAACATGAAAAGCTAGTCATGAGAAGCGACGTAGTTTTTGCAACCGCTGAGGTATTAAGACAAGAGACGCTCGCGACTGCAAGTGACAAAGAGGTCGTAGTGGTTTCGAACGGTGCTGACCGCGAATTCTTCGTCTGCAACAAAGAGTCGCATCGCATCGTAGATTATGCGAAAAATAACAGAAGAATTGTTGGATATATCGGCGCTCTGAGTTCGTGGATCGATCTTGACCTTGTTTATAATGCGGCTAAAGAATTAGCTGAAGTTGACTTCATCTTAGTGGGGCCGTTTGATCCAAGAGCTAAGACACTCCTCAAAAACAAGCCCAAGAATGTTTACACTTTGGGGGCCAAACCATACGCGCAAATACCTTCATACGTGAATCTATTTGATGTCGGCATCATTCCTTTTAAGTCAGGGCCGATTTCGGACGCGACCAATCCCGTTAAGCTATATGAATATTTCGCTCTCGGTAAACCCGTCGTCGCGACCCGCTTGAAAACTCTTGAGCACTATGCCGACGGGCACCTATTGAAGACAGCGTCAACGTCAGATGAGTTTGTGGAGGCCATACGCTTTTTCCTCACACAGGACTCGGAGAGTTGGCAAGCATCCAGACGACGGATTGCACAGCAGAATTCATGGCTGAGCAAAGCTACGACCATCATGAGGAGTATTGAATCGAAAGTGACTAAAGCGCCTGTATAGCCAAGTACGAAACAAGCTGATCGCAGTCGAATCGGAAAATACCAGTGCA
>CAYHCZ010000167.1:0-3310 GCA_964355295.1 uncultured Methanomicrobia archaeon
TTCCATTCTCCAAAGAGCATTGGATCATTGAGCCACTTTCTGATTCCGTAATTTATATGGCGCTTTATACGGTCATTAAACACCTACGGGAGTGCGATCCAGAGCAGCTCACACCAGCTTCCTTTAATTATATCTTCCTCGGCAAAGGCGATTTGACGCACATAAGCCAGCAAACAGGTTTATCTCAGGAGATGCTGAGGGCGGCGCGAAAGGAGTTTACCTATTGGTACCCCAACGATCACAGGCATACCGCCGTCGCCCATATATCCAATCATTTGAGCTTCTTCCTGTTCCATCATGCGATAATCTTTCCTAAGGTATGCTGGCCACGAATCGTAACCCTAAACGAGCTTCTGATTCGTGAAGGGGTGAAGATGTCGAAGAGTAGGGGCAACGTAATCCCCATTGCCACTGTCCCAGAGGTCTACAGTGCGGACCTCGTGAGACTCTGTCTCGTTTCCATCGCGGATCTCAATTCGACGGTAGATTGGAGGGAAAACGAAGTCGAGATGGTCAAAAAAAGGCTTTTACGATTTTGGCACGCAGCAAATAGTGATATCGAGGCGGGACGGGCGCAGTATAACGAGGCGCTCTCATTTGCGAGCAGATGGATCTTAGCAGCCACTAATTCTATGGTAGTACGGGCTTCTGAAGCAGCGCATCAATTCTCATACAGAAAGTACGTTACGGAAGTATTTTTTGAGCAGCTAAACCGGGTCGACGAGTACAGGTCTATGATTTTAAATGGTGAGGAGAAGCGTCGCGTGCTCTTCGACATCCTTGATGTATGGCTTCGCGTGCTCGCTCCGGTTATTCCACATATTGCTGAAGAATTATGGGAGAGAATGCACAAAGTTGGCTATATTTCGTTGGCGGCATTTCCAGAATATAATAACCTTTATGCTGAAACGCTTGTGCAAAAGCGCTTCCTTGATGGGGTAATTGATGACATTTCCAACATACAAGCTGCGATAAAACGGGAGACTGCAACAGTTTTCATATATCTTGCGTCAGCGTGGAAGTACCATCTCTACGACTTAGTGCACGGGTTAGACGACCGTTCGCTTAAAAAAATTATGGCGCGAGCCAAAGAAGATCCAGATCTGCACACGCGTTTGAAAGATATAGCTAAGATCGCACCCGATCTTGTGAAATCACTTTCTCAGCAACCTGCCTCTAAGACTATGCTTGGCTTTGAGGCTGAATCTGAGGCTCTGCTTGAAGCTCAGGAGTATCTATCTCGAAGATTTGGAAAACGTGTATGCATCTTCGTGGAAAATTCCGAGACGTACGATCCCGAGAATAGGGCACGACGAGCACTTCCGGCGAAACCCGCAATCTACGTTGAATAGAATAGATGAAGAGAAGGGAAAATTAACGTTATTGGGTGCTTTTTACCGCTTCTTGAGCTTTTTTTGCGCGCTGTTTTGCGGTGTACCCGGTTGCCCTCTCTAGAAAACAGCGGAATCGCGCATTTGTATCGACTATCAACTCGTTTGGGACACCGTCCATAGATTCGGTTTCGACGAGCAACGTATCACTTATACGTATTGTTAGCTTTCGCAGTGCCCCGTAGCTTAAAACGTATTCTTCGTCGTATTCTTTGACGTCTACACCAAAGCAGTCTTTGAGAGCTTCTAAAATGCGCTTGTGGGCCCCTTTCTTGAAGCCACGTTTGAACACATATTCTTGGACTGTAATCACACCCTAAGTTATGCTCGTTATAGGTGCTCTAAAAGCATATTATTTATAAGCCCTTTGGATTGCAACAATTAATGGATGCCGGTATAAAGTGATCAAGGGATGCCGGTGGAATGAGTCGATAAAGTATTTACTCTGTAATGGATTATGGTTTAAGAAGTGACAATTGAGGAAGCTGATATAACTATGAAAGCCGGAACGACTGACAACGAATACGTAAACATAATCGTTGAAGAAGCGGTGAGCTCAAAAAATCCGGTGATCCTTGAGGGGTTCCCTGGTATCGGACTTGTTGGTAACATCGTGGCGACACAAATAGTATCAGAGCTCAAAATGAAGCAGATCGGGACCATCGAGTCTCGCCTGTTTCCGCCCATTACGGTGCTCTATGACGGAATCGCGTACGCCCCTGTCAGAGTATATGAAGACCCTCAACATGACTTCATTGTCATACTTTCGGATATCCTCATTCATCCGATGATAGCTAATGATATCGGGAAAACGATTACTAACTGGGCGCAGAGCCTGAACGCGAGACTTAACATACCAATTGCTGGCATTGCTACCATGCGCGAGCAGCGCACGGTTTTTGTTGCAGCAACCGGCGCCGAACAACTCGATCTCGTAAAAGATAAAACCGAGACGTTAGTCACCGGAAGTATCTCAGGAATTGCGGGGAGTTTAATGAATGAGAGCTCCATAAGTAAGCTTCCAGCACTTTGTCTCTTGGGCGAAACCCAGGGACCGACCCCCGATCCTCGTGCTGCAGCTCGAGTAATTGACGTTATAAACGACTTAATGAAGTTAAATATCAGTACTCAGAAGCTAGTTGAAGAGGCAGATCAGATCGAAACAGAGCTACACAAGCTCGCAGAACAGGTCCAAGGGGCGGAACAAGTGGAAACAAAAGGGCCAACTCAGGTTATGTATGGGTGAGCAAATGAGACATTTAGCTTTGACCGGCATATCAAAAGACAGAATCGACGATCTCGTCAAAAAGCGCGTGAGGACATTTGAGTTGCGCAGCGCTCACAATATTCCCATTGTTTTCGAAGCTCACGTTGGTGATACATTGTTCGTGACAGACGCGAGCCGTCACGATGTTGCGATCGGTACGACCGGTGTTCTGGCGCGCTTACGCGATAAAACCATTACAATGCAAAAAGTTAGACACCGCGTTGGCGACTTCTATGAAGAACGCGAACTCATGTCAGCCCGTGTTCAGCTTGAACTGCGCGAGCAGACGTGCCGACTGCGCGCGATTGAGGATGAAGGTCCAGGGAAGATCCTCGCCGTGGAGACTACTGAAGTATGCCACTATGAAGGTCGCTGAAGCATCTCAGCGTAAAATGGACAGTTCTAGATTAACTAATGCATACGGTGGCTCTTTATGACGCTTTAAGGTATGGTCGTTAGCGCCTAGAGTACCTTACAAGCACTTACTCTATCCTCTTGAAATAACGTTTAAACGGTCGGAACGGCTAAAATGCAGCTGCGTTGCTTAATCGCTTTTTTTAAGACACTATAAGTATGAGTTACGAGTATGTGAATCAAGGGCCCGTGGCTTAGTCAGGATATAGCACCGGCCTTCTAAGCCGGTGGTCGAGGG
>CAYHCZ010000168.1:0-3291 GCA_964355295.1 uncultured Methanomicrobia archaeon
ATCGTCTTGCTACAATATGTGGAAATTGTAACAAGCCAGTAACATTTTGATAAAAAAGAATTGTTGTAAAAATCATACGGTGAACACGCCGATGATAACGCTTTGCGCCCAGTAAATCCATAGCAGCGTTACGAGATTCCATTTTTCGTTAATAGCGAAAGCGATGACGAGTACGTTGGACGCGAGAAGAGTGAGCGTTGATCGATCGAGGAGGGCGCGCTTCCAGCGGGACGATGTGCCTCTCTCGTTCTCCGCTGATCGCTTAGCTTGACTTGTTTCATTAAGCGTCAGATGCGTCAGCTCGCCATGATTAGCACGTGTCGAATCAGTAAAAGAAGGCCCAGTACTCAAAGCGAGGCCGCATCGCTCACAAAACTTGAAAGAATGAATTAACTCCGACGACCTTGTTCGCTCTCGACGTGATCTTATCCTCAACGAATAGATCCCACGCCGATTGAACCCCCATGACGGTCGGATCTTGTTTCACGTTTTGCGGGCCATAAAACGACATTCCCGTCAAACTTCTCATAAAGTCCTTGCCGGTAAGGACGTCGTGCGTGACCTCGATAGACGCTTTTCCCGTCTCTTTCCATCGCCTATCGTCTCTTTTGGTAATCATGCTTTGTTTTCCCCCCTCATATTTCTTGAGCAACCGCGCATTCTGTGTCTTTCCAATGTTATATACGCGTCATAGTAGAAAAAAAAACTAAATTGACAAAACAAGAATAGCTTTGAACATGCCATCAGAGATCTCAATCCCTCTGGAAAGAGCAGCTGAGTTATGCAAAGCCTATAGAGATAAACACGGCGTGCGGCTGTTTAGTCAATGCTGGGGATGCGTCAAGTATTCTAAAGGAGTCCCGGAAAAGTTGTGTTTCTATAACCCCCCTTAAATGATGGATGCAAAAAAGTAAATGAGCTATATGAAGCTTCACGTAAGACAAATTCCAACAATTAATTTAGCCTTGCCAACACTACAAAGACTCAGTGAGGGGCAAAATGACTAAATCTGCCTATACATTGAAAGATTACAAAACTCTGGTTAAACAGATTTGGAAGGAAGAACCTATGATGTCTCTGACCGAACTGCGGAGATTTTATCCCTCGATCAATGAGCATAAAATGGCGGAAGAAGAGGTGCGCCGTCTTCTCCGTGAGACACTTGACGAACGTTATATCAAACGTGATGCGCCTCAGCCTGGCATGCTCAAATACGCGCAGAAGAATTTTTTCTCGATCCTGTTCCTGAGCATCTACCGTGCGCTGAACATCCCTTGTTCCCGCCGCATTATGTACGGCATCATGAACCATTCGATCAGGGGAATTGTGACCGGCACGGATAATATCCTTGACGACGAATATAAGGAGCTGCTGCCGCTCCGGTTTTCAAAAAAAGCGACGCGGTTCAAGAGTGTGATGCATATCCTGCTTTTCCACCGTTTCCTCTTCAGGGTGCTGGACGAGGCAGTGAAGGACCGGCTCATAACACTGGAAGAGAAATACCTCGTGCAGCAGAAGATTTTCGAAGCCATGGTTCTTATCGGCGAAGAAGAGGCAACAGAAGAGGGCGGCATTTCGCGCATTCTGCCCCCTGCCGAGATCCTCTCTTCGGTGCATATGTATAAGGGCGGCAATCTTCTGCGGCTTGCTTTTGTTGCGCCACGTATCCTTGAAAAGGAACATTCCGCAGAACTTGAGCAGGTGGACAGGGGCATCTATTCTATCGGCATGGCCCTCCAGGTGATCGATGACCTGACCGACTTTTACAGCGATATCAGGAGACAGAACCATAATTATCTTGTCTCGTCGATCTATTTTGAAGGCACTGCTGTTGAGAGAAAGAAACTGGAGGCCATTTTTGTTGATGAGGCTGCAGAAACACTGCCGATAGAAAAAGAGTTCGCAGAATCCATATCTCGCGTTATGGAACGAGCCATCGGAGAGGCACTTACGGGCTTTGACAGACTCCATGAGGCAGGATACTGGATAAACCGCAGCCAGGCCTTAGATCTCATCAAATACCTTTTCAAGCTGCGCGGGGTAAAGCATCTCCTATCGTTGCTGCCTGAGGAATGTGTAATAACACTCTCCGCCGGATGAGCGAAAGCGCCGTTCTTCAGCCCGCTCTGAATATACTATCCTTTATGAAGGCATTTCTGCTTTTTACGCATATCGCACTTCGTAATGTCAGGCGCAACGCTCGCAGATCCCCTGTTCACGATTATTGCGATTGCTTTTCGGCATTCTCTGTCTGATTGTTAATTATAAAAATGAGGACGAAGAGTGAACTCAGTTCTATTCTCTATATAGCATAACATGTTCCGTTTAACCTCTCCCCATCTCCTAGCTCGTTATTTCTTTTTTCGATTTCCTACTAAAGAATGGAAATAGTTACGTCAACACTCACCATGTGTAATGTGCACATTTTGAGTTGCCTTTTTTATACTTCCAAGGGGAAATTTAGTTCCTATGAAGAACGTAAGGGAAAACGTTGCCATCGCGTTCCTCATTGCTGTGCTGATAATAGTTGCATTTTGGAGCGTTGAGATCCGTCTTGGCCTGCTTACTGCCGTCATCGCGGTGATAGCGTATCTAGCATATGTGCCTGCCTTGTGGGAGAAGCGCCGCAAACCCTAAAAAGTGTGATTAGCCGCGCGCGACTAAGCTAAATAGGAACATCTCGTAGGGTAGTCGAGCATCTGTTAATTACAAATTCGTTGATACATGCAAATTTTGACTGTCCTGGATTTTGAGGTAAGCGAATCATGAACATAGCTGTTTTCGGTTCTACGGGGAACGTGGGAAGATTACTGGTCGGACAGGCACTTGCGGAAGGATACGACGTTATTGCATATGCCCGCAACCCCCCAAAGCTTACAATAACGCACGATCATCTGACGGTCATACAAGGAGAGTTATCCGACGAAGTGAGTAGGACCGCCGAACACAATTGCGTCATAGCTCGTAATCGCTTTGCGATCGACTTTTTTGACCTCGTTTAGTGCTATTTCTGTTCCTTCGACGCGTTGCATCCCGTCGACGATAGTTTCAGCCACACGTTTCGTATTACCATATTTTGATTCGTAAACAACCAGAATCGTTGACAAGCCGGTGACCCCCTCGGGAAAAGAAGAGCGTTTTATAGCCTTATAAGCGTCGATGTGCAGTCATTGGACTATGTGGATGGCTCCGGTGTAGCTGAATCTTGAGTGTGAAAAAATCGTTGATTGCGACAACAGTATCTTGCATTCTCTTTTCGATTAAGACGTAATCTCTATCAAGCGTATGCCC
>CAYHCZ010000169.1:0-3280 GCA_964355295.1 uncultured Methanomicrobia archaeon
CATATAGCCCGTCAAGGTGAATAATCGCTTTGCTCCGGTTGGTAAGGGCTTCTTCCAGCGCTGTTTTAGACCAATCAGACGCTCGTCCACGACCTATTGGCTCTGTGCGCTTAGGTTGTGAGATCACCTCAGCTGTATAGGCCCATCTTTTGAGCGTATTTATTGGCACGCATTACGAATGGCCGTGAAACGGTCGAACTTATCGTTGTCCACGCCTTCGCATCTGAATGTGTGACGCGCCTGTAACATGTGCTCGTTACAAACGCTTAAGTCGTGGCGCTGTTTGTTCTTTTTGTTTATTTTTTTCTTTAACGAAAACCTCACCTTTAGAGACTGCCTGACGAGAGGCGGTCGCTGATATGGGGGTGATGATGAGTGAAACGACAATTCGTATCAATATTACTCGTGACCCTTATGGTGGTTTCCGTGTTTGGATTAGCCAGCACTACAAGGATCGCAGGAGAGCAGCTACCGCCATCAACCCAGTGGGATAAGACGTATGGTGGAAGTGGCTGGGACGATGGCTTGTCGGTCCAGCAGACTAAAGACGGCGGGTACATTATTGCCGGTGGCACGGACTCATTCGGCACCGGCATGACAGATGCCTACCTCGTCAAGACAGATGCGAACGGCATTGAACAGTGGCACAATACATTTGGCGGAAGTAGCGATGACCACGGTTGGTCGGTCCAGCAGACCACCGACGGAGGGTACGTCATCGCTGGTTATACGACTTCTTTTGGCGCCCGTTATTACGACGCCTACCTCGTTAAGACCGATGAGAACGGCAACGAACAGTGGCACAAGCTCTTTGGCGGAAGTGCTAATGACTACTTTACCTCGGTGCAGCAGACCTCTGACGGGTACGTCATGGCTGGGTATACGGATGTCGGCGCCGGCAATTATGACGCCTACCTCGTCAAAACCGATGCGAACGGCATTGAACAGTGGCACAAGACATTTGGCGGAAGTGATGATGAAATAGCGAGCTCCGTCCAGCAGACCACTGACGGCGGGTACATACTCGCCGGTGCTACGGATTCGTTCGGCGCCGGTTATAGGGACGTCTACCTTGTCAAGACCTACTCGAACGGGGACGAACAGTGGCACAAGACGTTTGGCGGAAGTGGTGATGATGACGCTATATCGGTCCAGCAGACTTCTGACGGCGGGTTCGTCGTCGCCGGTAGCACATCGTCGGGCGACACCGGCATTTCCAACCTCTACCTCGTCAAGACCGACTCGAACGGGGACGAACAGTGGCACAAGACGTTTGGCGGAAGTGGTGATGATGACGCTATATCGGTCCAGCAGACTTCTGACGGCGGGTTCGTCGTCGCCGGTAGCACATCGTCGGGCGACACCGGCATTTCCAACCTCTACCTCGTCAAGACCGACTCGAACGGGGACGAACGGTGGTCTCAGACGTTTGGAGATGGTTACATTGGCTGGTCAGTCCGACAGACCACTGACGGCGGGTACATCGTTGCCGGTCAAGTATATTCGGACGTCACCAGCTTGCACGACCTCTTCATCGTCAAGACCGATGCGACCGGCATTGAACAGTGGAACAAGACATTTGGCGGAAGTGAAGAAGACGGGGGGTACTCCGTCCAGCAGACCACTGACGGCGGGTACATCGTCGCTGGTGCTACGGATTCGTTCGGCGCCGGCTCATACGACGTCTACCTTATCAAACTAGGGGCACCGACACCGGAGTCGGTCATCGCTGACGTCCAGCACGTGCAGGACACAATCAGCGGGCTCCAGGCAAGCGACTTTAAGAATCCCGGCCAACAGAAAGCCACAATGAGCGAACAGTACGCGGTGACTAAAAGCATCTATGCGGGCGACAACAAGGCGGCGTCCAACCTACAGAACGCCATGATCAACAAGCTCGACTCAGTGAAAAACAGCATCAAGGCGGGCGACTACAAGGCGGCGTTAGACCAGCTCCAAAACGACCTCCTTGCGAAGACCGATGGCTGTGCTTCGCCGGCAAAGCATCCTGATAACAACGACTGGATCACGAACTGCAACGCGCAGGGGCATGTCTACCCGCAGCTCTTAAACCTCGGTAAGGGGGTGAAGCAACTCTGAAATACAAAAGGGCATAGGGTAAATGCACCCTATCACCCCTCTCTTCTCGTTTCGTTTCAAAGTGCGTTAGATCATAAAACAGACTGTGGGTAAAACCCCCCTTTCTACCAGACTCTGCATGCGTTAGGGCTGACTTCGCCGCGTTCTTCGTGGCGCAGTGGTCGAAGTCGCGGATAGCGTTGTAGGGCTAAACGTTGGAGTCCACTTCGTGCCTGGAGACTCAGAAAGTTTTGGGATCAGCAGGGCGATATACTGCAACGGGATCAAAGCAACAAGAATTACATACTAACCAACGGCGTTTCTGGCGTGGATTGGAGCACTACAAGCATCCGTTGCCTGAGCACGTGTATGAGTCTATTTGCAGTATGGAGGGACATAAAGTTGGAAGCTTGACTGATATTATGTTAAAAACCCAAGAAAAGTCGGAACTTCCCCCGTCTGAAGCTAACTATTGCGAGAAGTGCGGGGAGTCGGTAAATCGCGAAGCTTTATACTGCCAACGCTGCGAAACACACGACTTGCTATACTTCGGAACTTAGTGAAAGGTTGGGCTGTAAATAAAACAACTTAGCGGCGGCGGTCCTGCTCAGCGGATCTATGAGTCGGGGCCGTTCTAGCGTGGAGGCGTATAAAAAAGAGAAATTAAGCTTGCTCTTTTTTGATTACTTCTATGCCAAGCAATTGCTTCGCCAGGATCCCATGCATGTGAGGAACCAAGGATGCCACGGCCAAGACAACGGCGACAAGCAGCCACGATGTCGATCCCAAACCGAGTTTCATGTCTAGGAGATCTCCAATGATTCCTAAAACAACGAATACTAAGCTGACAATTATAGCAGACGTCCCAAACTTAGTACCAAACCCAATTTCCCATACTATGTGTTCACGGTTCTCGAATGGTTTATCAGGTGAAAAACGCATAATTGAGCCACCTCTTTTCACGTTGGCAGCGGCAGTAGTAGTGACCGCTGTTTTTCTAAAACATATAAAAAGGCACACTAAGGAGATAAGTGTTGTTGTTACGGACGCTTGTCACAGTGAATGGTATTATCCTATCTTGCAGGCGGCCTTGCCAAGCGTAATCAGAACTATAACTTCTACAATGACACTACCTGCTGCTTTTGATTCAGTAGGAACAGTAATATACTGTTGTCTTCTGCTGCGTTAGACCGCAATATAG
>CAYHCZ010000170.1:0-3251 GCA_964355295.1 uncultured Methanomicrobia archaeon
ATATTCCCTCTCCGGCCTGTGAGATGATGTTTTCGAGTCCATCTCCGGTAAGCAGTCCATCGCCATCTGCTACCGTGTCGTTTCCGTTACCCGTATCGTTTCCATTACCATCTATCGGATTTAATAGTCCTGGTTCTATTCCTACAAAACTCGGGGTTATAGGGGTAATGATTACGTGCACATCGTTGGACCAATCTTCCAGGCCTTCAATGTTGGCCATGTCCGCGATTACGCTAAAATTGCCTGCGTGAGGAAAAGAAAACGTGGCTAAAGCCTCGCCATTCGTATCGGTCCTCATTTCCTGAGTGTTAATTGTTCTACTACGATGAGCGAAATTCTCAACCAACTGAAAGCGTACCGCACCTCGAGCTTCGACGCACCCCAAGTAATTGGTTGACTGTGGGCAATCAAGGACGCGCACATAATACTCTAACCGGTCACCTACGTGGCCCTCTGCTGGACCGGATAGCGCGAGATGGTAATGTTGCGCCGACACGGGAACCGCCGTCAAACCAAAAATACCAAACACGGTAACTGCTACCACCGCAACCGTTGCAAGCACACTAAACGCGCGTTTTCTATAAGTATTCATCAATATTCACTTCCGTTAGCTACCACTGCCAGATTTGAACTGTTTAAGAATGCACTCGCCTCAAATAAAGCTTGCGTCATATGGGTTAGCCACGCGCGGTGGAAAGAACGAAGAGCATAAAGCGTGTGAATACAACTAGCAAAAAAGGCACGTTAGCATATGCGTCGTGCAGGTCCTGGTCATTGCACTTCAGGTAAACTGCTGTTGTATCAAAGTTTTAATAACCTAACACCTGCTGGCGCTTAGACGAATCAAATGCTAAGAAAAAGAGTTAGTCAGATAATCGGCAGAGCTAAACAACTCGTTATCTGCGACAAAAAATGAACCCCGCTTGCCAGCTCTTCAACGCGGCGAGGGCAAAACAATAGTCACCCCCTATTTTTCGACGACGTCCTTTGTCTTTTCGCCTGCTTTTTTAACCTCTTCGCCTGCCTGTCCTGCGACGTCCTTTGTCTTTTCGCCTGCTTCTCCGGCAACGTCTTTCGTTTTATCAATCGCGCCTTCGGCTTTCTTTTTTAGGTCATCTAGTCCTACCATAGTCAATACCTCTCTTACAATCGCTAAGGCATGCTTGTTTGTTGCTACAACGTGGGCGCTTACATTCCCGTAGTGAACATATGGGCTGCTAGCAGCAATAAAGGTGCGGTGAGCGCTAAGTAATTTTCCCTCGTTCGGTCATTATCAGGCACATCGGAAGGCAAAACTGATGTGCTGTCTGTGCCCTGACAGAGATCGCAAAAAGTAATCCTGCGATAAGAAATAAACTTCGGCCAACATATGAAGGTATAGTTGTAAATGAGAAGAACAATGGTGTTAAGAACGATTACGTGAATGCCCTAAGAAGCTTAAATAAGCAATAATCCCCTTTACCCAGGCTCGTAGGATTTTCCTTCGCCCAAGAGAGTTCGTTTCCTTTCATCGGTAAATGACCACCAGGAGCGAGGCTCTCCGCTTTCCATGAAATTAACAACAGACATAAAGACGTCAATAACACAGGGATCAATCCTTCTTCCTGTGGTTCTGCAAAGCGCGTCATATAGCTCGTACGGATTTTTTCCTATAAGCTTTTTCGGATCGTCAATGCCGATCATTCGGAGATCGTCAGCCGTGGCCTTGCCGACATTTGGAAGTTCTTCAAGTTGTGTAATTGTTTTTCTGTCCGGGTTTTTCATGTGATAGCCTTCCTTGTAGAGGTATTATCTTACGATAGATTAAAAGCCAGCGTAATGCTCGATTTAAGCATGTACGACAACGACGAGTGCAGGGGTACCTGCCGACCGCAATTTCAGGAAGCGCCCACAAACTCGTGTCAACGAATACATCAATGCGTACAAACAATGCAGCGGGAACGATCGTTTCTTTAAACCAAACAAAGCATTATAAGCCATCGCCCTCCGTTTTATGTTTATGAAGCGCACAACGCCAGCGCTTTACGTGATTGTTGCTATTACACTCTTAGTTTCCGCTTGCGGCTGCTTAACGCAACACGACGTGAACGACACAGCACACGCCACGCAAGCGCCCACGAGCGGGGAATTAACTCCTAACCCGGTCCTCACAACGGGAAGCCCGTTTGCGTGCATTAACGCGACGCCTGACCGGACAAGCGTTGGCGTCGTTACCAAAGTCGTCGACGGGGATACAATTCACGTAAGCATCGACAATATAGATTACACGGTGCGCTATATTGGGATCGACGCGCCGGAAGACACGGCAAAGGGCGAGTGGATGAGCGTTGAAGCGACCACCAGGAACAAAGAACTTGTCTTAGGTAAAAACGTCACGCTCGTGAAAGACGTCAGGGAAACTGATCGATATATTCGCCTGCTTCGTTTCGTATTTGTGGGAGATACCCTGGTTAATTATGAGCTCGTGCGTGAGGGATACGCGCAGGCAAAGCCATATACTCCCGACATCTCGTGTAAAGGGACGTTCAATGAAGCCCAACTGTTAGCGCAACAAGAACACCGCGGTTTGTGGATCATGCGAGCTGCGTCTTAGCGAATCATATTCGTGTGGTGCCGGAAACCAACGTTGCTGTTCCTACCCTTTTTTCGAGCCGAATAACCTAGCCCAGAAGCCAACCTTGGGAGCGGGCAGTCTTAACGTCACGAGCTCAAGCTGCTTCTGGAGGTGTTCTTTATCGTTTCTGAGCTCCAAACTGTGGCTCCGCTCAGCTTGTAAGGTGCTGTCAAGGTTCGTACCTTTCTGCTTTAAAAGCTCGATCTCGTGCTGCAGGCCCGTAATGACGACATTCTTTGAGGCTTCTGACGCCTTCAGCTCACTATCAAGCTTATTTGTTATGCTTTCGAGTCGTTCGACGTCATCCTCCAGCTGTCGCGTCTCTTCGGCCCTTTTTTCGCACTCCGCGTGAAGCTGCTGCACTTCTGCCTCGTGTTCGTCGGCGATCCGCTGGACCTGCTTCTCGTGCTCATCCCGAGCGCGTTGCATGACGTCGGCGCTGCCCTGACGGAGCTTCCTATGCTCCGCCTCGTGCATTTCCGCGAGCTTTCCTAACTCATCAGCGTGTTTAGTCTTTAGTGCCTCGATGATTACGTCGCAATCCACCTCAGACCCCCCAGCGTCCGCATAATGCTGTTCGATATATCTCGCGATAAGCGTTGAGCGTGGAACCCCCTGGTCAGCCACGTCAGCATCA